>JBEKUF010000077.1:0-15696 GCA_049515295.1 Verrucomicrobiia bacterium | reverse complement strand
GCAGCGTACATGAAAGGGCACGCATACGAACGCAAGCTGCGCCGGCTTGCCGAGAGGGTCAACACCGCGCGCGTGGAGTTCACGGGTCACGTGATTGGCGAACAGAAGGCGGGGCTACTCCAGCGCGCCGACATCTTCGTCTCCCCGTCCCGTCATGAAAGCTACGGGCTGACAATTGCCGAGGCGTTGTCGGCGGGTTGTCGGGTGATCTCTCACAGCCATTACGGCGCGGAAGGGGAAGTGGTGGACTGCGCTGATCCAAAGGCGTTGGGAACTGCGCTAAATGCCATGATTGCAAGGGGTCGCACTCGAAGGCGTGAACTCGGGAAATTTGAGCAGTCGCGCGCCGCGCAAGAACTGGCTGAAATACTGATCCATTTGCTATCTACCAGCGCCTGACTAGCTTCACGAAGGCCCGCCAGACCAGCAAATTATGCTTGCAATCGCCGTCATTGACCGATATTCTAGGGCTGACGGACCGGAAATGAAGTAAGGCGGAAAAATGCCGGGACTCATTTTTTTGGCTTTTTGAGTAAAGCGGTTTACGATTGCACATGCACCCCAAGATGCGATTGAAAACTTTGCGCAACCCAACGTGCCGTAGCTTGCTCTGGCTGGCGGCTGTACTCCAGATGACTTCCCTGTTAGCCACCGCCAACACCAGCGTCCACACCAGTTGGCTCTGGCACCTGCACCAGCCGATTTACTGGCCCGACCGCGCCCCAGCCAATCATCCTTTTGACCATTATCAGAATGCCTGGGACACCCTGCAATTGGACAACAGTGGTTTCGGCCATCCGAGCGACACGAGCTTGGAGAGCGTATTCAGCGATGCCGATCGGATCTCCGCGTATCAAGGCGAACCCAATACGGTCCTCCAAGACCTGAATTCTTACGCGAACTCAGGCGCACAGGTAAACTACTCGGGTGCATTGATGGAGAACGTCCAGAGCCTGGCCCAGGGCGATCCGTCCATGGGGTACAGCACAACCTGGTATTCGGGAGACCAGCAGGCGCATACATGGACCACCACCAACGGCAAGACGCGCCTGGACCTGACGAACTTCACGTACCACCATTGCATCGCCCCGTTCGTCAGTGATGAAACCTTGGAGATGGATATTCTCATCCATCAGCGTCAACAACAAATCTTCTGGGGGTCTGGCGCGACAAATTTGATCTCTCGTGGTTACTTCCCTGCGGAGACATGCTTCAGCGAGCGCATCATCCCCACCCTTCAAAAACTCGGGATCACTTGGAGCGTCGTCGGCAACAATCACCTCACCCGCTCGTGCGCCGATTTCCCGCAGGTGATGATCCTGGGATCCGGTGGTGAGAACTGCGATATTCCGAACTTGGCCGACCAGATTAACCCGGCACAAGGAACCAGCAGCTATACTACCCGAAGTATTTCCGTCGGATGCTCGCCCACGGCCACGGCGCCTTTCGCGTACCAGATGCACTACGCGCGATACGTCGATCCCGCCACCGGCGAAGCCTCGACAATCATTGTCGTCCCGGCCGATCAAGCGCTCAGTTGGGACGACAGTTATAGCACGTGGGACCTGAGCCTGATGGCGCCCATTGCCGCAGCGAATAATCCCAGTAAACCGTCGTTTCTTCTGCTGGCACATGATGGCGACAATGCCTGGGGCGGCGGTTACAGCTACTACAACCAATGGGTTCCGCAGTTTGCCCAAGAGGCGGTCAGTGACGGTTATGAACCGTCCACGGTCGAGGAATTCCTGTCGGAGTTCCCTCCGAGCACCAATGACATCGTCCACGTGGAAGATGGCGGCTGGGTGAACGCGGCAGGCGATTTCGGTTCGCCGATTTATATCAACTGGCACTGGCCGCCCAGTATCTCCAATTCCAACCCCAACGTCGTCGATCCGAGCGCCGGCGTCAGTGACAAGGCTGATGTGTGGCGCGTCATCATTGCCACGGAGAATCGGGTCAAAACCGCCCAGCAAATCGAGAACACGCTCAATGGCTACACAAATCGCATCGACCAGATTCGCGACCCGGGCAGCTACGGTGGGACACCCTCGCCGGTCGAGCTGGGCTGGCATTACTATCTCGCGAGTCTGGACAGTGGTTTCGTTTATTACGGCTGCACCGCGGATGAGTGCTGGCGTCCTGTGTTGGCGCAATCCAACGCGGTGCGCAATGTCGATTCCATTCTCGCCGCAAACCCGACCCTCGACACAACACCGCCGACGGTGTTCATTCCGCAACGCTATCCTTACAATCCCGGCACGACCAATTTCGGCGTGGAATACTCGTACAAACAGTTCATTCCTACGAATACAGATTTCTGGGTTTGGACCTATGCCTACGACGTTTCGGGCATGACCAATGTGACCCTGCTCTATCGTTCCAATGGCAGCAGCAATCTGCCGACCAAAGACGAGTTCAAAACGTACGCGGGCGGCCCGGACACGGGTCCATGGGTTGGTCTGTCCATGACCGATCGTTCCGTCTCGCCGCAAAACACGCTGATGCCGCCCAAATACATTGCCGATTACTACTACGCCAAGATCACCGGGCTGACGAACACCTACGTTGATTATTACGTCAGCGCGACCGATAGCTACGGCAACACGTACAACTCGCCGATCCAGCACGTGTATGTCGCCCCCATGCCGACTGGAGGCAGCAGCGGCAGCAGCGGCGGAGCTTCAGGCTGTGTCGGGCGGTTCTGCGTTTCCCCGACGACTCCCTTGGCGGGCAATCCGGTCACCATTACGTACACGCCCGCTGGTGGCCCGCTGGCCAGCGCCAGCGAGATTTGCATCCATCTCGGTTGGAACAACTGGGCCACGGTCGTCTCGCCGGACGGTTCCATGACATTCAACTCCGCCTCCAACGATTGGGTGTACACCACGACTATTCCCAGTAACGCCACTCAACTGGATTGCGACGCCAATAATTGCTCGAACGGCGACTGGGATAACAATGGTGGCTCGGGTGTGGACTACAGGTTCACTGTCGCGAGCGGCCCACCGCCGCAATTGCCTCCCACGCCAACGAATGTCACGGCCACCGCGGTCAGCTCGTCGGAAATCGACGTCGGCTGGCCGGCCACGTCGGACACGCTCGACTACGTGGTGTACCGCAGCGGCACGCAGGTCGGGACTACCGTGGCAACCACATACAGCGATGTCGGGCTGGTTGGAAACACGCTGTACTGCTACACCATCGCATCCTCGAATTCCGCCGGCCTCTCCGCGCAAAGTTTCCCGGTGTGCGCGACGACCCTTACCAATTCGCTGCCCAATCCGCCGCCCACCCCGACCAACGTCACGGCCTCAGCCGTGGCCACGAACCAAATCAACGTGACCTGGTCGGCGTCGACGGGCGCCACGTCCTACATTGTCACGCGCGGAGGCAATCCCATCGCCACCGCGTCGGCCACCTCGTATCTGGACAGCGGTTTGACGCCGAACACAACGTACTGTTACATGATCACCGCGACCAACAGCGGCGGGGCGTCGGCCTTCTCATCTTCCGCTTGCGCGACGACGCCCGCCGCGCCACTGCCAGCCTTCGCCCTGAACAGCAGCCCGAGCAATTATCCCGGATACCTGCTGACTTCTCCCGGCATGACCCTGTATGCGGCGGTCCGCGGCACCGTCTTGTATGTCGCCACATGGTCGCCGGGGGACTACCCCAGCAGCAACACCAATAATGACCACTTCGTGATGGTTTCGACGCAAGTCCTGAGTTCGGCCACATCAGCCGCGCCCTGGCAGAAGGCCGGCATGGTCGCGGTCCCGACGAACACGGTGATGCTCTGCGGCGAAAGCCAGAGCAGCTATGTCGGCTGGCAGTATCTCACCGGAACAACGGTGACCAGCGCGTCCAACCAGGCGGTCAAGGCCTCCACGAATGCCGGTCAAATGCAGGGGACGATTGATCTGGTACAGGCGTTCGGTTCCATGCCTTCGACGCTGTACCTGTGCGCCGCTGCTTACAATACCACCAATGGCGGCGCGCTCGTTGCACAGGCCCCAACGGGCAACGGGAACGGCGATATCGAATCGAACGAGTTTCTCGCCGTGCCTGTCGCTGACATCGTGGATACCACCGGCAGCGGAGTGTTGGACCGGTTGAATCCCGCCATCGGGTTCCTTGTGCAAAGCTGGCAAGCCACCGGCACGGGCGGGTACACTATCACCTGGGCGTCCGTGCCGGGGAAGGCATATCAGGTGTTGTACAGCGATTCGCCTGGTGGCGTATGGAGCAACCTGCCGTCCGCCCAACTCACCGCCGGTAGTGGCCAATCCTCGTTGTCCTGTACGGACAACTCGGCAACCAACTCGATGCAGCGATTCTACAAGATCCAGACCGGCTATTGACCTCATGAAGAAACTCACCCCCTGACACTGACGTTGTCCCTACGGCTGTTGACCACTTGAACCCATGCGATCACCGTTGGCCCGGGCCAGAACGACCAGTTCAAGTCCCTGGCGGGGCTCAATCCAGCCGATCCCTCATCCATCTTTATGATCAACGCCACCCAGGCTACGCCGCTTGGCGGATTCGTCGTCAATTGGACTTCCGTACCCGGCTCCGTCTATCAGGTGCTGTATCGCAGCAACGCCAACAGTCCCTGGCAAACCATCGGTGGAGTCGTCGCGGCAGCCGTCAACCAGGTCTCCATGACCTGCACCGACACCACCGCGTCGGCTGTCTCGTCCCGGCCATATTGCACCCAAAACCCGGGTCAGTAGCCACCGCACAATTTGTGACAACTCTAACTCTTGATGTTTGCACCGGGTTCTGGTACGTTAGCTTGCTTTAGGAAGCGGGCGCACTCAGATGGACGACATTCTCGAGCGTTATCCGAAGACCGTGACCCTCAAGGGCAACCTGGAGGCCACGTTGCGTCCGCTGGAAGCGTCCGACGAAAAGTCGTTCCACGAATTCTTCTGTGCGGTTCCCGAGACGGAACGGCTGTTGTTCAAACACCGCGTCACCGATCCCCAGGTCATCCACGACTGGTGCCAACACATCGATTACGGAAAAATTCTGCCGATCGTAGCCGTTGCCGATGGCCGAATCGTGGCCGACGCGTCGTTACACCAGCAACTGGCCGGTTGGAAGCGGCATATTGGCCGGATCAGCATTGTTGTTCATCCGAACTATCGCGGACGGGGCCTGGCGCGGGCGCTGGTTCGGGAATTGATCGATGTCGCCCGTGACGCTGGACTGGAAAAGCTGGAAGCGGAGTTCATGGGAGACCAGCAGGCTGCGCGGCGTGTGTTCGCTGAAGTCGGCTTCAACGATTTGCTGGTGATACAGGATTACGTCAAAGACATGCAGGCCAATTCGCATGATTATGTGTTAATGGGCCGGCACATCATTACCGACGAAGAGTACGCCGGAATGGGCTGATCCATCCGGGATAAGAGGGAGATTGATTGTCATGACGGTCGCAATTCAAACTGGTCGGGCCCGTCGTTCAATCGTTTTAGCAGCGAACCGATATTGTCTGCGCGGCTTCTTCCTGGCCCTTATTGTTGCCAGCCTGTCCCTCTCCAGCGCTCTAGCGTGGAATACCATGAACATCCCCGGCGCGTGGGATGGCTTCAACCCCTCCGATCCCGTTGGCCCATTTCGAATGACCAAGATTTCCCCCCCCGGCACGCCGGCGGGTGCCGATTGGTTTACCAATGTCATGTTCGTCGCTGCGTCGGGCGGAGATGTAACCGGCGGCTCGCACCAACTCAAGCTCGCCGCTGACGGCACTTTCACCTACAATTGGGGCGGCGCGACGGTCACTATCGACGGCACCACCGCTTTCACGGCCAGTTCGGGCAACAACGGCACCATAACTGTGGCCAACGGGCTCTACTACTCCTTCCGCACACTCAATCCCCCGACAAACAACACCGCCACAATCGCCGTAATGAAGACTTCCGCTAGCCCGGTATCGGTCGCCCGGGCCAGCCAGTCCCCGGCTGTGCCGCGAACGAACGATACCGTAACGGTGAACATCGCCTTGGGCGCTCCCAAATCACCCGAAGAACATATCTTCGTGCGATGGACCACAAACAGCTTTGCGACCTCGACCTTCGTGGAGGCTTCGGGATCCGGCACCAGTTATTCGGCGACCATCCCGCCGATGCCTAGCGACGCCACCACGGTGATCTACTATATCCTTAGCTCGACCGTCACACCCGCCGGAGGCCTTACCGACAGTAACGCGGATGCCCTGACGTTGAATCTCGATAGCAACGGCGGCAGCAATTACACGTACACGACGTACGCCATGCCATGGCCCGGGTTCGGCTATCCCAGCGATCCGGCAACCAACATCCATCACTGGAAGGAAGAAGCGATCATTGGCAATGGCTTTATCACGTGTCAGCTCGATCAAAACGGGGCGCTGTACGACATCTATTACCCGAGCGTCGGTGATCGTCATGGCGTGAGCACGTCCAATGAAGGCTACCGTGGTCCGGAACAATTCCCCAACTGCCCTTCGTTGGACCAGGAGGCCAACGGCCAGATGAACCTGATCGCCGGCATGGGCGGCATCGCCATCGGCGCGGACGGCACGAACAACATCTACTGGCTCCAAAATACGGACGGCACGGACTATGCCAACGTCGGGCAGCAATGGGACAGCGACAGCGTTAATGTCGTGCTGACGTCCAATCAGTTGGTCGCCGCAGGCAACAAGATTCAAATCGTCCAATACGATTTCTGCCCCTCGACCAACGCCCTGCCCATCGTGACCGACGGCACGCGCACCAACAACGGCGTCTACATCAAACGCTTCCTGCTGACCAACAATCAGGCCACCACCAATACGGTCGATTTCTACTACGATGCCAACTTCAACACCAACGGCGGGAACACCAACAACGCCATGTATTGGGAGACGACGGTCGGTGGCACCAACTACAATGCCATGGTCGTCTACAACAACACCTACGTCGACGTCCCAGACACGAACCAAGGCTGCCTGCCGGATGGTTACGGCGTCCCGTATTCGCCATCGTTCGCCTTCGACTGGATCAAGAACAGTTCCATCTATTTCGCCACCACGATGAAACTGGTGACCAATACGGCCACCGGAGCCGGCTCACCCGCCGACGGCAGTTGGCGTGACCTCACCACGACGGACAACCAGGAAGGCTGGATCGGCAAGCGCATCACGCTCGCGCCGGGGGCCACCAATGAAGTGGATGTGATGATCGTCGGCGCGTGGGACGATTTTGCCGGAGCCTCCGGGACCTACAATTTCTGGGGCCGGCCAATGATCACCTGGTTTTACACCAACAACATGGCCACCTCCCAGGCGGCAACAGAAACGTATTGGTCGAACTGGTTGAGCGCCGGTGTCACGGTGAATTTTCCCAGCGCCGCGTACAACACGCTGTTCAAGCGGTCGATGCTGGTCGCCGCGCTCCACATCGATTCCGTCACGGGGGCGATCATCGCCGGCATGCACAACGGGGCCTACCCCTTCGTCTGGCCGCGCGACGGCGTTTACGCGGCCGTCACACTGGATCGCACCGGCCACACCAATGAGGCGGGCGCCTTTTACCGATGGTGCCGCGACGTCGCATTCCGTGACGCTGACTGCGTTGACGGTGGCCTCGGCGTCTTCTACCAGAAATACACCACCGACGGGTACAAAGTTTGGACGTCGCCGCAACTCGATGAAACCGCCAGCATCCCGTGGGGATTGTACTACCACTATCTGACGACTAGCGACGGTGGATTCCTGACCAACTACTGGAACCTGGCCTTCCAGTGCGCCAACGCCAGCAGTGAGAATAGCTGTTTGTTCACGAACAGCGGTTCGACATTGGGCGTAACCAACGTCTTCGGCCTCATGAACGGCAACAACGTCTGGGAAGACTCGTTCGGGTTGTTTATCTATTCCAACGCCAGCATTGTCCGTGGCTTGAATGACGCGGCCAACATCGCCACCTACATCGGCAGCAACAGTTGGGCAACCACGTTCCAAAGCCGTGCCAGCGGTATCAAGTCGGGAATTGATGCCCGCATCGACGACCGCGTGGAACCCGCCGACATCAGTCACCTCGGATTGGTGATCCCATACGAGGTCTACACGCCCAACGATCCGCGCATGACCAATGTCGTCGAGTGGATCAATGGACGCCAGGCCGTCGGCACGTGCACCGCCTGCGAGAGCGCCGGCGGGCCATGGTACGACAACCTGGTCGAAAACGATTCGGTGAATTACCCGGATATCGTCGGCCTGGTTAATCGGTATGCGCACAACGTCAACGGCAACGCCGACGATTACTGGAACACGTCCCCGGGCTCCTATCTGCATAGCCCGTGGTTCCTCGCCACTTCCTGGTACGGCGAATACTTCACGCGTTGGCAGGATTACGTTGGCGGCACGAGCTTGGTGGACACGAACAAGTACACTCTCGACCTATTGGTCAACAAGTTGGGCCCAATGGGACTGGCCGCCGAGCAAATCGCGCCGACCACCGCCCTGCAGTTGTACCCCGGCTTCTGGCTGCAAACAGCATGGCCAAACGTGTGGGAATCGCATTCCACCCTGGTCGATCAGATGATGATGTTCCTCGATTACAAACCCGAAGGCACGAACGGCAACAACACCTGCTATTTCGCGCCGAAACTGCCCTCGGCTTGGAGCACGATGACGTTCAACAACCTCGATTCCCAGGGCCAGCGCTTCGACATTACGATCACGGAAAACCCGACCAACGTCCGCGCCGATCTCAACAAGCTCACCGTCGGCGCGCTGAATTACGACACCTACCTGCGCATCCCCGCGGGTGTCACGCCCGTGATGGTCGTGACCAACGGCGCCTACTATGTCCCCTCGCCTTCGGATTACGACACCAACACCGGCCGCGTGCATGTCCAGGGCCCGCTCACGACCGCCAACATGGACAACTACATCGTGGTCGCCTATGGCACCAACAGCTATGCGGGCGACGGCATTCCCGATTCCTGGGCGCTAAAATACGGCTTCAACCCGCTCGATTCGAGCGTCGCCAGCCAGCAGGCCCCGAATGGCAGTGGCTTCAGCAATCTCCAGGAATATCAGGCGGGCTTCAACCCCACCAACTCAGCGGCGTACCTGCACGTCATCAATGTCGCAAAGGCGAATGGTACCGACGTAAGAGTGACATATCTCGGCGCCAGCGGCGACAGCACCTACTCACCAGTGATCGCGTCGCGAACGAACGTGCTGGAGTACACGGCCGGCACCTCCAATGGAAGCTACACGAATAACTTCACGCAAGTCCCCGGTCAGACCAATATCCTCAGCGCAGGCACCGGCCTCGGCACCGTCACCAATATGACCGATGCCGGTGGCGCCACCAACGTCCCCGCACGATACTACCGCGTCCGCGTCCTGTTGCCGTAACGAACAATCACAACCCCGGCAGACCCTTCGAACGGCCTCCCTTGGTAGTGCCGACCTGCCGGTCGGCCATCAGCCATGCAGCCACTCTGGTCTCTTACCCCCCCCCACAACTTGGGTTCGTTTTTGGCTTTGTTTCCCCCACTTTTCCACGCCGGCTTGAACAAACTTGGGTTCGTTTTGCAATTTTTACTTTTTTCGCGGCCCGCCTTTCTCGACCTGAACGTGGACACAACCCAGCCGCGCCACAGGTTCGCACTCAAGCCAACCCGCCGCGTCTTCCCTGTCCGTTTATGTCAAAGAACCATACCCGCCCTGCAATCCCCGGCCCCTATTTCAAAGCCAACTCCGAAAGCCTTCGGAGGACACGCAACGCCGAAGGTTTCCCCCGACTCCGAGGTCGGGGCGGCCGTAGGGTGGAACCGAGGCGCGAGGGTAGCGCCGAGATGGCCTCGTGTCGTTTCGAGGCCCGTAGGGTAGCGCGACTAGGAGGAAGCGCTGCCAACCGAGCGGGCGCGAGCGGAGCCGAGTCTGCAAGACGCGACCACGTCGTGTCCCCGGTCGCAATGCAAAACAAGCCTCTGCTCCGCCATATCAAAGAACTCTTCATACTCCACCAACCATGTCGGACAATAATATCCAATACCGATAACCCAGTCAAGCCCAAATCTCGCCCCCTCACCCGCTTCTTTTGCAGTGGCGGTCGCTGCAGTCGCCTCGCGCCAGTCGAATAACCGACACGATGGACGGAAGGTGTCAGGCTGACGGCGCACGGAGGTTGAGGTCGACGTTGCCGCCGCTGCTCTTGTAAAACCGTAACGTCCCCGAACTTGGCGTACAAAACCCTTCCGTCTTGAGCCAACCCCGGAAGCCCGAATGTGTTGGACAGGAGGGGTGACCTAGTGGTAAAATTCGCCCGCTGCGAAACTGTGAGCCTGCGAAAGGCAACGTTAAATTGGGTGGGTCGGAAATGAGCAAGTTTGGAGTTGGTGTTATTGCATCAGCCGTGGTTTTGTTCGGAGCGAACGCCACTGCCGACAATATTGCCACGATCGAAGGGTATTCCACCGGCACTGTCGTCAGCCTCGACTCCAGTCCCGTTGTCACCGCCATCGCGTGTCAGGGGGGCGGCTATACCGTTAACGGGTACACCTACAACTCTTGGTTGATCTTTGTTCAGGATTCGACCGGGTCGATCGGCCTCTACGGTGCCTTACCCGGTAGCTACATCCCGGCCGTGGGAGATGCTGTAAGCGCGGCCGGTACCTATTCTCCGTATCACCAGATTCCAGAGATTGGCTCGCTGAGCAACCTCACGCTGGTTTCCACGGGCAATGTGGTGCCCACACCCCCCGTCTTCACGATTCCGCAATTGACCGCCTCGACCACGATTCCGGAAAGTCAGGCGGGCTACGTGCTGCAGTTGACGAACGTCACCATTTACACGGATTCAGCCGCCACCATTCCTGCGTCGGGCAACTTCCCGAATAGCAACACCGCTTTCTACGTCAAAGACAGCAGCGGCAACATCATGACCATGTATTTCTGGGTCACGTTTGAGTCAGTTGACGGGGCGATGATTGGCACGCCCATTCCGACCGGGCCCGTCAATATCACGGGAAATGTGGAAGTCTATCCCGGTCTGCCTGTCGAGATAAACCCGCTCGCGATTACCGCGGTCCCCGTCCCTCCGCCCGTCTCGTCGCCCGCCCCGTCGCTCGGCACCCGAACGCTCCGCATCGTTACGTACAACATCGACGCCGATCAAGACCAATCGGGACCTCAGTATGCCCTGCCGCAGCCCGGGTTGATCACCCCCTACAACAGCACCATTCCCTACACCGCCTCAAACTTGATCAGCGGCGGCGTGCTCGAAGGCATTGGTGAAGAGATTGTCAATGGCGATCCGGCCCAGCCCATCGATGTTCTCACCTTGGAGGAGACGACCAGCAACACTAACACAGTCCAAGCGATCGTCGACGGCTTGAATGCCTTCTACGCGCACTATGGCATCCCCGCCGGCTATGCCATGAGCCCCTATCAGGCGTTATCCACCCGCCCCGCCACGGGAGGCGGCCCCAGTGCGATGGTTTACAACACCAACACTCTGCAGCTCCTGGCCTCCGTCCCGGTCGATCCTCCGGGTGGCCCGAGCCAACTCGGCTCCGATGGCGAGTCTCGCGAGGTCGTCCGCTACGAATTTGCGCCGGCCGGCGTGACCCCCGGCACGAACAACGAGTTTCACGTCTACGTGGCCCACAGCAGTGCCAGCAACGACCCGATTGCTCACAATGGCGAAGCCACCATCATCCGCAACAATGAATCCACCAACTGTCCCGCCAACGCCCGCGTCCTCTACACCGGCGATTTCAACCTCTACGATTCCTGGGACGCAGGGTACCTGACAATGCTCTCCAACACCGCCCCCGACGGCGTGATGCAGGGCGGGGGTGTCGACCCGCTCAACGTCGCAGGCGCTACCAACATCGATTGGGGCGACCCGACCACCAATCCCGCCATCGTGTTCATGATCGATGAAAGCGCTGATCATCTCGTGTATCGCTGCGAGCTCCAATATATGACCAGCAATGTGTTCTATGACGTGCCCGGCGGACTCCAGTACGTTCCAGGCTCGCACCACTGCTTCGGCAACAATGCCTCGCTGCCGTACGGCAGCTCCGTCACCGCCACTGGCAATACCGCGCTGAACGATCTTGACCCGGTTCTGACCAATCAGTTCAAGCTCCCCGCCACGACACTGTACCTGGACCTTACGAACACCACCGATCACCTGCCCGTGGTGGCCGATTACACCATTCCCATACCCTTGACTGTACCGGTGGCCAGCTTCACCGCCAGTCCGACCTACGGCGTCGCGCCGTTGACGGTGAGCCTCATGGATATCTCGACCGGTCCGCCCACGAGTTGGACGTGGACGGATACCAACGGCAACATGTCGACGAACAAGAACGCGTCGTTCACGTACGCGAACCCAGGCGTCTACACCGTGCAGTTGATCGCCTGCAATGCCATCGGGTGCGGAACCAACACGCAGAGCGTTACCGTCATTACGCCGTTCCAGGGGTGGCAGAACCAGTACTTCGCCGGCGGCAACCTCAACGCGAGCGCCGGGCCGAATGTTGACCCGTACGGCACCGGAATGAGCAACACCAACAAGTTCCTGGCCGGCTTTGCCGGGAACGTGCCGACGGGGTACCTGCATATCATCAACATTGCGACCTCTAGCACCAACGTCATTGTGACCTATCTGGGCGCCAGTGGCGACACCAACTACGTGCCAGGTATCCAGTCACGGACGAATGTGTTGGATTTCACAACCGGTGACCCCAGCGGCGACTACGCCAACACTGGCTGGCAGGACACCTTCCAAACTAATATCCTCGGTGTCGGCATCTCCGCTGCTGGAGGAGAAGGAACGGGCCTCGGCACCGTCACCAACATGGTCGACAGCGGTGGCGCCACCAACGTCCCCTCCCGTTACTACCGCGTACGCGTCCTGTTGCCGTAAGGAATCAAATAGGTCCGACGTGAAGGACCGCAGCCGGCAAAGCCGGCAAAGCCGGGGTCAGGTCTCAAGGGCCTGTTGCCCAAATGCTCCACATACCACAAGAGGCTCCATATTCGCATTCTGACACCCCGAGTTTCCTTGGAAATCGAAGGCTCCGGATCGGGAAAAACATTTGGAAAACACAATTCGGTGGTTTGGGCAACAGCCCCTCAACATTGCAACATTTCAGTCTCCCCACTTCACCCCCTACCCTCGCCTGCACCGTCGCCACACCTGCGTTTCGAATCTCCACACTCGGATTTCGAGTTTCCTTACCCTGGCGAAGTCGAAGAGCCCTGTGCCGCGCCCTTTTCATCGTCTCACAAGAATCGCGGCGCTCTTCTTCAACAGGACGATGCTGATTTTTCCGTCGCGCACGACGTAGACGGGGCGAGCGTCAGACCCAACGTGAATGGCGCGCACCGATGCGTCCCGTGCGAAACTCGGGAAACCAAGGCTCTCCATCGGGACCATCACGAACTCCATGGGCGACGCGTTCATTACATCCACCACGCGGCTGCCATCAGGAAACGGGGACGCGAGATTCAATGTCTGGTCCCGGTCGCTGTCGTTCACGATCACCCCAACGATCTCGTCATTTTGGGTGCGGGTGAACGCGTACACGTCGTCCGGATCGTCCGTTAGCCAGGTGTGAAATTGGCCGGTGCGCAGCGCCGGATACGTGTTGCGGATGGCGATGACGCGACGGTAATGCTCCCACAAGTCCGGCATGACAGTGTCCTGCGGATTATCGTACGGCTCCAGATCCCGCCAGAGCATCTGCTTGCGGTCGACGGGATCACTGGCGCCGAACATCCCCGCTTCGTCGCCGTACCAGATCATCGGCGCGCCCAGAAACGTCATCTGGAACGTCGCCATCAATTTCTGGATCTGATAAGCGGCCGGCCCCGGCTTTGATCCATCATAGTGCGCGCCATCCTGGATGCGGTCGCCCTGGTTGTAATCGCGGTCGGGGTTGATGACCATGCTCACCAGACGGTCCGTGTCGTGGGAGTCATACAGGTTCTGCATCGCGTAATCGACCTGGATCGGATAGGTCGCCAGCAGTTCTTTCAACTGACGATCGAATTCGCTGGCCGTGGTCTTGCGTTTCCGGTCGATGAAATAGTGAATCGCCCGCATGGCGAACGGGTAATTCATCACCGCATCCCATTCATCGCCCTGCAAATGTTGTGGCACAGCGCCCCACGCTTCGCCGGTGATGTACGCGCGCGGGTTGATCGACTTGACGTGCTTGCGCCACGCCACCCAGAACGCCCTCGGCACGCCTTCCGCCACGTCCAGTCGCCAGCCATCGACGCCGTCCGCCGGGTCGCCGTTCGGGGCCATCCACCGCCGCGTGATGCCGAAAATGTACTGACGCGCCGACGCGGACGCGATGCCCGTGTCATCGCTCTTGCGAAAATCCGGCATCGCGCCGCCGTGGTCCCACGAATTGTATCGGACGGGCGGCCCCCAACTCGTCACATCGAACCAGTCCGCATAGGGCGATTTCTGGCCGTTGGTGAGCAGATCCTTCAGCGCGAAGCTGTCGCGGCCCATGTGGTTGAACACGCCGTCGATAATCACTTTCAGCCCCTGCGCGTGCGCCGCCTTGATGAATTGCAAAAACAGCCTGTCCGATGGCGTCCACTGCCACGTCGTCGGGTCGAGCGTCTCCTGGCGCATGACCTGTTCGTTGTCGCCCTTGAATCCGAAATACTGCGAGACGTGCCGGTAATCGACCGTATCGTACCCGTGATTCGAACCCGCCTCGAAAATGGGACAGAAATACAGCGCTGTTACCCCGAGTTCGCGAAAATATGGCAGCTCACTGATGATCCCCTGAAAATCACCGCCGTACCGCCGCCCATACCAGTCATTGGAAAACTGCATGTCCTGCCGCGGCCGTTCCCACGCGGCCAACTTGTACCAATCCCAGCGCCACGGCAACGTGTGGGGCGGATCATTCTCGGACGTGCCGTTGCGAAACCGGTCGGGAAAGATCTGGTACCACACCACGTGACGCGCCCAATCCGGCGTGGAGATCCGCTCCGTCAGGTCGGCGACAAACCAATGGCCGTCGCTCGCCACGTACGTCCGGCTGGTCGCGCCGTCTCCCAAAATAAAATAGTAGGAGGCGGTCTTGTTCGTCCCTTCCGTGGATACGGTCGCGTCCCAGTAATCGAAACCAAACGCGGTCTCGTCGCGGCGCATCGGGATATCGCGATCGCGGCGGTCGCGCCAGTGCACCGTCACGCTCCGCACGTTGTCGTGCAGGCTCCGCAGTCTCAAGTCCACCGTGTCACTCGACGTGACATTGAAGTCCCGCGCTTGATGAGGGTCATGACGCACCGCCGCCAGATTCATGCCCCGCGCCGGCACGGCAGCGAAATCCTTGCCCTGCGGGCCGACGTACACACCCGAGTTGAACCCGTTTTGCCCGTTGTCCGCGCGCAACGCCGCATCGCCGTGCGGGTCCATCATCCACGTGTCTCCGTTGACGACGAACTTGTAGTAATGGATTCCCTCGTCGAGCTTGAGATAGGTGACGTACGTGCCGTCGCCGAGGTCAGTCATCGGCATTGCCTTTGTGTCCCAGTGGTTAAACGATCCCACCAGATCAACCGAATGAACGTCCACGTTCCTGGGCCAGGCGGGATCGTCTTTCGGTCGATACCGGAATTCAACGAGGTCTTCCGGCTGACAGGTCAACCGCCGTGTCTTCTCGGTGAAG
>JBEKUF010000076.1:0-15712 GCA_049515295.1 Verrucomicrobiia bacterium | reverse complement strand
TAATAACACCGGGCCGGGCAAAGGGTGGAATTTCGGGTTGGCCGTCGGCCCGCTCTTCGCGACGGAACAGTACCACGACTATTACTACGGGGTAGCCCCTCGGTTTGCGGTGCCCGGTTCTCGACCGGCCTATGATGCGCACGGCGGGTACAGCGGTTCGCTCCTGATCCTGTCAGTGACCAAGCGTTTGGGTCATTTTTGGTTCGGTGCATTTGCCCGCTATGATGAACTGTCCGGCGCGGTATTTGCGAACAGCCCGCTCATGAGGACCGACCATTCCGTGATGGCTGGATTCGGTCTTGCCTGGGTGTTTGCGGAATCGAAGACATTGGTGCATGCCTCGCCATAGAGGATTCGTGATGGGAATTCATTGTGATTCCGGGCTCGTTCGCGGGTCTGGTTCGATCATGAGAAACAGTGCGCCGCTTGGGGACAGTGGATAGGCTCTGAGTCGGCATCGTGGGCCGGTGTATCCGTGCCGGTCGTGCGAGATCGAGGCTGGAAGGATGGATTACGAGATCAGGGGGAACTTTATTTGGCTCTCCTCCGCCTTCACCGGCGGGGCTTCTGAGCCAGCATTCGCAAATTGGGCGGTGGTCGGAGAGACGTTTGTGGAACGGCCCGGTGATGCGGAGGCTGGCAAGTGTCAGCTGCCAGGCTAATCTCGTTGGTTTGAATCTTCTTACCGAAGTGCCGAAAAAACAGCGTTAGGAATTGCTTCTTGCACGACCTCGGAGGCGATTGGCAAGTGTTGTCCTGCCGGACGAACGCACAGATGCCCGGAAGCGAATGTTTGGCACAAGAGGTTGGTCTGGTTTGACGGCAGCCGTGAGTTTGCGTTTCGCTATCGAGCGGATGCAGCGGAGCGTGAAAGGGACTGTCGGGGAGTTTCACACCAACACGCTCGTTGTTTCCAGTGCTGCTTCTGGATGGTACGTCGGTGTGAACGGGAACGCTCGTCCTTTGTGTGTGTCCGGGTGAAATACCCGGCGAACCTCGGTGATCAGACCGTCGGTGATCCCCAGTTTCCGAATGAAACCGTGTGCACCGTGCGCCCGCGCCTTCACCTCGGCTGTGGCCGCGGGCTCCTTCGTCATGATAATAATCCGCATGCTGGGCATGCGGCGGCGCAGAATCGCTGTCGCTTGCAAGCCGTCCATGAACGACATGTGCAGATCCATGAAGACCAGGTCCGGCTCGAGCATATCCGCCATGTGCAACGCCTCGCTGCCATCCAGCGCGGTGCCGACCACTTGAAACAACGGTTCCGTCATCAGGTAAGCGCACAAGCCTTCCATGAACATGACGGAATCATCGACCACTAACGTGCGGAGCCGGGGGGGGCGGTTGTCAGGAGCGGGCAGCGTGGTTAGGGTCTGTTTCATCACACCAGACCCTAATGGCGTTCATGGAAAACCCGAAATTACTGGGTTCCCTATTATTGACCGGGAAATCACCCTAGGAACTCGGGACAACCAAAACCAACTATGTTCCCCTGTACTGGATAATAACTCTCTCGCCCGAATTCCGCTTTTGTATGCGGATGCGGTGAAGCGGTGGCTCAAATGGCTCAAATCGTGCAGAGTCTTGGACGGGTCGAAGGCCAGCAATCTGGGGAGTCTGGTGGCGCAAATGGCGCGAATTGGCTCAAATCACTCTCGCGCGCCTTTGAATTCGCTGATGGTTTCTTCCCATAGTCTCCGCTGATCCGAAAGGTCTTGGAGGCACAACAACCGACGCAATCGTCGCTCACTGAAAAGGTGGATATCTTTGGGATCTCTGAGTGTCCCGAGGAAATGCTGAACTTCAGTGGGGAGAGCCAACAAGGTCATCACCTGCGTGACCCTGGCACGCGGAACTCCTTCTTGGGCTGCGACTTGCGCTCTCGTCAGAGCTGGATCATTTCGCAACTACTCACGCCATTTTTGGGCGAGGTGGACCGTGTGTTTGGTGCATTTGGGAATCCTGTCCCCGCTGTCGCCCCGACCCATCAGCCGCTCAACACAAACAGCCGGGTAAGGGAGGGGGTGGGTAACAAAGGGCTGAGCACGCTATTCGTTGAGCTCTGGGGCCAGAGAAAGCAATGCGTCTCTCGCCCATTCGGTCGGCCCTTTACCAGACTTGCAAGCTGCTGCTTTGATGCGCCGCTGCTCCTTTGGCGAAATACGAACCTGAAACACAATGCTGCGCGCGTTGTCCTTGGGCAGCTTGGGCCGCCCCATGCGTTTGCTCATGGCGGCAGTGTAGCATAGAAACGGTGTTTGTGTACTACAAAATAGCTGTTGACTTCTTCACTTTTTGTAGTACAATAAGTCTTGTAAAGAATACGGTTACGATATGGCAAGCAACTTGAAAGCAGACAAACTGGCACTGGTCATCGGCGCGCTGGCCGAAGGCACCAGCATCCGTTCGATTGAGCGCATGAGCTGCATTCACAGGGACACGATTATGCGGCTTGGTATCCGTGTCGCCGCAGCGTGCGAGCACCTGCGGGACGAGAAGTTACAGTATCTAGACTGCCATCGCATCCAAGTGGACGAGATATGGGGCTGCATTGGAAAGAAGCCGAAGAACGTCAAAACGCGGCACAATCCACGACTTGTTAACGACGTGTGGACGTTCGTGAGGACTAGCGACATGGCCACGCCCAATCGGAACCATCCGTTTGACAGACCGGCCGGAATTCCGAGTGGTCTGCGGTTCTCTGTGGGTGACTTGAAAACGCAAGTCATAGTGCGTAAGAACCGGGTAAGGAGATTTTATACGCGGAGACAATTGGGGGACTTAATCAATGACCGTGCGCCAATGCGGAAGCTCATGGGGCAACAGCCGCCATGGACACCCGAGCCCGCCCGCTTTGTTGGAGTTTTGGGAAGCGCATCATCTGTGGGTGCGTATTTGTAGGAAGAGAAATGTTAGAGGCAACTGGAAAAATGCGACCAGCAAATCCACGGCCACCAGCGTCAATGGCAAGCCGGCGCCTTGAAGAAGGGCGCGGACAAGGACGGGGGTATGCCTACAAGCCGTGGCTGAACGTGCGCGATGTCCATTCCTTGGGTCTCTCCACTCGCGTTCGCGGTTGGAAGACAGGGCGGCTTCATTCCCTCCTGAGTCAATTGGAAACCAGGTACTTTTATGTCCTCGAGGGCTCGACTGTCATCGACATCCGCGAGCAATATCCACTGCTTCCTCTAGAGGAAACGATCGCCATCGCGAACGAATGCAGCCTTGTGCATCCGCGCGACCCCGCCACCCGCGAGCCTGTGACGATGACGACTGACTTCATCATAACTGCACGCGGATCTGCGGGCTTGGTCGAATGCGCACGCGCTGTGAAGCAATCCCAAGACCTCGCTTCGAAGCGGACGCTAGAAAAACTGGAACTCGAGCGCCGTTACTGGACCAAACGCGGCGTCGATTGGAAGATCGTGACGGAAAACGACATTCCGGCGGGGATCGCAGACAACATCCAGTGGCTGCATCCGTACTTCGAGATTTCTGATCATCCGTCTCTGACGGAGGACAACCTCCGCCGCATTGAACGCGTTCTCGGCCCAAAGATCCGCGAAGGCGGGCGGCCTCTGGCTCGGTGCGCCGCGGAGAGTGATGACGAGCTGGGACTGCCGCCCGGCACGAGCCTGACAGCAGTACGCCATTTACTAGCGGTCGGTCGGTGGGTCACCGACCTAACCAAGCTAATCGACCCGGCTGAGCCACTCGTGTTGGTAAACCAACCGTCGGCCGAAGGAGCACTACATGGAATTTTGTGTCAACGCGCTGCTTGAATCGCACACAACGGCGGACAGCCCCGAAATTGATCGGATTCTCTGGATTGAATCCGGAGGTGAGACCCTTTTTGTAATTCGCGTCAATGATGCGGACGCCCTGCCGCGGTTATGCACCCGAAACGATTTGGAGGCGGCGATTTCAGTTGGCGATTTGCGAGTGCTCAAAGTTGATCCGTATGCCAAACTTCCGCAGCTTGAGGAGGACTTGCCCGAAAAACACCGCCGAATTCGCGACGAAGCCTGGCAGATCATTGAACCGCTCCGCAGTTTGCCTCCCGGCGAAATTTTCAAGTCAAGAGTGCGCGGCCGCGTCATCACTGAAATCTGTTCCCGTCACAAGGTCTCGATGAACACGGTGTACAAATATCTCCGTCGTTACTGGCAACGGGGGCAGGTTAAAAATGCCCTGCTGCCCGATTACGGCCATTGTGGCGGTGAAGGAAAACCGCGCCGGAGCCTAGGAGGCAAACGCGGTCGGCCAAATAATACGTACAATGCCATCGGGGTCGGGCCAGGCATCAACATCGGCCCTGAAGAGAGGAAAAAGATTGAAAGGGGATACAAGCAATTCTACCTCACGGAGGACAAGCGCACCAAACGCGCCGCATATCAGGCAACTCTAGAAAGGTTTTTTGATGTCGGCCACGAGTTCAGCAATGGAAGCATGGTTTCCGTCCTGCCGCCGGCTGACGAACTCCCGTCTTTCCGGCAGTTTGTTTACTGGGGTAGCAAGCAGCAGGATGATGCCGAGGTCCTGTTGGCCCGTGAGGGCAATCGTCGCTTTCAGCTGAGGTACCGCGCTGTCTTGGGCGACTCGACGCAAATGGCGTTTGGGCCCGGCTCCGTTTACCAAATAGATGCCACCCCGGTGGACGTTTACCTGGTCTCGTCGCTCAACCGGAAATGGATCGTCGGACGCCCTGTGCTCTATCTGGTTGCAGATGTGTTCACTCGCATGATCGTAGGATTTTCCGTCACCCTGGAGAATGCAAGTTACGTTAGCGCCATGGTGGCGCTGCTCAATGCCGCGGAAGATAAAGTTGCATTTTGCGCAGCGCACGAGATTAGAATCAGCGTGACGGAATGGCCCTGCCAACATTTGCCCGAAATGATTATTGCCGATCGCGGCGAACTGATAGGGCACAACACGGATCAACTGGTCAACGCCTTGGGTATCCGTATTTCGAACGCGCCACCTTACCGCGCGGACTTGAAAGGCATCATCGAACGAAGTTTTCGCACCTTTAACGACGATCTCGTGCACACGCTGCCGGGCGCCGTGAGAGGTGACCGCGAACGCGGAGACCCCGACCACCGTTTGCAGGCGAAGCTGGACCTCAAGCAGTTTCGACAACTCGTGATCTACAAGATTCTGCAACACAATCGGTCGCGGATGGACAGCTACCGTCTCCAAGATTTCCTGATCGCGAACCAAGTCGAGCCCATCCCGACGGAGCTTTGGGCCTGGGGTATCCAAAATCGCAGCGGTCATCTCCGGCAAATGGATGACAATTTGCTGCGTTTGAATTTCCTGCCCCACGATGAAGCAACCGTTTCCCTCCGAGGAATCCGTTTCAAGGGGGTCTATTACTCCTGCGAGCGAGCCTTGCGCGAAAACTGGTTCAGTCGCGCACGCCAAGGAACTTGGAAAGTTAAAATCGCCTACGATCCCCGCAGCCTGGAGCCAATCTTCCTGAGACTGCCAAACGAAAACGCCATCGAGCCCTGCATGCTGGTTGCTGCCGAGGCACGGTTCAAAGGACACGCGAGGGAGGAAATCGACAATTTCTTTAGGCGGCAAAGGGAACAGAAGGCACGCTCCCAGACTGTGGCGCAACGGTCCAATGCCGAGTTCAACGCACAGGTCGAGCGAATTATCAGCTCCGCGACGGAACAATCCAGTGCCGCTTCCGACGGCCAAAGCAAGCGAGCGCGGACGCGCGGAATTCGTGACAATCGTCACCTAGAACGCGAGTTAGACCGTCCGAACCAAATACTTGCCCCGTCACTGCCCGTGACGGAACCAGAGCACGCGGGCGCTCCTCATGCAGACAATCGCGAGGCTGCTGACATTGGGGCATCCGGAACACAGCCATCCATGCTGGAAAAATTACGCAAACAAAGAGATCAGAGTTGGAACGAAAATGAAAACTGATTTCAACCCCGGGCATGCACCGTCACTGTGCAATCAATCGATGATCGCCGCTTATCGCGACCAAGAAGTTGCCGCGTACAAGGGCAATCCGTTGATCGAAGCACTTCCGGCAATATTGTCGGAGGAGGAAGCGATGGCGGCACTGCGCTGCTACCCTCCCCACCGCGAGGAGGACCGACAGGCTCCCGCGCACATTCGGTACCACATGGTTCAAAGCGCGTTGAGGTTCTTTGCGCCATTGCCGGTTCATATCCATTTGGAGCAGTGCATCTCCCGTTTGCTGCGCGGGGGGTACGAGGCCCGCAATCCTATGCACCCGGGTTACTGGAGCGAAGCAATCAGCCGAGTCGAATCAGTTTCCTCGATCACTCCTTTACCTTTACACGCCATGACCAGCGACCCTAGCGGCATGACGATTATCGGCATGTCGGGGGTCGGGAAAACGACAGGCGTGGACCGCAGCTTGGGTCTTTATCCTCAGGTGATCCATCATAATCACTACGGCGGACGAAATTTCACGATGAGCCAAATTGTATGGCTGAAGTTGGCGTGTCCCTTTGACGGGTCTATCAAGGGTCTGTGCATCAACTTTTTCCAGGCGGTAGATGACCTGGTCGGAACCAACTACTACGCGAGCTACACTCGCAGCCGCGGCACGGTGGACGAAATGTTACCCCATATGGCCAGAGTCGCCTCACTGCACTGCCTCGGCGTGTTGATCATCGATGAGATCCAACACTTAAACCAAGCACGCAGTGGCGGGTCGGAACGCATGTTGAATTTCTTTGTGCAACTGATAAACACCATCGGCTTGCCCGTCATTTTGATTGGCACCTATGGAGCGATGGAAGTGCTGAGCCGCGAATTCCGACAAATCCGACGCGGTTGCGGTCAAGGCGACCTGGTCTGGGACCGGATGAAAAATGATGATGAGTGGGCACATTTTGTCGATACGCTGTGGCATTATCAGTACACACGCAACAACACCCCGCTCACCCGCGAACTTCGTGACGCACTGTACGATGAATGCCAAGGGATCACCGATTTTGCGAAAAAGCTTTACCTCCTTGCGCAAGTCCGCGCCATCGCGAACGGTACTGAAACTGTGACACCGGCAGTGATCCGGTCCGTTGCAGCCGATTCTCTACGAACGGCAGGTCCGGCACTCGACGCTCTGCGGAGAGGGGACATCCGGGTGCTCTCGACGTTGAGTGATGTCCACCCGATTGATTTTGACGCCTATTCGCAACAAATGCGCGCCACGCCGCGTTCCGAGGTCCCCTCGGCACCAGTCCCAGGGGAGCCTGTTGTCCATGAGCCAAATAAACAACCCCAGATCGAACCTGCGGCAGCGCCACGTGATGTGCCGCTATCAAATTCGCCTCCTCCCGTTCCCAACAAGCGCACGAAGTCCAAGAAGTCATCGGCCATCTTGCCAGGCAGTCTCATGGACATTGTCTCCCGGAAGGGACGGGGGAAGCTGTCCCCCTACGAGGCGCTGAAACAGGCTAACTTGATTTGCTCCGCCTCAGAGTTTCTGGAACAGGGTGCATCCACATGATTGGCCATTTTCCCGATCCATATCCCGATGAGTTGCTGTACAGCGTCTGCGCAAGGTACTCGGAGCGCAATCGGTTTCCAGCTTCCCGCCAGATGATGGAGGCATTGTTTCATGACCACCTTTACGTTGCCAGCGTCGATTTGCCAAGTAACCTGGACGCCCTCATCGACGCACTCCCACCAGGACATCGGTATACCTCAGACTATATGATTGATCGTCACACCCTCTTTCCGTTGTACGGCCCATTCCTTCGGAAGGAAAATTACCCGTTGATTCGTCTGAACATGAAAGGTTCTGGTCGGCGAACCACGGACTTGCTGGCTGGAATCACCGCGGGCGGGATCCGACCGCCAGCATGGATGCGTTCGTGCCCGGCATGCGCTGAGGCGGACCAGAAAAAATATGGTGAGGCCTATTGGCATCGCTTGCACCAGATTGCCGGCGTGGAAGTCTGTCCCATCCACAAGGTGTTTCTCCAAACGACGGAAGTGAGAATACGTAATGGCACGAGCCGCCACGTGTTTGTATCGGCCCGACTAGCGGAGCGCTCCGGCAGGGTCATCCCGCTGGATTCTTCCAACCCGAATCACGCTGTCTTGGAGAAGATCGCGCAGGATGCTGCGTGGATTCTGGAGCAGCACGGGCTCAGCCCCGGCCTAGACATCATTCATCAGCGTTACCTCGAACTGATGACGACAATGGGGTATGCAACTGCAGGCGGCCATGTTCGGATTGGTCGTTTGCGGCGTGCGTTCTTGGCCCACTACCCGTCTCACGTCTTGCAGTTGCTGCAGTCTGAGGTGCCGGCCTCGGGTGACCCGCGATGGCTTGCTCGCATCGTGCGAAAGCCCCGTGGAATCCAGGCCCCTGTTCGACACTTGCTGCTCATGCAGTTTCTTGGTGTCAACCCGGCGGCATTCTTCAAACCCGACCCTCAAGCTCCGCCATTCGGCACCGGCCCGTTTCCGTGCTTGAACCGAGTATGTCCACATTACAAACGGCCGGTGATTGACGGCTACGAATTAAGGCACACTGCCGAACATGACCCCGTTGGAAGGTTCTCGTGTGCGCACTGCGGCAGTGTATACGACCGGTGGAACACCGACCCACTGACCGCCGACAATGTGGTGGACTACGGTAAAAAGTGGGACGAAAAGTTGACTGTGCTTTGGTGTGATGAGTCCGTGTCGCTCCGCAATTTGTCCAGGCAACTTGGTGTGGACCCAAGAACCACCAAGCGCCACGCCGCTGAGCTTGGTTTGGCATTTCCGAGAACAGTACATGGGCGGATCTCGCGGCTTTCCTACCCTCTCGACCCGAACCGGCGGATCCAACGAGAGCAAGCTCGTCAAAGCAGACGCTCACTCTGGCTGGCGGAATTGGCTGCCAATCCGACTCTCACCCGCAGCGAGTTGCGGTCCCGACATCCGGTAATCTATTCGTGGTTATATCGATACGATAAAACCTGGCTGGATTCCCACCAACCTCCCCGTCAGAAACGCAACCGGTCGACTCCACGTGTCAATTGGGAAAAGCGAGATGCTGATATTGCGGCGCTAATCGTCCAGGCAGCTACTCATCTAAAAAGTCTCCCCGGCAAACCGAAAAGGATTACCGTGAACGCGCTTGGCCAAGTCAGTGGCACATACCGAACCGTAACTAAACATCGCGACAAATTGCGCCTGACCCGGCTCGCTTTGGCTAGAGTAGTGGAATCCACGGAAGAATTTGCGGTTCGTCGAATCAATTCCGTCCGGGATCGATTTCTAGCAGACCGAACTCTACCCACCCGCTCCCACTTCATGTATGTGGCTGGTGTCAGTGAAAAAGCCAGGGAAAGCCCCCTTGTACAGTCTGCCGTTGAGGACGCTCTGCAAGTCATGAGAGAAACGATGCCCGTCGCTCCGCCTCCGCAGCCTGTGAGTCGCAACATTTGATCCGCTGTCAAACGGGACACAACATCGATCGCCACTTCAAAAGCGACCCACGCGAGTATATTAAAGTGCAGGGCGCTTAGCTTCCGGGACCATCATGGAGCCTTCGGTCAACTGCCTGTCGACTTCTTGGCAAACTCTTTGAATCAGAGGCACAACCACAGAAAGATGGGGGAGTCGTTCAGTTCACAACTTTATTGTCGAGCTCACAACTTTATTGTTCACTTCACAACTTTATTGTTTTTCTACATGCCCCAGCTTTAGCGACGCGGCCTACTCGACAGTGACGCTTTTGGCGAGGTTGCGGGGTTTGTCCACGTCGCAGCCGCGCAGGACGGCGATGTGATAGGCCAGCAGTTGCAGCGGAATTACCGTCAGCAACGGCTGCAGGCATTCCAGCGTATCGGGCATGTAAATGACGTCATCAGCCCGTTTCCCGATTTCGGCATCGCCTTCGGTGGCGACGGCGATCACGGGTCCCTTGCGGGCTTTCACTTCCTCGATGTTGGCCATGACCTTTTCGTAGACCGGATTTCTCGGGCAAATGAACACCGACGGCGTGCGCGGATCGACGAGCGCAATCGGCCCGTGCTTCATCTCGGCGGCCGGATAGCCTTCCGCGTGGATGTAGGAGATCTCCTTCAATTTCAACGCGCCTTCGAGGGCGACCGGGAAGTTTGCCTGACGCGCGAGGAACAGGAAGCTGTTGGCCTCGCAGTACTTCTTCGCAATCGCCGCAATCGTGTCGCTCTGCTTGAGCACGCGTTCCATCTTCGCCGGAATCTCCTCCAGCCCGCGCAGGATGTCCGTGCCGCGCGTGGACGCGAGGTGCCGCATCCGGCCCATCAACACCGCCAGCAGCGTCAGGATCGTCACCTGCGACGTAAATGTTTTGGTCGCCGCCACGCCGATCTCCGGCCCCGCGTGCATGTACGTGCCCCCATCGACCTCGCGGGCGATGGTCGAGCCGACCACATTGACGATGCCGAGAGTCTTGTGGCCTTTGCGGCGGGATTCGCGAACCGCGGCGAGCGTATCGATCGTCTCGCCGGACTGGCTGATGGCGAACACCAGGGTGTGCTTCTCGACCGGCGCGTTGCGATAGCGAAACTCACTGGCGTAATCGACCTCGGTTGGAATCCGCGCGAGGCTTTCCATCAGGAATTCGCCGACCAGGCCGGCGTGCAGTGCCGTGCCACAAGCGATGTAAATGATCCGCTCCACGCTGCGCAATTCCGCGGGCGTGAGGTTTAATCCGCCGAGCCGCGCCGTGGCCTCCTCGTGGCTGATGCGGCCGCGGATGGCGTTCTGCACGGCGCGGGGCTGCTCGAAAATCTCCTTGAGCATGAAATGCGGGAATTTGCCGCGCTCGACCTCGTCCGCGGCGAATTCCACCTCGCGAATCTGCGGGCTGACGGTCGCCGCCTCGATGGTGGAAACCTGAAAATCATCGCGGGTCAGCGTCACGATCTCGAAATCGTTCAGGTAGACCACGCGGCGGGTGTGGGCAATGATGGCGCTGACATCGCTCGCCAGAAAATTCTCGTCGCGGCCGACGCCGAGCAGCAATGGACTGCCCCGGCGCGCGCCGACGATCACGTTGGGGTGATCGACGTGAATCACCGCAATGCCGTACGTGCCGACCACGTCCTTGAGAGCCCGCCGCACGGCCTCGGTCAGCATCGACCCGTCGCCACCGGGGTGTTCGGCGTGGACCTGCTCGTAATGTTCGCCAACCAGATGGGCCAGCACTTCCGTATCGGTTTGCGAGGCGAACTTGTGTCCCGTGGCCAGCAGGCGATCCTTCAGAAGCTGATGGTTCTCAATCACGCCATTGTGGACCAGCGCGATCTTGCCGGACTGGTCGAGATGAGGGTGAGCGTTGGCGTCGGTCGGCGGGCCGTGCGTCGCCCAACGGGTATGCCCAATACCGACGTCGCCTTTGGCGGAGTGTTGGGCGACGACCGCAGCCAGATCGTTGATGCGACCGGTCTTTTTGCGGAGTTCAAACCGGCCGTCATGAATGGTACACAGGCCCGCGGAGTCGTACCCACGGTATTCAAGCCGGCGGAGGCCTTCGAGGATGACGTTCTGGGCGGACTTCTTCCCAATGTAGGCGATGATGCCACACACGGTGCAATCCTTGTCTGAAGTCGCGCAACAATGATTCAACCGCCCGGTGTGACCCGGGGCCGGCGGCGTTGGCGAATCACGACTGCGTGGACTTCGTATGGAAACGTTTTTATGGCGCCGGCAACGATTACTTTATTCCGTTTTTGGCCGATTGTCAATTGACGCCGTCAACGCGCTGTGCCTAGTATCGCGTCATGGCAGCGTTGGGACTCAGACCGGTGACCCCCACCAATGTGCTCGGGGTGATCATGGGCGGAGGCGAGGGACACCGACTCTTTCCGTTGACGAAGGAGCGGGCGAAACCGGCCGTGCCCATCGCCGGCAAGTACCGTCTGGTGGACATCCCGATCAGTAATTGCATCAACTCCAACATCCGCCATGTCTATATCCTCACCCAGTTCAATTCGGCGTCGTTGCACCGCCACATCCACCAGAGTTATTCATTTGACCGGTTCTCGCGCGGATTTGTTGAGATTCTCGCCGCGCAACAGACCATCGACAACATGGGCTGGTATCAGGGCACCGCCGACGCCGTGCGCCAGAACCTGCGGTATTTCCTCCAGCAGAATTACGAATACATCGTCATTCTCTCGGGCGATCAGTTGTACCGCTTGGATTACCAGAAGGTGCTCCGCCAACACCTGGAATCCTACGCGGACATTACCATCGCGGTGATTCCCGTCACCCGAGATGAGGCGACTTCGCTGGGGATTCTGCAGGTCAACGAGGAAAAACGGGTCGTGCGGTTCGTGGAGAAACCCAAAGACGAGAAGCTGTTGGACGGACTGAAAATCCAGGACCCCGTGTTGTCGAATTTGCGCATCACCAGCAGCGAGGACCGCTACCTGGCGTCGATGGGGATTTACGTTTTCAACCGCGAGGTCCTGCGCAAGGTGCTGGACAACGACAAGACGGACTTCGGCAAACATGTGATTCCCGACGCCATCGGCCGCCACCGTGTTTCGGCCTACGTGTTTCAGGGATACTGGGAAGACGTGGGAACGATCGGATCGTTTTTCAAGGCGAACCTTGCGCTGTGCTCCCTCAAGCCGTCCTTCAACTTCTTCGATCGCATCGCGCCGGTGTACACTCACGCGCGGTTTTTGCCAGCATCGAAACTCGTGGAAAGCCAGGTGCGCAATGCGCTCATCGCCGATGGCTGCATCATCCTGCGGTCCCGCATCGAAAACACGGTGGTCGGTGTCCGGTCATTCATTGGCAGCGACTCCGTGCTGCGCGACACCATCCTGATGGGGTCCGATTTTTTCGAGACCCCGCACGAGATGCTGGAAGAAGACGCCATGGGAATCCCTCATATGAGCGTCGGACGCGGTTCCAAAATCGAGCGGGCCATCGTCGACAAGAACGTTCACATCGGCGAAGGCGTCGTGATCACCGACAAGACCGGCACACCCGATTTCGACGGCCCGAACTATTATATCCGCGACGGCATCGTCATCATCCCCAAGAACGCCGTGATCCCCGCCGGCACCAAGATCTAAGAGCGCGGGAAACGGACTGCGGTGTCGCTTATGAAACGTGATCACAGGTTGTGGTTGGCGCTGCTCGGCGTGCTGGCGCTGTCCTGCGGCAAAACAGCGACTGTCCAGCAGGGGTGGGTGGAACAGAAGGAGATCACCATCACCTGCGAACTCACGCAGGCGCCGAAATGGTCGGACGTCCCGGTCTTTGAATCCGCGAGCGACGGCGCAGCGGCCACGGGCACGTATCACTACGTGCTCTGGTTGCCCAACGGTTATCTCGCCGACACGCAACGCCGCTGGCCGTGCATGTTTATCGCCGACGCCCTGGGGCGGGCGAAGATGGGGAACATGGCGGCCTGGCTCAAGGCCAGGGGCTACGTCGTCGTGATGCTCGTCGAGTCCCGAAACGGTCCGTGGCCAACGATTATCGGCAATTTTCTGGCTGCGCATGACGACGTCGTGCGGCGCGTGCGCGTCCAGGAGGGGCAAAAGTTCGCCACGGGTGTGTCGGGCGGCGCACGAGCCAGCTCGGTGTTCGTGCAGCTACGGGCGGGTTTTTCGGGGCTTATCCTGCAGGGGGCCGGTCTGGCGTACAAGACCAACGGCATGTACGTGGTGGCCGGGCTTCGGCGCACACCGCCGATCTATGTGGCGATGACAATGGGCGATCTTGACAAAAACCGGGAGGAGCTCGAAGAAATGCGCCGGTGGGTCGGGTCGCCGCGCTTCCAATCCTTCGACTTTCAGGGTGGCCATGGTTGGGCGCCGAAGGAAGTGTTCGAGCGCGCGATGGCATGGGTCGAGGACAAGGTCAGAAATACAGGGGACGGCGCCCAGTCATCGGGTCAGGTCGACTGATGGGAGGCGCGAGAGACGTGGAAGGGGGGGATTCGAGCACGGCAGACGGGACCGACCACAAGGCCAGAATTTTCTTCAAAACCAGTGTTGACATGTAGCGGCAATCCGTTATAGTCAGCGCACCCCATGGAGGGGTGGTACAGTAGACAAGTTCAGAGGGCGTAGCAGGACCCGCCGACTGTTTCCTTGAACGTAACGCGAGTTGAGGAAGCGGAGCGGGATTCTGGCGTCTTTTTGTGTCTAGCGAAACTGGTGTGGGGGAAACTTTTGGAGGCAGCTACACGGTAAGGCCTTCAGGATGAAATGTTGCCCACGTAGCTCAGTTGGTAGAGCACGTCCTTGGTAAGGACGAGGTCATCGGTTCAAGCCCGATCGTGGGCTCCAGAAAATAAATCGGGTTCGTCTGACGCGACGCACGGGATCGAGACGAGGACATCAGGTCACATAATCTAGAGAGGCAGACAGGAGGACAGCATGGCAAAAAGCAAATTTGAACGGACGAAACCGCACGCCAACGTTGGGACGATCGGTCACATTGACCACGGCAAGACCACCTTGGTCGCCGCGATCTTGCAGGTGCTGGCCAAGCAAGGCAAGGCCGAGGTTAAGAGTTACGCGGACATCGCCAAGGGCGGCACGGTGCGCGACGAGACCAAGACCGTGACGATCGCCGTCGCTCACGTCGAATATGAAAGCGAAAAACGCCACTACGCACATATTGACTGCCCCGGCCATGCCGATTACGTCAAGAACATGATTACGGGCGCGGCGCAGATGGACGGCGCGATTCTTGTGGTCAGCGCGGCGGACGGCCCGATGCCGCAGACCCGCGAGCACGTGTTGCTGGCACGGCAAGTGGCGGTGCCGGCGATGGTGGTGGCCTTGAACAAAGTGGACTTGGTGGACGATCCTGAGCTGCTGGATCTCGTCGAACTGGAAGTGCGCGAGTTGCTGTCTCAGTACCAGTTCCCCGGCGACAAAACCCCCGTCATCCGCGTCAGTGCAACGAAAGCCTTGGCGGGCGATCCCGAGGCCGAGAAGCAGGTCCTGGCGTTAATCAAGGCGGTGGACGATTTCATTCCAGACCCGGTACGGGAGAAGGACAAGCCATTTCTGATGCCGGTGGAGGACGTGTTTTCGATCACGGGCCGCGGCACGGTCGCCACGGGTCGTATCGAGCGTGGCACGATCAAGGTCGGTGAAGATGTCGAAATCGTCGGCTTGCGCGAGACGCAGAAGACGGTCGTTACCGGCGTGGAAATGTTCCGCAAGCTGCTCGACCAGGGCGAAGCGGGCGACAACATTGGCGCGCTGCTCCGCGGCATTGAGAAAGAGGGGGTCGAACGCGGTCAGGTGCTGGCCAAGCCCGGCTCGATCACGCCGCACAAGAAGTTCAAGGCGGAAGTCTACGTGCTGAGCAAGGAGGAAGGCGGGCGCCATACGCCGTTTTTCAACGGCTATCGTCCCCAGTTCTATTTCCGCACCACCGATGTCACCGGCGTGGCGAAATTGCCGCAGGGCGTCGAAATGGTGATGCCGGGCGATAACGTGAATATCGAGGTCGAATTGATCACGCCCATCGCCATGGAAAAGACCATGCGCTTCGCCATTCGTGAAGGCGGACGCACGGTCGGGGCGGGACGGGTGACGGAGATCCTGGAGTAGGGACGGGAATTTGGAGCTGACGCAAGATGCCCAGAGAGTTGATCACACTGGCCTGCACCGAGTGCAAGAGCCGCAATTACACGTCGACACGGAACAAGCGGGCGCAAGGTTCCGAGCGGCTGGAGTTGCGGAAG
>JBEKUF010000075.1:0-15932 GCA_049515295.1 Verrucomicrobiia bacterium | reverse complement strand
TCGGTTGTGAAGTAGCGGGGTTCATCGGCGTGGAGGGGGGCGATAGTGAGGGTAAGGGTGAGAGAAACGAGGGCGATGATGAAATGGGGTCTGGTGGTCATTGGGGCGGGCCTGAGTGCGTGTTGTTTGGTGCTGGCGTTGGTTGAGGAGATTACCACGAAGGGACAAATTTTCTAGCGAGAATGGACACGGATGTTCACCACGAAGAGCGCGAAGGTCACGAAGAGGACGCGACTCAGCGTGAATGGCGAGCCACAGATTCACACGGATGGGCACGAATGAACTGAGGTTAGATTTCGAGGGATTCGATTTTCTTGAGGGCGAGAGACATGGGGATACTCGTGGCCGCGAAGCTGAGGAAGGCGACGAAGATCCACGAAAGGACCAGTCCCCACGACTGGCCGCGATCGGCGTAGCTGTTGGGGGCGAAGCTCAGGTACATCGGGAGAACTTCCGCGCCGATGACGAGGACGAGGTAAACGAGGCTGAGGAGGAAGCAGAAGGTGCCGCCAAAGCCCGAGACAATGCGGGCGGGGTTGTCGTCGCGGCGGTTGGCGGTAGAGCCGGAACTGAAATTGGGGAACAGCGCGCCGATGCCGACGGCGATGCCGCAGAGGGCGAAGCTCATAACGACGACCGTGGAGGCGAACAGCAACGTGAGCCAACCGGGAATGCGCAGCATCCAACTGGAGCCGAGCATAAGGCACAGGGTGATCGTCGCGGAGCACACGCTGCTGAGCCAGAATTTTTCGAGAAGGACCAGTTTCAAGCCATTCGGCACCATGCCGACGATCCAGAGTCGTTTGCCTTCGAGGCTGAACTGGGGGAAAACGAAACGAGTGGTCAGGGTGGCCAGCGTCATGCTCGAGGCGCCGAGGTTGAGGAAGCAGACAAAGGTGGCCCAGTAGTGCTCGTTGCTCGAATCGTACGCGACGCTGCGGAGATTCAGGACGTAGAGGCCGAGCAGACCGAAGAAGATCACGAACTGGCTCCATTGTGAGGTGTCGCGCCAGAAAACCCGGATGTCCTTGATGACCAGCGCGCGGGTGGCGTGATGCAGGCGCGGCCAGAGGTTGACGAGCCGGTCGGCGAGGGCCGGGCGCGGGAGATTGATGGGTCTGTCCAGAAGCGGGACACCCAGTTGAAACTCGCCCTGGGTATGATTGCGCGACCAACCCTCGTAGAATAACCGGCGGCTGATGGTAACGCAAACGAGGGTGGCCATCATCGCGTTGCTCAAGAGAACGAGAAAATAGAACAGCCCCTTCCCCGACCAGCCTTCGCCCCAAGCGATCGTGCTCGAGGCGACCCAGTAGCTTGGCAACATCGGCTGCAGGGTCAGGTTGCTGTTGTGAAGTAATTGCGTAAGAGATGCGACCATCTGCGCCTGTCCCAATTGCTCGGCTTGCATGGGCTTCAAAAACGTGACGCCGGCGGCGATGCCCACGGCGCTGACACCGAAGAGCACCCACTTGAAGACCCGTCGATGCAGGTAGCGGGTCACGATGAGGATGGCAATCGATCCGAGCGCCGCCGGGATGACGGTAAACGGCACAAACAACAGGAACACCTTCAGATAAAACGTCGGGGACACGTGTCGAGCATTCCCGTAGGCGGCCATCAACGGGGCCGACAGGAACAAGAACGCCCAGCTGGCCAGCAGGGTCGTCTCCATGAGTTTCCAACGGAACACGTCGATACTGCGGACGGGAAGCGTGAGCATCCACTGGGTTTCCTGACTCTTAAACAGCGTCGAGTAGCCGATGATCATGTTGGAGAACATCAACATCAGAAACAGGAACGCAAAGAACAGGTAGAGCATCCGATCCAGCACGATCACCTGTAGGCCGGGTAAGTCCGCCAGACGGTGGAATCCCATATAGAAAATGGCGTAACCCGCGAACCAGTAGCCGGCCACGAACAAGGTGATCACCGACACCATCAGGAGCGATTTCTCTCGCAGCTCGAGGAGGTTGCGGCGAACAATTCGCAGGTTGAGCACAAACAGCAATCGGAAAAACTTGAAGGCGTTCATGGCAGTTCCGTCGCCGGTTCCTCACCGCGTGTCAGCGCGAGGAATGTGTCTTCGAGTTCGCCCTGTTCACCGCTGAGTTCCCGCAGTTCGTCGATCGTCCCCACCGCGATCAGCTTGCCACGGTTCAAAATGCCCACCTGATCGGCCAGTTCCTCGGCGATATGCAAGATATGCGTCGAAAGAAAAACGGTCACCCCGGTCCGCGAACGTTCCTTGAGAACATTTTTGACGACCCGTGCACTCCGCGGGTCAAAGCCGACCATCGGTTCGTCGATAATGATCACCTTGGGCCGGTGCAACAGCGCGGAGGCAATCACCAGCCGTTGCCGCGTCCCCAGAGAAAGGTCTTCGACGGGCCGGGTGCGGACCTCGTCCAATCCAAACATGTCAAACAACTCGTCGCTCGCTCGCACGAGTTCCGCGCGTTCCATTCCATAAAGCTGGCCGATGAACAACATGAATTCCATGGGTTCGAGTTTGTCATAGAGAAACGGCGTGTCCGGCACGTAGCTGATGATTTTGCGGGCCTCGACCGGGTCCAGCTGAATGTCGTAGCCTCCGATAACCGCGCGGCCCGAGGTCGGCTTGAGCAATCCGGCCAGAAGTTTGATGGTCGTCGTCTTCCCGGCGCCGTTCGGCCCGAGGAACGCAAAGAATTGGCCCTGCGGAATATCGAGGTTGAGATTGTTGACGGCCACCAGCCCGCCGTACCGCTTCGTCAGATGTTCTGTGCGGATCATGACTTGGTCCCACGCCGACCGCGAAGCGCGTCGGGGCGACTCATTCGACTCGGCGGCTCGGCCACTCCCCCGACATCGGATGTCGGGGTTCGCATCTCCAGCCCCATCGAGGTCAGGACCTTGAGGATCTGACCCGACTCGTCCACCCAGATCTTTGTCCACATCTGGTCGTCGATTTTGCAATACACGAGGTACGCCCGCTGCAGATTGCCGGCGATTTCCAAACGATCCAGGGACATGCTCGTCGTGGGCTGCGCGTGGGCCGACCCGTCCGACGTCATCCCGAGACCGCTCGGCAGGCCGCCACCGCCGAGGAAGCTGAAGTTGGCCATTCCCGGCAATCCGAATGCGCTGGCAAAGCCAGCGCCCTTGACCTGATTGAAATCAAACTGACGCTCATCGTGGAAGTCCCCAAAATCGAACGCTACCTGCACCTTTTTAGTACGATCATCTCCGATGACATTCACGCGACCGTCTCCCATGCCATCCGTCCCCGCACGACCTTCGCCGATGACGGTCGTGAACCAAAAGTGTTCCAGTTCCAGCTTTCCGTTGAAAACGCTTTCGCCGCTCAACGCCAGCCGCGACGGCATTCCGAATGCCGACAGTCCGACGGTCAGTTCACTGGTGACTTTGTAACCGGCCACGTTCGACGCCGGGCCGCATTCGTCCCCGGGCTGGTCGCTCATTTGCGGTTGGATTTCGATTGTGCAATGACCGATGTGATTGCTGGTGTTGTAATACACATCCAGACTCACGGGCTCGGGGTTCGAGAACACCTTTCTCATGATCCGCTCGGTCGAAAAAGTTTCGATCGCCGTCGGCTGTGGGAAGACCTCGACGCGCACCAGCGCGGTCATCATGGCCGCCCAAAACGCAATCACCAACCCCGCGAATACCTTGTTCAACATAACCTTCCCGCCCTACTCCACCCGCGTTCCCCATCAGGGAATTACCAACTGCTGCCCGACCTTCAACTGATCCTTGCTTGCCAGACCACTCCGATTCGCCTGAAAAATCTTTTCCCACCCTGCTCGCGATCCGTAATACCGCAACGCCAGCGACTGCAACGTGTCCCCTCGCTGCACGATATACGTGCGAAGCCGTGGCGAGTCCATGGTTGATGTCTCGGACGTCGACATGACAGGTGCCGCCGCCAGCACAATCCCTGGAGCAGCCGCAGGCGCGGTCGCAGCCATTGGAGGCGGCGGAACAACCGGAGCCGCCGGAACAGTTGCCGGCGAGGCCGCCACCGGTGGCGTGAGGTTCCCCACCTTCTCCAATTCCGCCACTCGTGTTCGAAGCGCGGCGTTCTCCTGAAGCAACGCCGCCTTTTCATTTTCCAACCGGGTCAACTCGCTCGAATCCACGAGCGGCGATTGGGGCGACTTTGCCGCCAATGACAGCTTGGCGCGTTCGACAAAATCCTCCACCAACTGCCTCTTCTCCGAATCAGGCCGCAGCTCCAGAAACCGCCGGTAATGATAGATGGCCGAAATCGGATCCCCCAATTGGTTCTCGTACAGCAAGCCCAACTCCATGTGCCCGTTGGCGAAGTCCGGGTTTACCGAAAGCGCCTTTTCGTAAAAACTCGCGGCGCCTGCGAAGTCATGCTGCTCGCACAATCGCTTGGCGCGCTGGTAGTCAGCCTCTCGTTCCGCCCCGACATCCGAGATGGGGCCGGAGCGCTCGCAGGCGGTCAACAACAACGCGGCAATGGCAACGGCAAACGACCGGTGCAAGGTGCACGCTGCCGCTTGGACCAGGTGGCTCGCGAGAGTAGTGTCCATTCCTTGTGCGCTGCTTCGGGACGACCAAATACCTCGTGGAACACTACCACGGAACCCTGAAAAATACAACCTTTCAACCAGCATCGAGGCAATCAGGCTTCTTACGAAATCCGCACCCGAGGAACTGCCGAAGTTCGGCAACGTCAACACGATAGGTCGACCGCTTACACTTTCTGTGACCAGCCTCGATCTGCTCGTGGTCGGCGTAATCGATCTGGTGGCGCAGGTGGACGGCAAGCAGACGGTTGTGGATTAGACGACGGCGGGTGGCGTCAGGCGGCGCTCTAATCGCCTCACCCTATCCGTTGCCGTTTTGTACCTTGACGCTTGTTAGGCGCTGCCAGTAAGATGCGGCCAGAGTTTTCGAGTGAGACTCCAACTGAAGGGGAGGCAAGTACCGTGGCAGAAGCATATTGTGTGAAATGTAAAGCAAAGAAGGAAATCGCCAAGGCGCAGGAAGTAACCATGAAGAACGGTCGTCCCGCCCTCCAGGGTGTCTGCCCTGATTGCGGCACGAAGTTGTTCCGCATCATGGGAGGTAAGAAGTAGAGCGGACATCGCCGCGTCGGTTCGTACGAGACTGCGAGACACGTTTCTCGCGAGCGGACCGGCTGAGGGGGGACGGCTTGTCAGCAATCTGGATGAAATGCGCCACTTCAACGCGACAATCTGAATATGATCAACCATGATGGCTGCTAAAGAAGAACTGGCTTACGTACTGATCAACCCGTATACGGTCTACAAATCGCGTACAGGCGGGGTAATCGCCCGACTGTTTAGCCGCACCGCGCTGGAGTTGGTGGCGGCCCGCATGTTCGCGCCCGGTCGTGAGCTGGTCGAGCGCTACGCGGAAATCACGGTTTCCCCCAAGGATCCCCAAGACCGCAAGATACAGGAGCTCATCCGCCAGTACATTCTCGACAATTATTCGCCCGACTCCAAGACCGGACAGCGAAAACGCGTGATGATGCTGGTGTTCCGCGGGGAGGAAGCGGTGCACAAGGTGCGGCAGGTCGTCGGCAGTTTTCAAGCCGGCAAGGGCACCACCGGCGAGACCATCCGCGACACCTATGGTGACTTCGTCGTCGGCGCTGACGGTCTGGTGAAGTACTTCGAGCCGGCGGTTCTGGCAGCCCCCAGTCCCGAAGAAGCCGAGATCAAGCTCAAGCTTTGGGCCAGGCATTCCGACACAGAGGGTGGACTTCTGGAAAACGTCGTCCCCTACCCGAAGACTGTCAAAGCCGAACAGACGCTCGTGCTGCTGAAGCCGGATAATTTCCGGTTCCCCAGCGCGCGTCCCGGCAACATTGTGGACATGCTGTCGCGCACGGGGCTGTATATCATCGCCATCAAAGTGCACCACATGAGCGTCGGCCAAGCCGAGGAATTTTATGGGCCGGTCCGCGCCGTGCTCCGCGAAAAGCTCAAAGAGATCTCGGGGCAGCGTTCGCGGTTGGCCCTGGAAAAAGAGTTCGGCTTCGGCCTCAATCCGCAGGCCGAGAAGGCCCTCGGCGAAGTCATGGGCCCGCTCTTTGCCGATGAGCAGTTCAGCCAGATCGTGCAATTCATGACCGGCCGAAGGCCGGAAGATTGCTCGGGTCTGGCCAAGGCCGAACCCGGTTTGGAAAAGATCCTCGCCGTCGTCTACGAAGGCGCGGAGGCCGTGGCCAAGATCCGCAGCGTCCTGGGCCCCACCGATCCCCGCAAAGCGCCGCCGGGCACGATCCGTCGCGAACTCGGCCAGGACATCATGGTCAACGCCGCGCATGCCAGCGATTCGACCGGGAACGCCCAGCGCGAAATGAAGATCGTCAACATCCGTGAAAACAACCTCAAGCCCCTTGTCGAGGAGTTCTACAACTGTAAACTCTGAGCCTGTCATTTTGAAATCTTGAATCGAACCATCAGCACCAGAAAGACCACTCATGCACCAACTCGCTCAACGCACCGCCGCCCTGACCCCGTCGCTAACGCTCGCCATCGATGCCAAGGCCAAGAAGCTTAAAGCCGAAGGACTTGACGTCTGCGGCTTCGGCGCCGGCGAACCCGATTTCGACACTCCGCAGCACATCAAGGACGCCGCCGCCGCGGCCCTGGCCGCCGGTTTCACCAAGTACACGCCCTCGTCCGGCATCGCCGAACTGCGGGCCGCCATTGCCGAAAAGCTGAAGAATGACAACGGGCTCGACTACAAGCCGTCGCAGGTCATCGTCAACTGCGGCGCGAAACATTCCTGTTACAACGTGATTGTCGCCACCTGCCAGGCGGGTGACGAAGTGATCATTCCGGCGCCGTACTGGTTGAGCTATCCCGAAATGGTCAAACTCGCCGACGCGTCACCGGTGATCGTCGAGACGACGGAAGCCAGCGGTTTCAAGATCACCCCGGAACAGTTTCGCGAGGCGATGACTCCGGCGACGAAATTGATCATTCTCAATTCGCCCGGCAACCCGACGGGCACCGTGTACAGCCGCGAAGAATTACAGGCGCTGGCGGAGGTCGCCCTCGAAGAAGACATCCTGATGCTTTCGGATGAGATTTACGAGAAGATCACCTACGACGGTGTTCAGCCCGTCAGCCTGGCGTCGCTGGGCCAACAGGTCTACGACCTGACCATCACCGTCAATGGCTTCAGCAAGGCCTATGCAATGACCGGCTGGCGTCTCGGCTACGTCGCCGCGCCGGAGCCGATTGCCGCCGCCATCGACTCGATTCAGTCGCACTCGACCTCGAACCCGACCAGCTTCGCGCAAAAAGGCGCTGTCGCCGCGTTGAAGGGCGACCAATCGTTCATCGCCAAGATGGTCACGGCGTTTGCCGAACGACGCGCCTACATATACGACCGTCTGACGAAGATTCCCGGCGTCACCTGCGTGAAACCGATGGGCGCATTCTACATGCTGCCGAACATTTCGAGTTTCGGCCTCGGCTCGACCGACTTTGCCTCGAAGCTGCTCGATGAACAGAAAGTCGCCGTGGTGCCCGGCATCGCGTTCGGCAGCGACGCCCACGTGCGGCTCAGCTACGCCTGCTCGATGGAGAACATCCAGAAGGGGCTCGACCGCATCGAAGCGTTCTGCGCGAGCCTGGCCAAATGATTCAGTTGTAGGCCGCGTGCCCTCACGCGGCGCTGCACGATGAAAATCGCCCTCATCGGCCTGCCGCAAGTCGGCAAGAAGACCGTGTTTTCTCTCCTGACCGGCGTGGGAGTCGACCACCTGCTCGGTCGCGCCGCCGAGTACCATGTCGGCGCGGTCAAGGTTGCCGACCCGCGTGTGGACAAGCTCTCGGCGATGTACAAGCCGAAAAAGACCAAGTACGCCGAGATCGAGTGCACGCTGGCGCCCGCACCGCCTCACGAACCCAAGCCGCGCGAGCAATGGCTGAACAAACTCAAAGACATGGACGCGTTCTGTCATGTCGTCCGCGCCTTTGAGGATGCGTCGGTCTTTCACGTGAATGGTTCGGTCGATCCGCTGCGCGACATCGACGCGATGAACCTCGAACTGACGATCAGCGACCTGAGCCTGATCGAGACCCGGCTCAACCGCATCGCCCAGGACCAGAAACGTAAGTTCGAGCAGGAACGCGCCGACGAAGCCGCGCTGCTGGAAAAACTCACGCCCCACCTCGAAGCCGGCAAATCGCTCCGCGAATATCCATGGCATGAAGGCGAAGAAAAACGCATGCGTTCGCTACAGTTTCTCACCGTGAAAGGCCTGGTCACGGCGCTGAACTGCGGCGAATCCAATTTCCCCAATCCGCAGTTGGTCGAGCAGGCCAGGGCCAAGCTCACCGGCCCGCGTTCTGAGGTGTGCGCGCTCAGCGCCAAGACCGAAGCCGAAGTCGCGCAGATCGAGAGTCCCGTTGAGCGCGCCGAATTTCTGTCGGCGCTGGGTATTACTGAACCGGCGATTCACGTGCTCACGCGCCTGCTCTATCAAGCGCTCGGTTACATCTCGTTCTTTACGACCGGCGAAGACGAAGTGCGCGCGTGGACGATCCGCCACGGCGCCACCGCCGTCGACGCCGCGCACGCCATCCACACCGACCTCGCCCGCGGGTTTATCCGCGCCGAAGTGATGAAGTACCCCGACCTGATCGGGGCCGCGGAAGGCCTGCCTGTCGACTCGTCCGCCGCAGCTTCGACGAAGGCGGAAGCCTCGGCGAAGGCATGGCATCATGCCGAAGTGAAGCTCAAAGAGACCGGCAAGCTCTACCTCAAAGGCAAAGAGTACATCGTCGAAGACGGCGACATCGTCCATATTCGGCATAGTGGGTAGGCTAGGTTGCCGCCTTGGCCCCCTGCGATCGGTGCGCGAGTTGCAAGATTCAGCCGCGTTTTGCGTATCAATGGTGAGGCCATATGGAGAACCAGCAAGAGGGGACCACAGCCAGCGGCGGCTGGCGTGCATTGTTGGAGGAGAGAGCGTTATGAAGGTGGGCATGCTGATCGCCACCGCTGTTCTGGCCATGGGCATTTCGCAATCTCACGCTGGCACGATAACGGTCACGTCCCTGAACGACTCCGGCCCCGGCACGTTACGCACTGCCCTTGCCAGCGCCGCCGATGGCGACACGATCAACTTCTCCGTTACCGGCACCATCTCGCAGTTCAGCGGCGAACTCCTTGCTACCAACAGCATCGAAATCATCGGCCCCGGGCCTGATCTCCTGGCCATCAATCGTGTCGGCGGTTACAGCCGTGTGTTCCACATCGGCTCGAACATAGTGGTCAGCATTTCCAGTCTGACCATCACCAGAGGTCTGTCCGAATACGATCCGTTTGGCGGCGCTGGCATCTACAGCGACCACGCGACACTTATCATCAGCAATTGCGCCGTGACCCACGGCTACGCCATTCCTTACGGCGGCGCCATCTACAATGACCACGGCAAGTTGACCATCAGCGCTTGCACCCTCGAAGGGAACTCCGCTGGCTCCGCCGGCGGCGTCTATAATGACGGCAACGGAGGGACCGCGAGTCTGGAGATTGTCAACAGCACGGTGAGCAGTAACTGGACTGTCTTCGAGGAGGGGATGGGTGGAGGCATCTTCAACAACGGACAGGGCGGCAGCGCCGCCGTGCGGATAGTTGGGAGCATCGTGAATGACAACATCGCGTACTGCGGCGGCGGCATCTACAACTTCGGCAACTCCGGCATCGCGAGCGTGGTAATTGCCAACAGCACCCTCAGCAGCAACTGGGCTTATGGCAGTTACGGTGGCGGCATTGAAAACATCGGCGCCAGAGGGACCGCGACCGTGGAAATCATCAACAGCGCTCTGAGCAGCAATGAAGCTGGATATTTCTCGTACTACGCCGGCTATGGGGGCGGCATTGATAACCTCGGCGGGAATGTGGACGTCGCCAACAGCACTTTGAGCGGCAACTCGGCCACCAGTCGCTACGGTCGCGGCGGCGGCATCAATAATAGACTTGGAACTTTTCGGGTCCTCAACAGCACCCTCAGCAGCAACTTGGCAGCCAACGGCGGCGGCGTCTTTAACGAAGGCTACGATAGCGCCGTTGCAAGCTTGGAGATTAGTAACAGTACGTTGAATGGCAATTCCGCCACTAACGGCAATGGTATTTACAACTACGGTGTCTATGGAAGCGGCACCGCTGCCGTGCAGATCGTGAATAGCACTCTAAGCGGGAACTCGGCAACGAACACTGAGTTCGGCAGTGACATTTACAACTTTGCGGACTCTTTCGGTGGACAGGGCGGCCTCGCGATCTTGCAGATCGTTAACAGCACGCTGAGCGGCAACTCGGCCACGAACGCCATCCTAAACAGCGGCATCTACAATGTGGCTGACGCGCCTGGCACCGCCATCGTGATGATTGCTAGTACTATCTTGGATGCGGGCGTTTCAGGCCTCAACGTCACCAATGATTTGGGCACGGTCACCTCGCTCGGTTACAACCTGAGCAGCGATGATGGCGGCGGTTTCTTGACGGCGACGGGCGATCAAACCAATACCAACCCCATGCTCGGTCCGTTGCAGGACAATGGTGGGCCGACTTTCACCTGCGCGCTGCTACCGGGCAGCCCGGCCATCAATGCCGGCGACCCCAACTTTGATCCGTACGCCTTCGATCCGCCGCTGCTTTACGACCAGCGCGGAACCGGCTTTCCACGCGTTGTCTGCGGTCGCATCGACATCGGCGCGTTTGAGGTCCAAGACACGCCGGTCATCACTTGTCCGTCCAACATCGTGAGGAACGCCACATCGCCCGACGGAGCAGTCGTTGATTTCACAGTTACGGCAACTGACAAGTGTTCGTCCGTCAGCGTTTCCAGCACGCCGGCCAGCGGTAGCGTGTTCGCCACCGGTGATACGACGGTCTCCTGCCTCGCGACCAACGAAACGGGCTATCAAGCCACGTGCAGTTTCACGGTGCACATCAAAGGCGCGGCGGAACAGATCGACGACCTTATCGTTCTGGTACGGAGCCTCAATCTGAAGCCGTGGACGGCGTATATCCTCACCGCCGAACTCCAATCCGCTTCCAACGCGTTGCGCCGGGGTAACACGCGTTTCGCTTGCGGTGACGTCGACGCCTTCATGTTCGAAGTGGATGTGCAGACATGGTGGGGCCAGATCCGTCCGCTTCTGCGCGCCAGCCTTCTGGTTCGTGACGCCCAGCGAATCCAGAACGTCCTCGGTTGCCACGACGGGTTCGGCGACGGGCGGCCTTGATTTTTCTTGGTCGCGTGTTAGCGTCGGCGGCATGGCGACTGGCCTGACCATTTCCGCGGCGCAGAAGGTCCGTGGTGATTTTCAATTCCTCGAAGGGCCGGTCTGGGTGCCGGCGCGGAATGAACTCCTCTTCAGTGATATTCCCGCCAGCCGGATCTATCGGTACACGCCGGCGACGAATTCGTTCCGCGTGTTTCGCGAACCGAGCGGTCAGGCCAACGGTAATGCGCTCGACCCGCAGGGCCGGTTGGTCACGTGCGAACACGAGAACCGACGCACGTCACGCACGGAACCGGACGGGACAGTCGTCCCCCTCGCCACGCATTACGAAGGCAAACGGCTCAATAGTCCCAACGACATCGTGTGCAGGAGCGATGGCTCGGTTTACTTCAGCGATCCGCCGTACGGGGTGAAACCGGAGCTACGCGAACTGGATTTCCAGGGCGTGTTCCGCGTTGTAGCGTCGGCTGTCCCCAGCCGATCCGCGTCTCCATCCACTGTGGACAGTGGACGCTACACCGTCACGCTCCTTGCCCGCGACTTCGTCAAGCCCAACGGCCTCGCCTTCTCGACTGACGAGAAGATTTTGTACATCGCCGACACCGAACTCGGCCACATCCGCGCGTTCGACGTGAACGCCGACGGCACAATCGCCAACAGCCGCGTCTTCTGCAAGGTGGAGCGTCCCGATGGTTTTCGGGTCGATGTTGAAGGCAATCTGTACGTCTCCGCGATGAAGTCGGTCGAAATCTTCGATCGCGCGGGCAAAAAGACCGGCGAAATCACACTGGCCGAGCGACCCGCCAACGTCGCGTTCGGCGACCCTGACCGCAAGACGCTGTACATCTGCGCCCGCACGGGATTTTACAGGGCGCGCGTGTCCATTCCCGGCGTGGCAATGCCCTGAAGCGCCGCTACACCGCTTCCGAAGGATCCTTCAAAAGAACTACTTTGCCGCTGCGTTGTACATCCACAGCAGTTCCGTCTCGAAATCGTGGAGACCACCGTAGTTGGCGAAGGTGAGAGAGCGGTTCTCGATCACGAGCCGCGCGCCGAGGTTCAATCGCGCAGCGGCCCGGCCCGACAGTTCGCTGAGGAACGCGCGAAAGTTCCCGGTGGCGTTGATCTGTTTTTTCTCGGCCAAGCCGGTGAAATCGAAGTGGTCGGGGCTGAAGGCAAACTGTTCGCCAGCGGTGGTGACGATGCGTCCAAAGGTAATCACGCGGGTGGATTTCGCCGGTTTCTCTTCCTTCTTCTTTTTGCCGCCGCCGAGCAGCCCCGGAGGGATGCCCGTCACCATGAACATGCCGAGGCCCAACATCATTCCGGCCATCTTTTGTTGGTCCCCGCCCGCCTCGCGCTGAATGATCTCCTCGGAGAACCGGCCTGCGGCCACCACGGCGATTTCCGACCAGCTGACCGGGCGCGGCGGCTCCTGGGGCGATTGCAACCTCAGCGTCACGCCGTTCTCCACGGAGTCAAACCCGGTAATCACTTTTGGGGCCGGCAGAGAGCGCAGTTGATCGTTGTCGATGGCCACGGCCCCGCCCGCCAGGTTGCCAATCGCTGCCACGATGCGGCGCGCCTCGTCTTCCGTGGCGTTGCGATCCAGGAACCCCCAGCCTTTGCGGATCCTCGTGCGGGCGTCGTAATCGGGGATGGCATACGTTTGCGCGACGACGGGCGCGAGCGCCTCGAGGTGGTCGAGTGGGAATTCCGCCAGTAAAATGGAGAAGCTCATGGTGGATTCGGGTTAATCCGTCGGTTTCAGCGGCGCGCCGGAACGGCGGAGTTTCCATTTCTGCGCCAGTCGCCAGACAACGATGTAAGTGACGAGAGCCACCGGCAGGCCAATCATGACGCCACCGATGAACGTGGCGACAAACGCGTCCCAGCCCATGTGAAAGACTTCTCCGAGATGCGCGCGGTCGATCATCGCGGGTTTCTCAACCGGATTGATGAGGATGCCAAGGCGATACTCGGCAGCCCACATCAGCGGCACGAGCGGGAAATAGAGCAACGTGATGCTCTTGCCGACGAACGCGGCCGCGATGTTCTGGCGAAGCAACCACGCCAGCAGCAGCGCGACGATCGTGCGCAGCGGGATGATGGGCAGAAAACTTACGAACACGCCCAGGGCAAACCCGGCCGCGATTTGATGGGGCGTGGCGCGGATACGAGCCAGTTTCCTCCAGAGAACAAGGATGCCTCTCTTGAAGCGATCGAGCATTGGCCCAACATATCATAACGGTGGCGCACCCGTACAGTGACACGCGCATGCGCCGGCGCAGACGAAAACGCAGATGCGGTTCCGTTCGACCGGCGCGGGGGTTGACTGCCTCACGCGCTCTGTTATCATCGCGGCGCGTTAGGCGAGAGAGCGACCACGTATGGCAACCATTTCCATTCAACACGGCAAACTGAACGTTCCTGACAACCCCACCCTGCCCTTCATTCGCGGCGACGGCACGGGGCCGGACATCTGGGCGGCGGCGGAGCGCGTGTTCGACGCGGCGGTGAAGAAAGCCTACGGCGGCAAACGCAAGGTGGAATGGCTGGAAGTGTTTGCCGGCGAAACCGCGTTCAAGAAATTCAACAACTGGCTGCCGGACGAGACGGTCAAGGCGTTCCAGGACTATTTCGTCGGCATCAAAGGCCCGCTGACCACGCCGGTTGGCAAAGGGATTCGCAGTCTGAACGTTGCGCTACGGCAGATGCTGGATTTGTACGTCTGTTTGCGGCCCGTGCGCTGGTTCAAGGGCGTCCCCTCGCCCGTCAAGCATCCCGAGAAGGTCGATATGGTGATCTTTCGCGAGAACACGGAAGACATTTACGCGGGCATCGAGTACGCCGGCGGGACGGCGGAGAGCCAGAAGATTTTGGATTTTCTGCAGAAGGAATTTCCCAAGGAATTCAAAAAGATCCGGTTTGGAACCAAAGAGGCGGCGGATGTGTGGCTGAAACAGCTTCAGGCCCTCGGCGCGCCGGTGCGCCCGGCGGTGGTGGATGTGGGCATCGGGATCAAGCCGGTCAGCTATCTGGGCACGATCCGCCTGATTCATGCCGCGATCCTGTACGCCATCGCGAACAAGCGGAAGAGCGTGACGATTGTCCACAAGGGCAACATCATGAAGTTCACCGAGGGCGCGTTTCGCGACTGGTGCTACAAGATTGCCAGGGAGCGTTACGGCGCGGTGGAGATGGACGGCGGCCCGTGGTGCAAGATTCCCGACGGCAAACCCGGCGCAGGCCTTGTTATCAAGGATGCCATTGCCGACATCACGCTCCAGCAGGTGCTGACGCGTCCCGAGGAATTCGACGTCATCGCCACGCTCAATCTCAATGGCGATTATCTCAGCGACGCGCTGGCGGCGCAGGTCGGCGGGATCGGCATCGCGCCCGGCGGCAACATCAATTACATCAGCGGACATGCCATCTTCGAGGCCACGCACGGCACGGCGCCCAAGTACGCCAACCAGGACAAGGTCAACCCCGGCTCGGTGATTCTCAGCGGCGAAATGATGTTCCGGTACATGGGTTGGACCGAGGCCGCCGACCTGATTGTCAAGGGCGTGGACGGCGCCATCAACGCCAGGACTGTCACCTACGACTTCGCCCGCCAGATGGAAGGCGCCAAGGAAGTGAAGTGCAGCGAGTTCGGTGATGCGGTGATTGGGAAGATGTGACAAGTCATGAGTGCGCTGCGCGTTGGCTACTACACAAAGCGATTGCGCAAATTCAATCGGCAACTGGAAGTTCATTTCTTTGAACCAAGCGTTTTGGAGAAGTACCGGAACGATCCGAACTACAGTCTGGGAGCAACTCGCCTCGGTACGAGGTACGGCTCCGGCGTAGAGTTGTCTGGGCTCCAGCAGTACGTGTGGGGACACAAGTCGGATGGAAGTCCCTGCATAGCGGTGCTTCTCTCGCATTTGAATACACTTTCGGCTGCAGACCAACTCCATTGGAAGCTACATGAGATTCGACGCTCCAAGAAGGTTGGTCCGAAGATTGACCGGCGTTACTACCATCCAATGGTACAAGGCGGGTTTCCAGATACAATTAGCATCTACGACGCTGTCTACTTGTTTCTTAGCGAGATCCAGCGCCTATTCCGGCCAGTCGTGCTTTTCCCCAACCTGCCTGATCAGACACCGTTGTTTCTCGCACCCCTCGGGTACAATTCTAAGAAAGCGATGGTGCAGTTCGCTCAAGATTTGTGTGCCGTACTGCACTTCAGTATGAAACCGCTGGCCAAACGCATCGTAAGCCCTCAGCTGCGATCCCAAGTGGCCGAACTCGTGAAGCATGAGCGACGGCGCGATTTGCTCCGACTCTACTTCAGGCAGCACAACCTCCTCTCTCCCGAAATTGAGGAAGCATTGGCTGTCCAGAAGGAAGTCAATGATCTGCGAAAGATTAGCGCACATACAGTGGCACGTGCGGAGCGGGACAAAAATTACTTCGAGTTGCAGGCGGACTTGGTGGACAGACTGCAGTGTGGACTGCGCGAGATGATGCTTGCCTTCGCCGTGGCTGAGAAGGGTTCTTCGGACGCAATCCGCAAGAGCATTCTCGACTACAAGATTGTGGTGTACTGAAAAGGCACGTGACAGCGGGCGGCGCGACTATCGTCCCGAGCACTTCAGCCAACCCCCA
>JBEKUF010000074.1:0-15942 GCA_049515295.1 Verrucomicrobiia bacterium | reverse complement strand
CGAGCGGCAGAACGATCTGCACGTTCAGCGGATTTACGCTTGTGGCGGCTCGGCTTGTTCCCCGCCGGTGTTGACGATCCTTGGAGAAGCGGTCGGTACGCCGGTGGAATGCTGGAATACGGTAGACAGCCTGGATGTCAGCCAGTTCAACGGAGGCACCCGACGAGTGCACGCCATCGGCCCATCGTTGGCCGCGGCCGTGGGAGTTGCGGTAGCCCGATTGTCATAACCAACGAGTGACATGATGACCGCGATCACCCTGAACCTGTTGGCCGAAGAACAACTGGCGCAAGAAGCCCGCGCTCGAGACCCGGTCAAACTGTTCATTGCCGTTGGTCTGGGAGTGCTGACGATGGCGGTGGCATTGGGCGGCGTGCTATCGGCCATCCTGATGCAAAGACGCTCCGACTTGGCGGGACTCCAGTCGAAGTGGGACAAGATGAACGACGGCGGCGCGCAAGAAACTGATTTTCAAAAGCTCAACAAGTACGCGGAAGAGATCGTCGCGGTCAACCGTTCGCGGATCTTGATCGCTCCGCAATTCGCCCTGGTGAAAGACCTTATTATTCCATCGGTTCAACTGACGCAAGTTGACTTCGCCCTGAGCGTGGACAGTCCCGGCTCGGACGACGCCGGGGAGGACGGTGGCGACGGCCATCACAAGGGACATCCCAAAAAGGTTCAGCGGCTCGTTTTGCGATTGGACGGGAAGGCGTTCGGCAGCGAACCAGAATTGGAAGTGGACCGGTTCTTGAAGGTGCTGCGCAACGACGCACGGTTCGGCCAGCTGATTGAGGACATCCAGTTGCGTTCGATCGGCCGCGTGGTGGAGACCGACAAGGCGAGCATCTCGAGAGATGCGGCCAGCTTTTCCGTCGAATGTTGGTACAAGGAGAAGACCACGAAGTGAAGATCGCTTTCTTGAAAAAGCTTCCGAAGGAAAAGCTGCAAAAGGTTGTGTTCGTCTGCATTGTGACCTTGGCGGCAGTCGTGGGCGTGGTGGAACTGTACGTTCTGAAGAACTGGAGCGCGCTCACCGACGTCAAGACGAGTATTACGAAGCTCAACGACCAAATCCTGGAGGCCGAGCGTCGTGCCCGCGGGGCGCAGTTGGATGTCGCCCATCGCACGGAAGTGAAGTCATTTGTTGAAGAACAGCAGGCGGCGATGGTCTCTGGCGACCCATTTGCCTGGGTGGTGCGTGAGATCAGCCTGCTGGCACAACAACATCCCGTGCGCATCAACGCCCTGCGTCCCGGTATCAAGGTGGAAGTTGGCGGAGAATCCAAGAGCCGGACCTACACGGTAGGCATCGATTTCTCCGGCACGTACGACCAGATTGGCACGTTCGTTCGAGATCTGGAGAACAGGTTTCCCACAGCCGAGATTCGATCTTTCTCCGTGGGCGGCAATGCCGATGATCGAGGCCAGCACGGAGCGGCGTTGACCATCACCCTGCGGGTGCAACCCCCCGAACCGACCAAGAAAGCGGAGGCCAAGAAGTCAGCATGAAGTCTCACGCTCATGCCGTTGCCTGGATCCACCGCGCCGCTTCGAACGATGGCGCGGTGATCGATACACACACGACCGTCCGCAAGCAACGCCGCGCGCTGCCGGTCCATGACGGGTCAGTGGATTGTCGCCCGTCATCGAGTGCGGGTCTGTCCGCGCCCTTGAGGGTGGTCGGAGTGCTGGCGTTTTGCCAGGCGATTTTTTTCCTGGTGCTCTTTCTCTTCCTCTGCGCGCGAGTCGGGGCGGCCACGGAAAGCAAGTCCGGACACAATCTAGAGTTGGTCCTTTCGACGTACACGACCCAAAACACACGCGATCCGTTTGGATCACAACTGGCTGGCTCCACGGACACGAATGGCACCGGGATGGTCACATCGGTTGGTGCTGACACCTTGAAATTGACGGGCATTTTGTACGACGCGGCCCACCCGTCTGCCCTGATCAATGACCAACTTGTCGAGGTAAACCGGCCGGTGAAGATGCAAACCGCGCAAGGGGAAGTGGAAATCAAGGCCCTGAAGATCACGCGCGAACTGGTGGTGCTGCAAGTCGGGGGACAAAAGATGGAATTACGGCTCGGTGGCAGCGAGCACAATTAGCTGGCCAGACAACCCAGACGTGGATGCTGGTCCCGAACGGGTTCGGGCTGGCCCAGATGCTGCTGTTCCGTAGGAGGATAACATGAAGACGCGACGATTGCTGACCATTTGCCTGTCGGGCGCCCTGTTCTGCCCGGTCGTTTATGCGGGAGGGCCGGCGCCATCGAACGCGATCCTGGTGGTGACGGCAGCGGTGGCTGCCACGGCGGGGCCTGCCACGACGGCGGTCGCCGCTCCGGTCGTTGCGACTGCGACGACCACACCCCAACCACCGGTCGATGAGCCCATCGAGATTGGTTACATCGAAGCGGACATCCAGAATGTGCTGCGCACGCTTGCGGCCAAGGCGGGTGTCAACCTGATTCTCGGTGACGAAGTGACCGGCAAGGTCACGGTCAATTTGAAGGGGATCTCGTACGAGCAGGCGATGCAATTGATCGCCGAATCGAAGGGCTACGCGTACGTCAAAGACAATAACGTGGTGAAGATCAAGTCGCGGGAATCTCTGGATGTGGAGCCGATCGAGTTGCGGGTGTACACGCTGGCATTTGCCAAGGCGGACGACGTGAAAAAGACTCTCGATCCTGTTTTGACCAAACAAGGCAAGATTGTAGTGGATGCGCGGAGCAACACGCTGGTGCTTTCCGATACGCCCTCCAGCCTGTCGAAGCTTGTCCCGCTGATCAAATCGCTCGACACGGAAACCCCGCAGGTATTGATCGAAGCGAAATTCATCGAGACGATAAAGAATCCGCAAAAGAACCTGGGAATCGATTGGACCGGTACGCTGCTCGGTCATCAATTGTCGGCGACGGGTTATCGCATCCCACCGGGCACCGCCACGCCGGCACCGGGGCAGGGCCCGACGTCATACGCCACCGATCCAATCAGCGGGGCGAACCTGACCGGCTTCAACATGATCGGGAATCTGAACAGCGGAGGCTGGAACGCTCCCTACGCCTTGTTGAACCCCGGCAACGCCGCAATCATCCTCAACTACCTCAACCAGGATACGGACTCTAAATTGCTTGCCAACCCGCGCGTGGTCGCGACGGACAATGTCAAGACCCGTATCTCCATTGCCGAACAATATCCGATTCCGAACTTCTCCTTCAGCGAACAGACGGCGTCGCTGCAAATATCCGGGTTCGAGTACAAAGACATCGGCATCATCCTGACCGTAACGCCCCGCGTCAATCGCAATGACTATGTGACGCTGGACGTACAGCCGGAGGCGAGCAGCTCCACGCAAAACGCGACGCTGCAGAGCGGTGGTGGCAACTCGGTGTCGATTCCCATCATCAACACGCGCACGGCGCAGACGACCGTCCTCATCAAGAGCGGCAACACCCTGGCCATCGGCGGCCTGATGCGCCAGGACGTCAGCGACAACTACACCAAAGTACCCCTGATGGGCGATGCACCATTGCTTGGCCCATTGTTTCGTAACAAGAGTCTGAGTAAGACGAAGACTGACCTCTTGATTTTTCTGACCCCAACGATCGTGCATCCGGACCAGCAGACAGGCTACGAAAAATACGCCAACGGCCTGCCGGACGAACAGGTGTATGCGAACGACAAGTGGATGCCAAAGGACAATGCCGAGCCGCGGAAGTTTTTCGGCTTGTTCGGCAATGGCGCAACCAAGACCAACAATCCTACGGGCACACAGAATTTCGGACCGAAATAAGCGACCCGTTTAAGATAATGGGTTCCCGAGAGGTGAGGGCGGGAGCCCGGGGTGGGGAGGGGCGTCCAACAAGGGACGCCCCTCGCACCGTTGCGAATGGTTCTCAGTTCCGCGTGGCTAGCTGGAAAAGGTATTGTTCGCGATCCCAGCAGAACCGCGGGACTTTTTCAGTATTTACTCGGAAGCCATTACAGGTACGTCGCTTGCTGTATGAAATGGCTGCGGTGTGCCGATGAGCACAGGAGAAATGATGACTGGGAAGCGATTCAAGGGGGATGCAGGGTTCACTCTCGTGGAGTCCATGCTTGCCATCGGGATTCTCGCCTTTTCACTCAGCGCGTGTGTGATCAGTTTTACCATGTCGATGCAAGCGGTCAAGACAGGGGCCAACCAAATGGCGGCGTTGCATTCCGCCCGTCTGGAGTTGGAGACCCTGCGCACGCTGAGTCTGACCAATTCCACATCCCTGAACGCGGGGACATACGTGTTTACCAACGGTTCCGTCACGGGCACGTACACGGTGACCAACCTGAATTCGTGCACCAAGAACGTGGCCGTGAGCGTCACTTACAGGAATTATATCAACCACAGCATTACGAACAATATTGCGACGAACATGTTGACGACGACGCTAACGTCGACGCTGCACCCATGAAAATCCGTGGCACAAGGGCATTTCGGTCATCGGGTGGTTTCACGCTCGTCGAGATGTGTATTTCGATGGGCATCCTCACCCTTCTTACCGTGGCTATGTTCAATGTGTTCTGGCAGGTCTGCAAAACCTATAACGAGACGAGCCTGATGAGTTTAAGCTCCGAACAGGCAAGCTTCGCGCTCGATCGGATGGTGATCGGCATGGGCACCAACAACGGGCTGCGGGAAGCACAAGCCAGCACCGTCACGGCGACGTCCACGACCACCAATTGGCAATTGTCCTACACCAACGGACTCTCGTTCACCTACTCAGCAAGCACAGGATCCATTGTCGACCAATCGGGCAACAGCGTGGTGAAAAATCTGGTCGCCTCGACGATGTCCTATTCGACGAACGGGGTTCAGATTTCCGTCTCTGTCACCCAGAGCTGCGGCGGGCTGACGGTGACCAACACCATGGCAACATTTGTGCAATTCAGGAATTAGCGATCAACAGAATCATCGGTGAAATCCTTCATAAGGAAGTTAGGGTATGAATAGAACCAAGCCAGTGCGCGAAGAGCCCCAAGGGTCAGTCCTGATCGTGGTGTTGTGCCTGTTGTTTATCGTGGTCGGTCTGGTGATAACAATTCTGGATGTCGCCAGCGACCACCGGCAGATTGCCGCGCGACAACTGAAGCTGGATCAGGCCATGTACATTGCGGAAAGCGGCGTGGAAGTCGCCGCGCGGTTCATGGAGTCGAATCTCACCGTGATGGTAAATTCGTCCACCGGCGCGACCAACGGCAGCGGGAGCGTCGGCTCAGGATCTTATTCGTACTATATTTATCGGACCAATACGAGTACGTACTGCATCATTTCGACGGGGACAGTCAGTGGTGTCTCCAATGGGAATGGGGTGAGCAACTCGGTGACGCGGGTCGTCAGCCTGCTGGATGTGTACCAGCCGACGTATGCACAATTCGCCCTCTGGAGCAGTAACAACGCCGCCATCTACTTCGTCACGGGGGATGTGTTTCACGGGGCCGTTTACTCCGGTACAGAACTGTACTTTGACGGCGACCCGGCATTCTATGCTCCGCTGGCGTCCAACTACGGAACGTATTCCGGGAGCATCTCCGGAGTCTATTTGGCAGATGGTCTGGCATTGAACTCGTATCAGGGAACGATGGCTGATGTGAACTTCAACTCGGGCTCCTCATCGCTGAAAAGCATCGCCACCAGCAGTGGCTTGGAAGTCAGCGGTACCGCGACGCTCACGTTCAATGGCGGTACGGTCACCGTCCAGACCTCCAGCGGAACCCAGACGTACACAATCCCTGCCAGCGGCGGGATTATTTATGTGGCAAACGGCACGAACAGCAGTAGCGGCGGCAGCGGGGGCTACGGAGGCTACGGAGGCTACGGAGGCTACGGAGGCTACGGGGGCTACGGGGGCTCAGGGAGCTCAGGGAGCTCATCGCCGGGCACGATCTACTTGGAAGGCGGGACCGTGACCGGACCGCTGACGGTCGTCAGCGAGGCCAGCATGTATATCGAGAACAACATCACGTATACACATAATCCCGTGAACAATCCCACGACTACCGATGCGCTGGGGTTGATTTCGCAGGACAACATTTGGGTGGACACGGGCGCGCCGGCTAATCTGACGATCGACGCGTCAATGATCGCCGCCGGCACCTCCGGCGACGGGAGTGCCGGTAGCTTTGGCGTGGTCAATTACTCCACGATGACCCCCACCGGCACCCTCACGGTGTACGGCGGGATTGTGCAGCTGACACGCGGTGCCGTGGGCACGGTCAACGGGTCCGGGACAATCTCGACCGGCTACGTCAAGAATTACAGCTACGACTCGCGGTTCTTGACGAAACCGCCGCCGGACTACCCGGTGATTTCCGGCAAAGTGAATTTCAGTCAGTGGCAGGAGGGACATTAGGCGGGCATGAGCGCAATTTCTTCGTCCGTGGACGCTGGTTCGAAGCGCTGGCTGGTTGTGTTGGGGGTGGCGGTTCTCGTCTCCATCGTTATCCTGGCACACTCCTTCTTGAACGCCCTGTTTCCGTCGAAGGAGGAAACGGTCGCTGTGTCAGTGCCCGTACGCACTGAGCAAGCTGTCACCAGGAGTGAGCCGGATTGGAATAGCGCCCGGGTGGGGGCGGGACAGGTTCCTCAAGCGATAGCCACCAAACCAGATCCGTTCGCTGCCAAGTACGCCGCGGAGGCCAAAGCGGCCACCGCCCACGACCCGGTGGCACATCAGCAGGCCGTGCATCAGCAGGCGGAATACTTCCGCGCGCTCATTTCTCAGGGCAAACTTCCCGAATGCTACGGCAAGTTGACGAAGGAACAAGTTGATCAAATGGAAAAAAACGGCGTCATGATCAACTAGGGTGTGCGGTGAGGAGCTTCACGACACGTCCAGCCGCTTGGCGATGTGGAATTTTTCGATGCGCTTGCGCAACGTCGCCCGCGTGATCCCGAGTAGCTTCGCCGCCTGCACCTGATTTCCATTGGTCTCCGTCAGAGCCCGCGTGATCAGTTCGCGTTCCACCAGCGCCATGATCTTCAGGCTCGGGTCTTTCCTGGCCAGCGCATAGAGCGGACGCACCGCCGCATCAATTGCCGCCGTCAGGTCCTCCGCCGGTACAGCGACCGCTCGCCCCTCGCGCACTTCCGTGGGCAAATCCTTGGGCAGAATCGAATCGCCTCGGGCAACAACCGCCGACCGCTCGATCACATTTTCCAGTTCGCGCACGTTGCCGGGCCAGGGAGACCGTTCGAGTATCTTCAGCGCCTCGGAGGAAATCTTGGCGACCCGCCCGCCGACCGTCCCCGATTTCGCCAATCGTTGGAGAAAATAGTGCACCAGGAGACGCACGTCCTCCCGGCGTTCTCGCAGTGGCGGCAGGTGGATGCGGACCACATTCAGGCGGTAATACAGGTCCTCGCGAAACTTCTTGGCGGATACCAGTTGTTCGGGGGCCCGATTGGTAGCGGCGATCACCCGCACGTCACAGTGGAATGTCTGGTTGCCGCCCACCCGCTGGAATTCGCCGTTCTGCAGCACCCGCAGGATCTTCGTTTGTGTCGACAACGGCATGTCGCCGATCTCATCGAGAAAAATCGTGCCCTGGTCGCACTGCTCGAACTTGCCGATGCGCCGTTCGCCCGCGCCCGTAAACGCGCCCTTTTCGTGACCGAACAGTTCGCTCTCGAGCAGGTTTTCGGGAATCGCCGCGCAATTGATCGCCATGAACGGTTTCTCGGCCCGCCGGCTGTGGTGGTAAATGGCCCGCGCCACCAACTCCTTGCCGGTCCCGCTCTCGCCCGTAACCAGCACCGTGGCTTCCGATTGCGACACCTGGCCGATGAGCTTGAACACCTGTTGCATCGGCTCGCTCTGGCCGACGATGCCTTCGGCGTGATCTTCGCTTGTCAACAGCGGCGGATAGCTGACCACGTCCCGCATGTCGCGCGCGGCCTTCAGCGCCGACTCGATTAACGCTTTGAGCTTGGGCACTTCCAGCGGCTTCAGCACGTAGTCGTAGGCCCCCAGCTTCATGGCCTCGATCGCCGTCTGCGTCGTGCCGTAGGCGGTCATCATGATCACCAGAAGTTTCGGGTCGAGTTCGCGCAGCTTGCGCAACGTCTCCAATCCGCTGGTGCCGGCCATACGAATGTCCATCACCACCAGATTCGGCCGCTCCCTGGCCACCATGCGGATGGCCTCCTCGCCATTGCCCGCTTCCACCACCTGCAACGTTTCGCTGGCGAGGTTGCGGTGGAACGCCCGCCGAATATCCGCCTCGTCATCGACCACGAGAATCTTGTCCATAACGCCGCGCATCATAGTCGCCCCGTCCACGTGGGGCAAGTCTGCCTGCGGGCAGAGCAGGCCTTTGCGCCGGCAAGTTCGAAATCCGCATCTAAAGAGCCCCAAATGCCGCCGTGGAACGGCCAAAACGAAGCCAATCCGGTAAAGCGAAGCCAAGTGTCAAATCGACACACTCAATTTCTAACTGCTTGTCCCTCAAGCCAATCCACGTGTACAGCACCTCAAAACAATGGGGACTATGCACTTGACAATACCCGACCGGAAAACGACGCACGGACACAACCGTTCTGGCAAATCTGGCATGATTCTGTTAGGACACAGGAATCATGGCCCTTTTCATCGTCATTTTGCTGGCGATTGTACAGGGAGTTCTTGCGTGGATGGGCATTGAATTGGCGATGAACCCACCAGAGAGAGAAAATGCGAAGCTCAAGCACCGGTGGAGAATCGGATTCCTCTCTGTTGCCCTAGTTGGGGTCGCCCTAGCTTTCTAACAGTATAGGACACAAGAAAAGTCAGAGCAAACAAGGGACACAAAAATAGACGCCATTGATGCAAGAACGTCGAACACGTATGACTTCATGGTTCGCATCTACGACAACACAGCCATCGCATCGGTTCCTCCGAACTATGCAAGCACCAATGATGTTTATGCCCCCATCTCGGCGGAGAATCAATCCGCAATACTTTCGGCGCTGCTACTCGTGAAGCCATTGGAAACCAAAATCTGGATTGACTCTCAAGAACCAAGAAGGGGGGCGTTGGGGCGACAAATCCAAGATGCTTTCATTAAAGGGGGATTCACGACAGCGCAAATAGTGGACAAGCCCAACTTTAGCGGATGGTCAATTCCCGCACAATGGGTCACAACAAATGGAATCCAGATTGTCATGCAGGACAATCCAGATCAGTCGATGCTAAATGCAATGGGGCGGCTCTGCCTATCTGTTGGGTCGCAGCCTTCGGTTATTGCTGGTAGGGATACACCGGCACAACTGATGATAATAGTGCGGAATCAATAGCGGATTTTACGACTTGCCCGGCTTTCCCTTTATGCTTGGCGGATGCGTTGCTTCCGCACTCGCTTCGGCTGTCTTCCCCTTCCTCATTCGCGTGCATTCGCGTCCATTCGCGGTGAAAGCTTCGTGTCCTTCGTGCTAACGCTACTTGCAGCAATCGTTCTTCGGTGTTAGGAATAACTACGTGAGATGGTCGCTTCCAATCGGACGCATATCCGGCATCAGCCTGCGGCTGCATGTCACGTTCCTGATTTTCCTCGCCTTCGTTGCCTATAGCGGGCTGATGGAAGACGGACTCAGCGGCGCCGCTTGGGCCGTGGCCATGTTCAGCTCGGTGTTCGCCTGCATCATCCTTCATGAACTCGGCCACAGCCTTGTCGCCCAGCAACTCGGCGTCCAGGTGAAAAGCATCACCCTGCTGCCGATCGGCGGCGTGGCGGCCCTGCGCAGCATCCCCGAAAACCCGTGGCACGAAATCGCCATCACCGTCGCCGGGCCAATGGTCAACGCCGCCATCGCCTGCGCTTTGATCCCGTTCACCGGCATACCGTCCCATTGGCTGATCATGGAGATGCCGCAGGATGTGCGCGGACTGCTGGTGTGTCTCGTCCAGGCGAACATCACACTCTTCCTGTTTAACCTTATTCCCGCGTTCCCGATGGACGGCGGCCGGCTGTTGCGCGCCGTGCTCGCGCTGGCGCTGCCCTATCGCCAGGCCACGACGGTTGCCGCCATGGTCGGGCAGGGGTTGGCCATCCTCTTCGTCGTGGCGGGATTGAAATTCTCGTTCTGGCTGGTCCTGATCGGCGCGTTCATCTTCCTCGGCGCGGAAGGTGAGGAACGCGTCGTGCGGATGCGAGGCGAATTGCGCAACCTCCATGTCGCCGACGTGATGACTCGCGAGGTCGTTGTCCTTTCCCCGACCGATCCCCTGTCGCGCGGTATCGAGTTGATTTATCAAACCGGCCAGGACGATTTCCCCGTGCTCGACAACGGAACCCTCGTGGGCCTCGTGACCCGGCCAGCGCTCGTCGAGGCGATGAATACACAGCCGGCCAACACGCCCGTCTTGGCCATCATGGACGCCGAGCTAACCATGTCGCCGCCCCAGGAAAAATTGGTGCTGGCCTGCGACGGGATTCTCAACGGCACCAACCCCAGGTCCGTGATGGTGGTGGATGACGGACAGTTGGTCGGCATGGTGTCGCCCGAAAACATCAACCGCTACCTGTCCGTGCGCTCGAACCTCAAGTCTTCGCGTCGCCGGCCCCGTTCCGAGTGGGGCCGTCTGGCGCCGGCGTTGCCGCCGCGGCTCGGGACCTGGCAAACTCCAGCGCCTCCGCCCGTGATTTCAGCCGCTCCTCCAATTGTAGTTCCTCAACCTCGCGGAGGATCTGTCCCACCATCGGGCCTGGCTTGAGGCCGAGCGCCAGCAAATCGTGGCCGTTGAGAAGTGGCTCGGGTTTGACGGTTTCCGGCGGCATCTCCGCGGCCTTGGTCTTGAGGAATTCGTAATTCTCCAGGTTGCGGTGGCTGGCGGCGCAATCGATCCGGTGCAGTTCCAGTTCTTCGGGAAATGTGTCACGGGCCAGTATCCGCTTGAGCTTGGCCGGCCGCATTTCCTTGACGAATTGAAATCGCATGTGCTCGCGAACGCACAACACGATCTTCTCGATCTGGTCGTTCGAGAACCGCAGCCGGCGCAGGATCGCCTCCGCCATCTCCGCGCCGATGCGGTCGTGGTCGTTGAACCGGATCCGGTCCGTCGCGCGCTCAAAAGTCGGCGGCTTGCCCACGTCGTGCAGCAGCACGGCAAACGCCAGGATCGTCCTGTCTTTTGGAGGGCCGGGCTCCCGTCCTGAGCCTTGTCGAAGGGCCTGCGAGGCCGCTTCCGAGACCAAATCCAGCATCAACTTCGTATGTTGGAATACATCGCCCTCGGGATGAAACTCCGCGGGTTGCTCGACCCCTTTCATCACGGCGATTTCCGGCAGGATGTGCGCCAGCAGCCCGCTCGCATCGAGCAGGTCCAGGCCCCGGCCCGCATGCGGCCTGGTGAAGATTCGGATCAGTTCGTCCCGGATACGTTCGGCGCTGACGACGCGAATCTGTGACGCCATGTTTTTCACCGCGGCAAAGGTCGATGGTTCGATTTCGAATTCCAGGTTGGCGGCGAACCGCACGCACCGCAGCAGCCGCAACTTGTCCTCCGTGAATCGTTCCTGCGGATCGCCAATCGTCCGCACCAGCTTCCGCTCGATGTCCTCCCGGCCATTGACGAAATCGATTATGCGCCCGCCACCCCACTTCTCTCGTCGCTGGAGCGGGAAGAGCGGGTCCCACGAGCGCGTCAGCGGTTCGTAAAACAATCCATTGATGGTGAAATCGCGGCGGCGGGCGTCTTCTTCGGGTGAACCGAATCGCACGCCGGTGGGTCGCCGTCCATCCAGGTAGGCTTCGTCACTCCGAAACGTGGCGACTTCAAATTGGTAGTCGCCGACCAGCACCAGCACGACCCCAAATTGCGCGCCCACCGATACCGTCTTCGGAAACAGCGACCGCACCTGCTCGGGCCGGGCGGTGGTCGCAATATCGAAATCGTGCGGCTCGACGCCCCGCACCATGTCCCGCACACACCCGCCGACGAAATACGCCGTGTGCCCCGCATCGCGCAGCCGCCGGACGATGTTTGTCGCGGTTTCCCTCATTGCATCCCAAGAGTAGCATAGACCTCTGGCCGGTGTCTGCAATGCGAGAAGCACAAACAAGTGGGAGACACACCTTGCCCCGTCACTCCCTGACGTCGGTTATCACGGTCGGGGAACTGCCTCCCCGCTTTGGACGCTTTGCGAACCCGGCGGTTTGAATTTACGCAGCAGCCACTTACTGGCCAGCTTGCAGTCGTGCGAGCCCGTTTCGCGCGTCGGCGTAATCGGGCCTGATCTGCAAGGCTTGCTGATAATGCTGGATGGCCTCCTGTACCCGGCCGTCTTTCTCCAGGGCGACCCCGAGGTTACAGTGCGCCTCGGCGAGATCGGGTTCGATCCGTAACACCTGCTCGTAGTGCCCGATCGCGTCGTTGATCCTGCCCCCGAGCAGCAGAGCATTCCCGAGGTTGTTATGCGCCTCAGCGAAATCTGGCTTGATCCGTAGCGCCTGCTCCCAATGTCCCATCGCCTCCGGCAGCCGGCCCAATGGCACCAAGGCTAATGCCAGATTGTTGTGCGCCTTGGCGTAATCGGGGTCGAGCCGTAGTGCCTGCTCGAACTGCGCAATTGCCTCCGGCCCCCGGCCCAGCCGGCCGAGGGCGATTCCCAAATTGTAGTGCGCCTCAGCGTAGTCGGGATTGATCCGCAGTGCCTGTTCGTAATGCCTGATGGCCTCCTGTACCCGGCCGGCTTGCTCCAAAGCGAGCCCCAGGTTGCCATGCGCCCGAGGATTGTTGGGACTCTTCTCCACAGTGTCCTGCCAAATGGTCATCTCCGATTTATAGTCCTGATTGCGTTGGATTGTCAGAAAGGCCAACAGCGCCACCACGAATCCACTGGCCACGCACCCAAGCACGACGCCCTGCTGTTTGTTGAACAGCCGTTTCCCGACCGCAAACGCGCCAAGCACCACCGCCGCGACCACGGCGGCCAGCGGCAGGTACATGCGGTGTTCCACAATCGCGTCCGCCACCGGCACGAAACTGGAGGTGGGGGCCAGAATCAGGAAAAACCAAGCCCCGAGAAACCCCACCGCTGGCCTGCGCCTCCATGCCCAGACCGTTCCCGCCAGCAGCGCCGCCACCACGATCTGCCCCGGGAACTTCTCCAGCGTCTTCCGCGTATCCGACCACCGGGACGGCCACCCATAGTCCAAACACAACGGATGAGGCCAGAGCGTCAGGCGCAGATAGTGTACCACGGCCACCGGCTGCGTCAGCGCATACCGCAACGGTGAAGTCTCCTTGTACTCGAACCCGGCGCTGGTTTCCCACTCGGATGGCGCGTTCGCCAGCAACAGCGGCAGCAGCAACCATGTGGCAGCCAGGCCGCCGTACAACCAACCTCGCCGTCGCATCGCTTCCCGCCACGAAGTCACCAGAAACGCACGGTCATACAGGAATATGACCAGCGGTGCCGTGACCATGACGGGCTTGGAGGCCATCCCCAGGGCGCAACTGACCACCGCAACGATCTTCCACAAATTCCTTCGGGGTGAGTCGTGACTGCGAATGACACAGTACAGCGTCAGCAAGTAGAACAACCCCATCAACGATTCGCCGCGCTGGATGGTATAGGTCACACTCTCCGTCTGCAGCGGATGCACCAGCCAGATCAACGAAATCGCGCCCGCAAGGAACGGCGCGGCCACGCCGAATCTGGACCGCAAACTTTCGGAGTCCAACGTCCGCCGTACCACTCCGTACAACGTCAGTGCAGCGAGGATGTGAACGCCCACATTGAACACGTGGTATCCCCATGGGTCGAGCCCACCGAGCGCGTAGTTCATCGCCAGCGAGAGATGCACCACCGGACGCGAAGTGTGCGCAATGACCTCCCACGGCCGCCACAGTTGGCGAATGCGGGGATTCTCCACGATGTACAGGGTGTCGTCGAAGACAAACCCATCGCGAAAGCTGTTGTGAAACGCCCCAATGCCGGCGGCGATGATCAATACGGGGATGAACGGACGCAGTTTCAACGGTCCACGAGTCTATCCCAGCTTGCCACGCCCGACGAGCGTTTACTGCTCTACGCCTCTCCCCACGCTGCAAAGTTCGGACTGGAACGCATACGGAAGATGGCTTTGCGAGCATGCTTCTGCTATGTTCGCGGCGCGTGAGAACGAAGCCGGAATTGATCGCCCCTGCGGGAAACATGGAGTGCGCGCGCGCGGCCGTGGCCAATGGCGCCGACGCGGTCTACTTCGGCCTGCCACGCTTCAACGCGCGGATGCGGGCGGACAATTTTACCGAGGAGCAACTGCCGGAATTGGTCAGGTTCCTCCACGAGCATGGCGTGCGCGCGTTCTGCACCGTCAACGTACTGATTTTTACGGATGAACTGGCCGACGCCGAACGCGAGTTGATGCTGCTCGACGCGGCAGGCGTGGATGCGGTGATCGTTCAAGACCTCGGCGTGGCGGTCCTGGCGCGCGCGCTGGGTGTGAAGATGGACATTCAGGCTTCGACGCAGATGACCATTACCTCTCCCGAGGGCGCGAAATTCGCCGGCCGCCTGGGCATTCATCGCATCATATTGGCGCGCGAAACCTCCATGCGCGAGTTGGCGAAATTTGGTGATGGTTTGCCGTCCCTCGAGGTCTTCGTGCACGGCGCATTGTGCGTGGCGTACTCGGGTCAATGCCTGACAAGCGAGGCGCTCGGTCAGCGCAGCGCCAATCGCGGTGAGTGCGCCCAGGCGTGCCGTTTGCCATACGAGTTGATCGTTGATGGCGCCGTGAAGGAATTGGGTGACCGCCGTTACCTGCTGTCACCGCAGGACCTGGCGGCAGTTGAGGAAATCCATGAGCTGATTCGTTTGGGTATCAGCGGGTTCAAGATCGAAGGGCGGCTGAAATCCCCCGAGTACGTGGCGGCGACGTGCCAGGTCTATCGCAAGACGATTGATGCGGCGCTCGCCGAACAGTCCGCCAACGTCGACGCGGCGGACAAATACAAGTTGGAGATGACCTTCTCCCGCGGGTTGTACTCCGGCTGGTTGCACGGTGTGAACCACCAGGAATTGGTGCTGGCGCGGTTTGGTAAGAAGCGCGGGCCATTTGTCGGGTCCATACGCCGAGTCGGTGCGGATCACGTCGAAGTGGACTCGCAGGCACCGCTGTCCCCTGGCGATGGTGTGGTCTTTGATACGGGGGGCGACACGGACCACGAACAGGGCGGACGTATCTGGCAAATTCGTGACAACGGTCTGTTTTTCGAGCGTGGCCATGTTGACTTTGGCCGGTTAAAACCGGGCGACAAAGTGTGGAAGACGAGCGACCCGCAGCTCGAACGCCAATTGCGGCGAACGTACAAGGGCGACATTCCGCGGCCCAAAGCGACAATTGACCTCACAGTGACCGGAGCGGTCGGCACACTCCTGACGGTCGAGGCGAACGGGGTGCGCGTCAATTCGTCGATGCCACTGCAAACGGCGTTCAAGCGGCCGCTGACGGTAAAATCATTGCGCGACCAACTCAGCCGTCTGGGAGAAACCGATTTCGTGTTGGGTGAGATCCACAACAAGCTTGTCGGACAAACCATTCTCCCCGTGAGCGAGTTGAACCGGTTACGTCGAGAGCTGGTGGGGAAACTTCAATCCGCTCGACCGGGCGACGCGCCACCGCGACCGCCCGTGACGCCCGTTCTATCGGAATTGCTGGCGAACATCCCCCGCGAACGGGTCGACGGTCCGCCGCAACTGGTGGCGTTGTGCCGCACGATGGATCAGACCGCCGCCGCGCTGGAAGCCGGTTGCGCCACCATTTACGTGGATTTCGAGGACATCCGCCGCTATCACGACGCCGTCGCCCAAGTGCGCGAACGTGGCTCGGCACAAATCTATCTCGCCACGCCGCGAATACAGAAGGCCGGTGAGCAGGGGTTCTTCAAGTTGATCGAGGCGGCCGGGCCGGATGGGG
>JBEKUF010000073.1:0-16433 GCA_049515295.1 Verrucomicrobiia bacterium | reverse complement strand
CCGCGCGACGCATTAAACGCAAACAACAGAAACAACAACAGCGCCATCCGCGTCGGCGAATCAATTTTCTCCGGCAACATCGCCACGCCCGCGATGCCGAGTAGGAACGCGCTCCGCACCGTCCAGCCCCACAGCACGAACGCCCGATAGCCTATCTTCTCCACGAACTGCGCGGCCGGGATTTGCAGGATGTTCATCAGGGCCGGCAGCGCCAGCACGATCCCCAGCACCGTGGCCGATGCCCCGAGCTTCTTGAAATACAAAATCATCGGCGTGCTCAACACGATCGTAAACGACACCGTGTTGAACACCTGAAACCCATACGCTTTCCACACTCCCTCGGGCATCCGCCCGGGCGCGTGCTTGCTTCTCTGTGTCATGACGTCGGTCACGGACATTAGTGATGAAGAACTTTGGACACTCGGTCAACAGAATTAGAATCGCCCGCGCAACCCCGAGCCGATTGCACAGGCGCTTTTTACCCCGATTCCGAGATCGGGGCTGTAAAGCGCCCAACCCAATTCCATCTCCGTCGTGGCCCAGAATCCACGTCGAAATACTCCCCAAATCCCACCGTGGAAGGCCAAAACGAAGCCAATCCGGTAAAACGAAGCCAATCCATTTCCCGCAAGTTTGTGCGCCTTAACCCGTTTTCGTTCTTCGTGATCCATAACTAACACCATACAAAAAAATTGGCTTCGTTTCGCAGAAATGGGGGGTACACCTTCTCCCCGCTGTTCGGCGCCGGTCTTTCACCCCTAATTTCACCACGTCACACCTGGCCCTTTCGGCGGCCGCTGACTCCACGAATCCTCTTTATCAAAGAACTGACACCAACAACGCGCCATAGCCTATCGGACCCCGATACATCCGTCAACCACAAAAGCGCTGCCGTCCTAATTCAGTGGAACGGGCTCTGGTCGGCCTTGGTCGCCTGCGGCGCCGCCAAAGGCGGGTCAACTTGCAGCCTGTTTATAAAGTCGCGGAACCGGGCAAGATACCCGTTTTACGAGCAGCAAATTGGGACACGACCACAAAATCCCATGGACGCGGTGAGCCCGTTTCCGGGCCCGGACGCTTCTGGCGGCGTAGGCATCACCGCCTCTGCGGTTATGGATAGTGCTATCCATAAATCTTCCCGCCGCGTTCAGTAATGATCCGTGTGAGCCGAGTCGGACGAGACGCCGTGCCGGTGCTGTTGCGGCGATCTGTGGCGGGAACTGGGCGAGACCCTTCGACAAACTCAGGCTGACAACAAAAGCGGACGCGCTACTACGCCGCGTCTTTGGACTGCTTCTTGCGGATGAGGGGTTCGCGTTTGCCGTCGACGACGCCGCGGTTGATGGTGACTTCGGCGATGTCGTCGCGCGACGGGATCTCGTACATCAAATCCAGCATGAGCTTTTCCAGCAGCGACCGCAACGCGCGCGCGCCCGTCCCCTTCTTCAACGCCGCCACGGCCAGCGCCTGCAGCGCGTCTTTGGTGAAATTCAGGTGCACGCCTTCCATCGCGAACAGCTTGCTGTACTGCTTGATCATCGCGTTCTTGGTCTCGGTCAGAATGGCGATCAGCTCCGTCTCGGTCAATTCGCGCAGCACCGAGACGACCGGAAGCCGGCCGACAAATTCGGGGATCATCCCGAATTTCAACAGATCTTCCGGCTCGATAAGCTCATTGACGCTGGCATGGTCCCCCGTCGGCACGGTCTCGTCCGCTTTGCCGAACCCAAGAGCGTGCCCGCCGAGTCGCCGTTGGACGATCTTGTCCAACCCGATGAACGCCCCGCCGCAGATGAACAAAATATGCTCGGTGTTGACCTGAATGTACTCCTGGTGCGGGTGCTTGCGACCGCCCTGGGGCGGCACGTTGCACACCGTGCCTTCGAGGATTTTCAGCAAGGCCTGTTGGACACCCTCCCCGGAAACGTCCCGCGTGATGCTGGCCGAATCGCTCTTGCGACCGATCTTGTCGATCTCGTCGATATACACGATGCCCAACTCGGCCCGTTTCACGTCGTAATCGGCGTTCTGCAGCAGCCGCAGGATGATGTTCTCCACGTCTTCGCCAACGTAACCGGCTTCCGTGAGCGTCGTGGCGTCGGCTATGCAAAACGGCACGTCGAGAATCCGCGCCAGCGTCCGCGCCAGCAGTGTCTTGCCCGAACCGGTCGGGCCGACCAGCAGGATATTGCTCTTCTCGATCTCCACGTCCCGATGTTCGTCCAGCTTCACCGACTTTTCGGAATCCGTCCCGTCCTGCTGGATGCGCTTGTAATGATTGTGTACCGCCACGGCAATGGTCTTCTTGGCGCGTTCCTGCCCGACCACGTATTGGTCCAATTCCCGGCGGATCTCCGCCGGCTTCGGCACATTCAGCTTGAACCCGGGGGAGTGCTTGGACTTCGACTGACCGAGTTCCTTGTCGAGGATGCTTTTGCAGACGGCGATGCAGTTGTCGCAAATGTAGACGCCCGGGCCGGCAATGAGCTTGCGCACTTCCCCGTGGGTCTTCCCACAGAAGCTGCACATCGTCAGGTTGGTCGGTCGGGCCATGCGATCCCCTAGGCGGCCTTCTCCGGTTTCTTCTCGATATCGCGCCGCGACTTCACCACGTCATCGACAAGCCCGTAATCGCGCGATTCCGCCGCGGACATGAAGAAGTCGCGGTCGGTATCCTTCGCAATCGTTTCAATCGGCTTGCCGGTATGCAACGAGAGGATTTCATTCAGCCGGTCGCGCATCCGCAAAATTTCTCTGGCCTGGATGCTGATGTCCGAGGCCTGACCCTGCACGCCCCCCCAGGGTTGGTGGATCATGATGCGCGCGTTGGGCAGCGCGAACCGCTTGCCCTTCGAGCCGGCCGCCAGCAGCACCGCGGCCATGCTCGACGCCTGGCCGATGCAGTAGGTCGTCACGTCACACTTCACAAATTGAATCGTGTCATAAATCGCCAGTCCGGCCGTGACCGAGCCGCCCGGCGAGTTGACATAAAGATGGATGTCCTTGGCCGGGTCCTCGGACTGCAGGTACAGCATCTGCGCGATGATGAGGTTGGCGACGTTGTCGTCGATGGGCGTCCCGATGAACACGATGCGGTCTTTCAGCAATCGCGAATAGATGTCGTAGCCGCGCTCACCGCGACCGGTTTGCTCCACCACCATCGGCACTAGAATCTGGGCTTTGTCCATGTGCGTTCCTTTGGCATTGAATAGTAGCATTTATCCTGCCGTCTGCAACCGGCTTCCGCTCCGCCGGTGTCACGAACCCGTAACGGCCTCGACACGGGCGTTGTCCACCAAAAAATCCAGGGTCTTGCCAACCAGGATCTGTTCCTCGATCTCGCCCAGACCACCCTTTTCGGCCAGTTGGGCTTTGAGCCGCGCGGCCGTGGTGTGGGAACGTTGCGCCACCCGCTTGATGCGCTCCTCGACCTCGGCTTCTTCAACCTTGATCTTCTCGGCTGCGGCGATCTCGTCGAGTATGAATGACGTGCGCAAACGGTCCTTGGCGCTCTTGGCGGCGAACCCGAAGATTTCATTCTTCCTTCCTTCGAGTTGTTCCTTCGTCGCCCCGCGCAGGCTGTTCTCGCGCACGACGTCGTAGATAATGCTGTGGGTTTCCTGCTGGACGAGTGATTCGGGCAGCTCAAACTCCACCCTTGCCAACAGATGTTCGATCACCTGGCGGCGCAGGTCGGAGTCCTGCCGTTCTTTCACCTCAGCTTCCAGGCCCTTGCGGACGTTCTCTTTGAGCTCGACCAGACTTTTCGCGCCAAGTTTCCCCGCGAACTCGTCGCTGAGCTCTGGCAGTTTCTTCTCCTTCAGGGCGACAAGGTCGACAAAGAACGTCGCCTTTTTTCCCGCCAACGGTTGCTGCGGGAAGTCCTTGGGAAAATCGACCAATACCTGTCGCTTCTCGCCGGCGCTGGCGCCAATGAGTTGTTCGCAAAAGCCCGGCAGAAACGATTCCGGGGAGATCAGCAACCAAAAATCCTTGTTCTCGCCCAGCCCTTTGGCGTCCGGAACGAGTTCGCTAATCGGTTTGCCATCGGCCACGCCCGTGTAATTGACCACCGCGAAGTCACCGGTCTTGAGTGTGCGGCCTTCCACGGCTACGAAATCCGCCTGCTGATCGCGCAGGCCGTCCAGCGCCTTGTCCACATCCTCGTCCTTCACCAGGATTGTCGTCTTCTTTACCGGAATGCCCTTATAGTCAGGTAATGGGAATTGCGGCGCCGTATCGACCGTGGCGGTGTAAACCAGCGGGCGACCCGGTTGGTACTCGACGCCCTCGATTTGGGGGTAGCCAACCACCTTCAGATTCTGCTCGTGCAGCACCTCGCGATAACTCTCCGGGATAAGCCGCTTGCGCAGTTCCTCATCAATCTCGCCCGCATACCGTTTCTCGACCATCGGTTCCGGCGCTTTGCCAGGACGAAAGCCCGGAATGGACGCCACTTTGCGGAATTCCTGCACAATCTCGGCACGGGTGCCGGCCACACGCTCGGCGGCTATCTCCACCCGAAGCTTCTTGCGGCACGGCGCGGCATTTTCAATTGTAACAGCCATTGGTCTCTAATCTCCCCTTCGTTAGGCCATCCACGGTATAGAATAGCGCCAAAGCCCGTCAAGCGCGCAAGTCGCAAAGTTGCGCCGATTTGAGCACCGGGTTGCGTGCAGTTTTGAGACTCTGAGACCGATTCCCATGACGTATTTGTCCGTTTTGCTGAATTTCGGCCTCTGAAACCCCGGAATTGGCATATTTGGCGCCGTTGGCATCGACCCTGCTAAGTTGACATTCACCCTATACCACACCATACCTCGTCGAAGGCGCTTCTCCACGCCAAGCGACAAAAGAGGCCGAGGCCCCAAACCTCGGCCTCGCCTCTTTCTGGGATTGAAATCAACAGTTGCCCGGACCGAACGTCGAGTTGACCTACACCCACCGCCTGCGAACCAGCCACATCTTGATCACTTGTGTCAATCCGACGTAGCACAGCAACGTCAGGAACAACAGCGGCCAGAACAATGGCGGCAGCGGTACCATTCCCAAGCTCGCGCCCACCGGTGAAAATGGCAGGTAGGCGCCCACGGCCATGATCAGCAGCGACGTCATGGTCAACTGCCAGCTCGCGCGGGATTGGACGAATGGAATCAAGTTCGTGCGGATGACGTGAATAATCAGCGTCTGCGTCATCAGCGATTCCACAAACCAGCCGGTGTGAAACAAGGACGCCGCGTAGGTCCCATCCGCAGAGGACACATTCGCGAAGCGCGCCGCCAATTCCGGGGGCGGCGCCAGGTTCAGCTGATTGCATTTGAACCAAAACCACATGATCGAGTATGTCGTGTAATCGAAAATGGAGCTGATCGGCCCGATGAACAAAATAAATCGCGCGATCTCGAAGATCTGCCACGGGCGCGGCTTGGCGATTTGTTGCGGCCCGACATTGTCAGTGGGAATCGGCACCTGCGAGAAATCGTACAGGAGATTGTTGGTCAGGACCTGGATCGGTGCCATCGGCACGTAGGGGAACCACGCGCTCGCCCCAATGACACTGAACATGTTCCCGAAATTCGAGCTGGCGCCCATGCGAATGTATTTGAGGATATTCACGAAGACCTTCCGGCCTTCCAGCACGCCCTCCTCCAACACCATCAAACTCTTTTCAAGCAAAATCACATCCGCAGATTCCTTGGCGATGTCCACCGCCGTGTCCACCGAAACGCCCACATCCGCCGCGCGCAACGCCGGCGCGTCGTTAATTCCGTCCCCCAGGAACCCGACCACGTGCCCCTTGCCTTGGAGCGCTTTGACGATGCGTTGCTTGTGCGCCGGCGAGAGCCGGGCGAAAACATCCGTCGTCTCCACCGCTTCGGTAAGTTGCGAATCGGTCATGGGTTCGACATCGCGGCCGAGGATGATCTTCTCCGCGTCGATTCCGACTTCACGGCACACTTTGCGCGTGACAAGGTCGTTGTCGCCGGTCAGGACCTTGACGGTGATGCCGTGCTGCCGCAACACGGTGATGGCTTTGGCGGCGGTGTCCTTCGGCGGATCCAGAAATGCCAGGTAGCCGGTCAGCACCAGGTCGGATTCATCCGCTTTGGAGTACGAATCACGCTTGTCCAACTTCTTGGTCGCCACCGCCAGGACGCGGAAGCCGTCGGAATTCAGGTCGTTGACCTCCGCCATCAGATCGTCAGCCAAAATCGGCTCCATCGGGAAAATCTCGCCCTCATACTCGAAGTGCGTGCACTTGACGAATACCGCTTCCGGCGCGCCCTTGGTCAGCAACTGCCGCGCGCCATCCGGCCCCTCGACCGCTACCGACATCATCCGGCGTGAGAAATCGAACGGAAGCTCGTCGACCTTCGTGTACGTATCCAGCGAAAGTTCGCCGCGCAGCTCCTTGTGTTGCAGCACGGCGCGGTCGAGGACATTCTTCAGTCCGGTCTGAAAATGGCTGATCAGATAGGCGTCCCGCAGCACATCCTCGTTTTCCTTCTTGAACACGTCGCAATACACTTCCAAAATGACGTGATCCATCGTCAGCGTGCCGGTCTTGTCGGTGCACAACACGTCCATCGCCCCGAAATTCTGGATGGAATGGAGTCGCTTGACGATGACCTTCTTTTTGGACATCGCCAGACCGCCCTTGGAAAGACACACCGACACGATCATCGGCAGCATCTCCGGCGTCAGCCCCACCGCCACCGCCAGCGCGAAAAAGAATGCCTCCTTCCAGTCGTGCTTGGTCAGCCCATTGATGAAGAATACCAGCGGCACCATCACCGCCATGAACTGGATCATCAGCCAGGTGAATCTCTTCACGCCTTTGTCGAACGCCGTTACCACCGGCCGCCCGACCAGGCTGCGCGCCATTTTCCCGAAATAGGTTTGCGCACCCGTCGCCACAATGACCGCCGCGGCCGTGCCGCTCTCGACGCTCGTGCCGAGGAAACACAGGTTGGTCCGCTCGATGGGCGACACGTTGTCACGCGCGTCGCGCGCGTCCGTCTTCTCCACCGGCAACGACTCGCCGGTGAGCGTCGCCTGAATGAGAAACAGATCCTTGGCCGAAATGAGGCGGACATCCCCGGGGATCATGTCGCCGGCGGACAACTTCACCACGTCACCCGGCACGATCTCGCGCAACGGGATCTCTTTTGGCTGGCCGTCGCGGATGACGGTGGCGGTGACCTTGATCATCGCCTTGAGCTTGGCGGCAGCGTTGTCGGCCTTCGTTTCCTGAATGAACCGCAGCGACAATCCCAACAGCACCATGACCACCATCACCACGCCGCCGATGTAGTCGCTGGAGGATTCCGCCGTCGCGAAGGTCAGGATGGCCAGGACCGAGAGCAGGATCACCAGCGGGTTGATCGCCGCCGTATACAGCCGGTCCAACCACCCGTGCCGCTTCTCTTGCGCGACTTCATTGGGACCGTGTTGCTCCAACCGGGCCGCCGCCTCTTCCCCGGTCAGGCCGGTGGGCGAAGTGCCGAGTTGTTGCAAGACTTCGGCGGCTTCCTTCGTCGCCGCGTCTCGGACGGCATCCGAAATCCGGTCGGTAACGCCGTTTTTCGCTCCGCGCGCAAAAAGCTTCGTGCCCGCTCGCTTGACAAGGTCCTCCGTCTCGACCACGCCCCGCAATTTGAAATTGGGTCGGAACAAGCTCATAACAAAAACGCCCCGCCTACATACACGCGTCGCCAGAATTTTGCACGGAGAATTTTCGGGGTACCGCAAAGGCAACAGGACGGGCGTCCTCCTGCCGTGTTGGGTGTTGATAGGGCGGGCTGGCCCAGCCCGTTGCCTCTCATCTATCGCACAACCCTGGCACGGTGGATCCGCAGAAAGAACTCATCTCGCCTTCGATTCCTCCGCCGCAACTTTCGCGAGAATCTTCCTAGAGCATTTCGTCGTCGCGCTTGGCGCGAGAGGATTTCGGTTTTTTGGTTTGGCTGGCTTTGAGTTCGGCGGCGGCGCGTTCGAGATTCAGTTTCAGGAGGCGTTCGAGGATTTGGTCGTCGGAGAGGTCGGCGGGGAAGCCGTAGGCGTCGGCAACGACGGCATCGAGTTTCTTGTGGGCGAGATCGAGCCATGTCGGACGCTCGTTGTAGAGCTTCGTCAACGTGCGGTCTTCCAGCTTCTTGGCGCACTCGGCATCTTTCGGCTGCAAGCGGGGATAGCGAACGGTGCCGATGCCGTTTTTGTCGGGATTGACGACGAAACGCGCCCATGGGCCGTTGACCGAGCCAGGGAATTCCAGAACCGTTTCGACTGTCCACTCCGGCGGATTCAGCCACCGCTCGCGCAACTCGTTGAGTTCCTTCGCAGCGGCGGCTATCGCTGCTTCCTGCTCCGGCGACGGCTGCGGAAATGGAAACGTCTCGAAACATGTCGTTGGCGTGTAACGTGGGCGAGTCTCCAAGCGCGTGCCTAGCTTCAAGGCCCAGATTTCGTGAAAGCGGGAATGAAGTATGCCGAAGAAGTAGTCGTCGGCGCGGGCGAAGACGAGCGTTTGTTGATTGCACAAATGTTCGGGAGTGCGCCAAACGAATACTCGATGTTTGGCGAGTTCTGGAGTCGCAAGGGATCTTGGAAGAGTTGCTAATGCAGCACGCAAGCCAGGCCGGGCTTCCGCATATTGCCACCATCGTTCCGCATAAGCTTTTCGGCGGTTCTGCGAGCGAATCGGATAGACGTGTTTCCGAAGATGCTCGAAAGGGAGTTGATATGCCGCAGAAACGCTCACGCTCAACAAGCCGAAGTCTAATGTCCACTGTCTGCGGTCGGAGCTTGTCAGGTCAACGCCGCTCTGAACTCTTCGGATTACGTCAGAATTTGGTCTTCCGTTCGCATTCCCGTCGTTTAGCATCGCCAACGCGGCTTCTTCGGTGAGATCAAATGGCGCCTTTGGAGATGGTCCCATGAAGCACAGATTCAGATTCTCAGAAAGCGGACAGGCTTTGCCTAGATCAGCGGTGGCGGTTAGGTTTGGATGTATCGTTGGGATTGTCTTTCCATCTAAACTGCGGTCTTTTTCACTGCCATCGTCGAAGCCGACCATCGAGACGTGGACGTTTGCGCCGTCCAAAATCCACTCGCGATCGCTGATGGCAAAAAAGATGTCGCCGCTCTGCTTAATGCGCTTCAGGACTTCACGGTTAGAGCCGCCTCGAATTCCTTGTGTCGCCAGTAGTCCCGCTCGTTTGCAGTTTCCGTCTTCAATTTGCTGCCGTGATTTCTCGAACCAGTAGCAACACAGGTCGTTAAAGTTTGGCAGACGATTTCCGAACGTGGCAAACAGCGCGTTGACGTAAGCATCTCCGAGTTCTTGACGAAGAAAGGCGCTTCCCAAGAAGGGTGGATTGCTCACGATGACATTGCATTCTGGCCACTCGCGTTCGGTATAGAATTTGAGCGCGTTTTCTTCTTCATGTTCCTTGGCTCGGGCCTGCTTCAACGACTTCGCCTTGCTGTGATAGTGGGGAATCAGCAGCGCGTCTTCGTTTTGGAATCCGTCGAGGACTTGTAGGACGGGGGAGCGGTCGAGCGGAAAGCCGTTATCGCGCAGCCATTGCAGGTAGCCAATCTGGACGGAAACCTGCGCCAATTCAAACGCGTACGGATTGATTTCGATGGCTTTGAGTTGTTGGACGCCGACCTGTGGGGCGAACGTGAAACCGAGTTGCGTAGCGAAAGCGATGGCCTCTTTTTCTAGGCCGAGCAGAAGCTGAAGCGAGACGTACAGGAAATTGCCGCTGCCGCAAGCAGGGTCGAGGACAGTGACGGTGCTGAGCTTCTTGAGAAATTTCGCCAGCCGGGCGCGCTCGGCTGTGGTCCCTTTGCCTTTGGCGTATGAGCGGATGAGATCGCGTTTGATCTCTTTCCATTCACGACGCAGCGGCTGCATCAGGACGGGTTCGACCAGCGTTTTGATGTCTTCTTCGCTGGTGTAGTGGGCACCGAGTTGGGCGCGGAGTCTGCCTTCGCCATCGAGAGCGCGCTCGAAGAGCGTGCCCATGATGCTGGGCTGGACGACTTCCCATTGTGGTTCGGCGGCCTCGGCCAGCGCGCGGATTTCGTCTTCGGTCAATTCAAAGACGGTGGCTTCCTCGAAGAGGCGACCGTTGAAGTAGCGGATTTTGTGTAGGCCGAATGTTCCACCTTTGGCCATCTTGCGGAACAGTTCTTCGAGACGTTCGGCAAAGAAGCGGGGATCGTCCACACCCTGCTTGGCGAGGTCGCGGAAGATGTCTTTGGGCAGCAGGCCAACGTCTTCGGCGAAGAGGCAGAAGATGATGCGATTCAGGAACCGGGCGATGCGAAGGTTCTTCTTTTGCGCGACGTGGACTTCCTGGCGGGTGCGGGCGTTGCTGAGTTCCACGGATTCGCGGTCCTGCAGGGAGCGGGCGATGGCGGCGATCCGGCTGGCTAGGTCTTCGGTGACCTTGCTCGCGGTGTGGACGGGGCGCAGACCTTCGGGATCGGTGAAGAGCAAGCGGAGAATGCGGAGGGTCTCGGGCGTATCGATGTTGGCATTCGTGAATTCGTGCGTTTCCTAGACCGCGCCGTTGAAATTGGTGCGGACGATATAGCGGTCGAAATCGCAGACGACGAGCAGGGGCGGATTCAGGAGCGATTCGCGGTAGCGGAGCAACTGACGGTAGGCTTCGTCGAGGTTCTTCTTCTTGCCCTTGTATTCCCACGCGAAACAATCCTTTTTCCAGACATCGGCGAACCCGCGGTCGCCCTCCTTGGCGTAATCGGCGGCGTCCTCTTTCAGCAGGAGCAACTCGGCATCTTTGACGACGCGTTTTTGGAAGCAGAAGGATTCGCTGCCGGTGGGGTCCGCTTCGGCGGGGGTCGGCTGGCCGAGCAATTGGCAGAGGTCATTGAAGTGCGACTGGTACGCCGACGATTCCTTGCCGGTGTAGCGGGACCACTTCTTCTTGAATTGGGGCCACGTCATTGAATGCCAGACTATCTTCGCCGCGCAGTGTAACAAGGTCGCAATGGATGGGCAAGCAGCCCGCTCGCCGAGCACGCCCCCAACGGTAGCGGCCAAGCCTGCCCTGAGCAGCGTCGAAGGGATGGCCGCCCTACCCTTGCCGCTGATACCACGCGACGGCTTTCTCGATGCCCTCGCGAAAGTTCACCCGCGGTTTCCAACCGAGGAGTTTTTCGGCCTTCGCAATATCGGCCTGACTGTGAAGGATGTCGCCGGGGCGTGGTGGGTCGAATTTCGGCGCGATGTTCTTGCCGAGAATCTTGTTCACCGTATCGACCAAATCCAGCAACGACACCCGGCCGCCGCAGGCAATGTTGAACGCCTGTCCCAGCGCTTCCTTCGGCGCCTGACAGGCCAGCAGGTTCGCCTCGATGATGTTCTCAATGTGGGAGAAGTCCCGGGTCTGTTTCCCGTCGCCATAGATCGTCGGCGACTGGTCCTTCAGGATCGCGGTGATGAACCGCGGGATGACCGCCGCGTACTGCGATAGCGGGTCCTGACGCGGGCCGAACACGTTGAAATATCGGAGCGAGACCGTCTCCAGTCCATACAATTGCCAGAAGATGGCGCAGTAGTATTCGCCCGTGATCTTGTGGACCGCATACGGCGACAACGGCGATGGCGTCATATCTTCGCGTTTCGGCAATGTCGGCGTGTCGCCGTATACGCTGGACGACGAACTGAATACCACGCGACGGACGCCGGCGTCCCGCGCGGCAATCAGCAGGTTCACCGTGCCCATGATGTTGACTTCGCTGGTGGTGCGCGGGTCTTCGACAGAGCGGATCACGCTCGGCATCGCGGCCAGGTGGAGCACGAAGCGCACGCCGTTGACCGCGTGGGCCACCGCTTTGGGATCGCGCAAATCGCCTTCCACAATCTCCACCTGATCGGCAAACGTGCCAACGTTCGCGCGCGTGCCGCTGGAAAAATTGTCGAAGATGCGCACGCGGCGTCCCTGACCCACCAGGTGCTCGGCGATGTTCGAGCCGATGAACCCGGCTCCCCCTGTGACCAAGTAGTCCATTTCTTAGTTTCCCGTGCCTGCGGCTTTGTCGGGAATTGTATGCCCGGTTTCCGCGTCATTGGACAGTGAAAAAAGATGCCACGCCGTGTCGTCCGCCGCCACCTCGCCAAGGTTGGCCCGTGTCTCCGCGAAGAGATAGTCCGGTTTCCTCTCCCCCAACAGGCGCAACGGCAGCCGCACGATCAAATGATTGCCCACACCGGTGACGGTCACATCGTCTTCCTTCAACCGCCGGCTGCCGTCAAACACATGGACGCTGCCGATTGGCGTGACATTAATGTGAATCTTCGGCATCGCCGCGAAATCTTCCCCTTGCCGGTAGCCGTAGAGATGCAAATGGACGTTGGCGCGCTTGCCCAGCCGGTTGCGAAGCGTGACCTGCGCGATAAGGTCGTTCCCCTGATGCAGGTACGCTGTTTCCTCCAACTCGATTGCGGCAAGTTCCTCGTCGAACCGCTGTTCCATATCGGAGCGATACGCCGAGTCAGTCGCGCCAAAACCGATGACTTTCGTGCGCACTGCCGTTTTCCAGTCGATGACCACGTCTGCGGGCACGACCGGCACGGGCAAGATCTCGATGGTCGCAACGACCTCATTGGCGCGCGCGAACGAGACCAAATAATACTCGCGGGTGGTCAATTCCGTACGGTTCTTGATGATCGCATTGTATTTCCGCCCCGTCTGTTCCGGTGTGAGCGGCATGGAATACCAATCCCCGTCGTCCAACAACGGCCGCGGTGGCTTCAATTCCAACTCGGGATGATAATGGTAGGGTGCCGGCCACCGACCGAAATGGATAACGTAATAGTAAACGCGTGGCGGGGGCTGCTCGGCGCTGACTTCCAGCGCGGCCAGGCGAACGAAATTCGCCGCCGCACGGTGGTCAGGGTTGGTATCGGCCGGGTGCGTAACAAACACGCGCGTCGGTCGCAAACGGCGAAACAACTCGACGAAATCCGCCACCGCATTTTCAGGCGTGTACGGTTGCCCAAAAGCATACCCCTCCTCGTACGGCACGGCGTTGCTGTGTGTCGCGTCACTGCGAAACGGCGCCCCCTCCCGCCAGTAATCCCGCCAGAGGGTCATCGTCCCCCGGTCCGGAAACCCCAGGAAGGTCAGTTGCTCCCGTGACAAGCCGAGGATCGTCGTGGCCGCGACCGCTTCGCGCTGTCGCAAGTTACCAAAAAAGAGATACTGCAGCGGATTGAGATGCAGGCTCAGCTTGTAGAGCTTGAACGCGACCTGGTTGTGGTCGCCGTTGGTGAGATAAATTACATGGACTTCCGCCCCCACCGCACAGGCTTGCTGGATGATCCCACCCGCTCCCAGCACTTCGTCGTCGGGATGCGGAGCGACCACCACAATGCGGTCTCGGGACGTGATGCGTGGAAAGCTTTTCTGCCCGAACGCTGATAGAACCGACACAGCCAGTAAGAACAGGATGGCTGCACTGCGGTGCATATCACCTGCCGATGCTCTTGTAGACAAAACCCAACTCGGCCATCTTCTGCGGGTCGTACAGGTTGCGACCGTCCAGCACAATGGGCTGGCTCATGGCGGCGCGCAGCTTCTCCAGGTCGAGCTGGCGGAATTCGTCCCACTCGGTGCAGATGATGAGTCCGTCGGCTCCGGCCGCGACCGTGTACGGACTATCGCAAAACTCCACACCCGGCAATACCTCGCGGGCTTTGTCCATCGCCTTGGGGTCGTACGCGCGGATTCTGGCGCCTTCCTTCTGCAAGGCCCGGATGACCTCCAGTGACGGCGCGAGTCGCATATCGTCTGTGTTGGGCTTGAACGCCAGTCCGAGGACGCCGATGGTCTTGTCCTTCACGATCCACAATGTGTCGTGGACTTTCTTTAGAAAGTGCTGAATCTGGTCCGCATTGATCTGCTGCACTTCCTTGAGCAAGCGGAAGTCGTAGCCCAACGCTTCGGTGATGTGGATGAAGGCGCTCAGGTCCTTGGGGAAACACGAACCGCCATAGCCGAGGCCTGCATTGAGGAACGCGCGCCCGATGCGTTTGTCCAGGCCCATGCCATTGACGACATCGGAAATATTGGCGCCGCTGGTCTCGCAAATCACCGCCAACGCATTGGCGTACGAAATCTTCAGGGCGAGGAATGAATTGCAGGCGTGCTTGATCAACTCCGCGCTGTTGATGTCGGTGATAATCATCGGCGCGTGGAACGGCGAATAAATCTCCTTCATCTTGGCCACCGGCCTCGGGCCGCTGACGCCGATCACGACCCGATCCGGTTGCATGAGGTCCTGCACCGCGCAACCCTCCCGCAGAAACTCGGGGTTGCTGACAACATCGAAGTCGACCTTGTGCTTGTTGTAGCGTTTGATGGTCGAGGCCACCTTTTCGCCCGTCTTGACCGGGACGGTGGATTTGTCCACCACGATCTTGTACTCCGACATGGTGCCGGCGATCTCGCGCGCGACCCGCTCGACAAAACTCATGTCCACTGAGCCGTCGGGATTTGGCGGCGTGGGCACGGCGATAAAGACCACCTCGGAATTCTTCACACCGTCGGCGATTTGGCCCGTGAACCGCAATCGCCCGGCCGCGACATTGCGTTTGACGATTTCCTCCAGGCCCGGCTCGTAAATGGGAATGCCGCCCGCCTGCAACACTTCGACCTTCTTCAGGTCGTTATCCACGCAGATCACCTGATGGCCGACTTCGGCGAAACAAGCGCCAGTCACCAGCCCCACATATCCTGTTCCTACAATGCTTATCTTGGCCATACTGTTGCTCTGCTCCCTCTCCACTTAGTTTAACGCCACGACCGACCTCGGATAGGCCTTCAACGTCAGGCTGAAGAATGCCGTCATCTCGTTGGGCGCACTTCGCTGCCCGGGCAGGCTTTGGCTCTGCAGATAACGGAATCCATACGTAATGTACCAATCATGGGTTTCCTGACGCAAGGTGTACTCCTGCTCTTCCCACAAGCCCTCCTGAAGATCCACCCGCTCGTACAGATGCGCTGTCCAGTGCCGCGTGAGCTTGTACGCCCAGTCCACACTGACTAGGTTGCTGTCCCCTCGTAGGTATCTCGTGCCTATTCCCAGCGACCACCGGTCGGCATCGATCAGGCGCAGGGCCGTGTTGAACTCACGCATGATGCCGCCATTGATCTGGTATCGCCCAAACGTGTCCAGCGACAGCCACCGGTATGGACGAAGCTCCGCGGTCCCAAAGAAATCGGAAAAGTCAGTCTCACCAGTTGTCTTCTCAATTTCATAATCTGTCCAGCCGGTCAAATTAATGAGATCCCACGCCTGATTGTCCCGCCGAGTTTGCAGCGTTTGTCGCAGCCCAAAGCGGATTGTATCCTCGCCCGTAATCGAGTCGATCTGATCGTTTTCGGGAAATGCCAATGGCGAATAGCGCGTCACGGACAACGTATCACCTCCCAAAAGGGTCACATTCCGCACCGCGTCGAATTGGAACAGGTCGTTCGTCGAGCGGTCGGGACGCGGGATCCACTGGTAATCGGCGAACGGTTGCAGGATATGCCGCAGCCCGTCGATCTGAAGCCAGTGGTTATGCACGTCGTCCCATTCCCGCGAAATCTTGAACGAGGTGTCGGCTCCCAGATCGTATACGACGCGCGTCACATTCTGCGTCTCCGGCGCATCGCTCGGGGCGCGTGAATAATAGTCGCCACGGATTCCCGCGCGCGGAACCACCGACAGCCAGCCGCCCACCATCGAAGGGACCACAATCTGATGAAACGTGTCCGCGCGCACCGCGTTGCCCACGAAATCCGGGCTCTCCCCCGTGCCCACGATGTTGGTATCGCCGGGTACGTCGTGGTACTGCCCGACGCTGCTTTCGCCCTCATAGAAAAACGGCGTGTTGCCGAGGCGCGTCCGGTCCACCGCCAGTTTCGCTTCCGGCAAACGCTCCACTTCCGTAAAAAACTCGTCGAACTGCGGACGCACCAGAAACGACAGCGTGTAATCCGGCCCGGCCTTGGTGATGTCGGCCACCGAATCCGGGGCGCGGTTGTGGTCGAACTCGTGGCGGAAATAATCGTACAGCATCTCGGCGTCGCTCATCTTGTTGAGGTCGACCGTGACCGACACGTCATTGGTCAGAAACTGTTTGTGTTGCCACTCGGCGCGATAGCGGGCGGGAGAATTGGTGACAAAGCCGGATGCGGGTGCGTTGGTCTTGGTACCGAAGCCCGGTTCCGACTTGTCCGGGTGTGAGTCGTCAATAAAGTAGCCGGTCAACAACCCATGCGCGGCCTCGCCGAACTGATATTTCAAGTCCGCCCCGGTGCCGAAGCCGCGTTCAATCCGCTCGTCGGCATGAACCGTCAGGTCTATGTTCTTGTTCACCTTCCAGGTGAAACTGGACAGCAGAAACG
>JBEKUF010000072.1:0-28873 GCA_049515295.1 Verrucomicrobiia bacterium | reverse complement strand
CGGCACCGGCGGCGGCACCGGCATCCCGGTCGGCCCGGCCGCGCCGTTCAACACCATCCCGCTCCAGGACGCATTCGAGCTGCCATTCGATTGGGCGACGGACGGCTCCAAGCAGTTCACGCTGTTCATTGCCCGGCCCGATCCTGACGCGCAGGGCGCAACCGACTGGGCCTCGGACGAATCGCCGCCAGTCGATTACAACGAGGTCGATACCGACGCGCTGTTCTGCGCCGGCGGCGTGATCGACGGCTACGTCCCGCCACGATTCACGATGGACCGGCTGGCCACGATCAATTTCACGGCGTCGAGCCAAGACATCGACACCTGGCAGAGCGTGTCCGACAACGCCTGGATGGGCTTGCAGTTCCTCGTGTTGCTCGGCGGCGACGACACGGCGCTGCTGTTCGCGGCGGAGAACCTGATCTTTCTCGGCGGCAACTCGTGGCAAATTCAGGGACTCTGGGGACCGCTCTCGGACACGATCGGCGGCGTGCAAGGCAACAACGTCTGGATCTTCGCGCTCCAGCCGCCATATCGGTTCCCCGGTCAACCCGCGTGGGTCACCGGCGCCACGATCACGTTCAAGGCGATCCCGTTTGGCACGCGTCTCTCGCCCACATTGTCCGCCGCGCCGGCCGTGCAACACGTCGTTTCCTCACGCGCATCGCGTCCGCGCATGGTCCAGAACGCCCGCGCCAACGCCGTTGCCGCCATCTTCGGCCCGACCTATTCCACCGACATCGCGCTCTCGTGGGACCTGTGCAACCGCGCGTTCGGCTTCGGCGCGGAAACCAATCCGAGCCCGTTCGATCCGACGATCCCCAGCGAGGTCCAGCAATGCCAAGTGGACGTCGTCGGCGGCGGCAGGGTCTTACGGACCGCGATCGTGAGCGTCCGGCCTTACGCATCCACGACAATCGCCGCCGGCACCATCACGCAACAGACGTTTCCCGTCGCCGATGCGTCCAACCTGCAGCCCGGCGATGCCATCTCGATCTTCCACGGCGGCGGCGAATGGTTCGGGCGCATCCAGTCCATTGTCGGCATGCAGCTCACGCTGATCTCGCCTCTAGCGATCGCGCCATCATCGGGCGACACGCTCAACCGCTACGAAGCGATCGGTTACGTCTACGACCAGGCCACCAGCGAGGCCGACAACGGCGGGTCGCTTCCCGATTCAGTCACCTTCAACATTTACGCGTACATGAACGGGCTGCGCTCGCTCCGCGCCGCGGCCATAACAGTGGTGAAATCATGAGTGTCCTTCAAAACGGTGTCGATGACGGCACTGGAATGAACCAAACGCCCGGCTCGAGCTACGCCATCTTTCCGACCGCGCTGCAGAAGATCGCCCAGATGCAGGTCCGCGACAAACAGATCGCGTTCCCGGGCCTGGTCAAGGACGGCACAACGAACGGCGCGCATCAGTTCCCGATCCAGCACATTCTCAACTGGGTCGAGATCCGGGCGGACGGCGACGCGCCCAGCGGCAATCCGCTCACCGTCCAGATCGTCATCGGCGGCGTGGTCCAATCGCAAGTCTTTTCGCTCAATGCCGGCAGCCAGTACTCCAGCCTGATCGCGGTCACGTCGCCGGGCCTGAGCGTCAATGCGAACACCACGGTCGCGGTCAAGCTCGTCAGCGGCAACCAGGCCTCCGACGTCGTCGTCACGCTCCACTACCAGAAGGTGATCTTGTGAATGCAAATTGTCCGGTAGCGCGACCGTCCCGGTTGCGGTCGTTGGTTGGAATCGTTTTATTGGCAAGCGAGACGCTCGCCCTACCATTGGCCTTCGCGACCAATGATTACCCGTTCAAATTAATGTCGAATGCGACGGGCGACGTCGACCAAGTCCAGTTCGACCCGACGCAGGTGACGGTCACGTTCACCAATATCCCGGGCGGCGGTAGGCGCGCCATCCTCAGCATCATCGGCGGCGGCGGCGGCGGGACGCAGACCGTGCTGGTCGCGTCCAATTGCGCTGCCCTGGTGAATCTCGGCGGCAACACCAACGCCATCGCCGTCGATACCAACTGCCTGTACTCGGAAGGGTTTGTGATGACGGGCGATCTGAGCACGCTCAGCAATTACCTGGCGAATACCATCGCCCCGACCAACGGCCTGGCCACGATCAGTTTCGTCAACAACCTCAGCAACTATCTCGCCGGCACCATCAATAACGTCACCAACGGCCTGGCTGCGGCCGTACAACTCGGCAACGCTTCGAACACGCTCGTCAGCGCGATCAACTCGACCAACGGCAACACGCTCACGGCACTGCAGAACGCCAGCAACACGCTCGCCGCGGCCACGGCGTCGATCACCAACGGTCTCGCCGGGCAAATCTTGAGCGGCGGAAACAGCGGCAACGGATCGGTATCGAGCAACGGCAGCACCGTGACGATCACATTCCCGATAGGCGCATCGGTCTTCGGCACGAACTCCGTCGCCGGCATTAACGCACTGGTGAGCAACGTTACCGTCGCCGTTGGTGGCCATTTGGGAATCACAACGACGCCGTCCTCAACAGGCGGCACCATCACCATCTCGGCGCTGGCGCCGCTGACCAATTACGACTCGGTCATCTTCCACAATTTCTCCGTGGCAACGACCAACGATTCGATTGGGTTCTTCTACGGCACTGATCTGGACACGACAAACGGATGGACGAATCTGCTCTACTCCGTGGCGACCTGCACCAGCACGAACGTCAACAACGGCTTCGCTTACGCCAAGCTGCGCGTGCCAGACAACGTCACGAATCTCGTGGCCATCGGAATGCACTTCAAGGTCAACCAGGCCGGCGGCGGCAACTCAAACATCGTGCTCGTCGTTTCGTCTCCACTGCTCCTGGCGAGCACGATCTACACGGCTCAAGTCGCTTCGGTGAATACCGATGTCCAGACCAACTTTCCGACCGCGGGCACGTTCCTGACCAACAACCTCGCCGACGACCAAATTGATCTGCGATGGAACGTGAGCGTCTCCACGACGAGCATCAACGTCACCGCCGAAACGGGCCTGGGACAAAACTTCCGATGGATACAGCAATGAGACGCGCCGTCATCATCTTCGTGCTCTTCGTGGCTTCGTGGTGCCATCCGTGCTTCGCCTTCGACAACGGCGAACTCAATCGCTGGCGCGATTGTGGCCAGGGCTGGTGGCTGTCGTCGGGATCGTTCAATACGAACCACGCGAATGAGCCGTGGTTTGGCGCAAATGGCGGCGTAAGCAATCTGGCGACGCTGGCCTACACCAACGGCGCCTACGCGATCCGATTCAACGGCTCGTCGACCTACATCGACATCCCGAGCCAGCCGCGATTCAACCTCAGCGCCGTGTCCGATTTGACCACCGCGCTGGTCAACTTTGTGGCCAGCGGTAAAGACGGCTTGGTCTACGTCAACGGCCTCTTCTATTGGGCGAATGCGGGCGGTTACGTGGACGTGTTCACCCCCGGCGGCGCAGCTGTCACGAATTATACGATCTCTTGCGGACACTGCGATGACGCGGACTGGTGGAACGACCAGCAGGTAATAATCTGGGCAGGCGGGGGCGGACCCGGCAATCCGACGAACGACACGCTCTATGCCTGCACAACGAACGGCGTGGCCTCGGGAACGTGGGACATCGGGCACACGACCACGCTTACCAACATCATAATGGCTTCGCGTATGGCCTCGAATCAGTTTGCACTCATGCAGTACGATTACAGCCCCACTGGCCAGCGCCTTGCTTTGGTCTACCTCGGTGCGTCGGGGGCATACTCAGTCGCGTGGATCACCAACCTGCCATCAGGTCTGGGGATGTACGCGCAGGGCACCGCAGCGACAAACGGCCACCTTTACGCGGTCTTCGATCTCAATAGCGTTGATGTGGTCAACACGGCGGCAATTTACGACTTCACAGTGAAGGCCACGGGCTACACGTATAACGGGCTAATGCTCTGCGGTGGTCTTGCCGCGCAGACCGAAGATGATGGGATGACATGGTACAATGGCAGCCTTGTTTTCGGTACGCTGCACACCAGCGGGACCGGAACCATCTATCAGACTCAATGGCCGACGTTCCTCCACCACGGGTTCACAGTGTCCGCATGGGCTACCAAAGAAGTCAACCTGGCCAACAACGTCCTGCTTTCAAAGTTCTACGGCGCGACAGGTGACAGGAGTTGGGCGTTGGAGAACATGGTCGGGCTGGAAGGGTTCTATCTACGCGGCACGAACGAGCAGTACATCTTCCAGGGCGTCAACGGCGGCACGAATTTCCCGTTCTACATCTGGCACAATTTCACGGTGACTTTTGATGGCCTCAACCTTGTCGGTTACACGGATGGCCGTGTCGCGATCAGCAATCCGACGATGGCGGGTGCCTCGACTGCCATCGCGCTTCCATCACCGACCGACGTGCTCATCGGCGCGCTCAGCGGCGGCTCGCAATTCTGGCAGGGGTTCATGCGGGACGTGCGGATGTGGAACCGGCCGCTCTCGGCAACCGAGGTCCAGCGCCTCTACCTGGAGGGGCCGTGAACGTCCTGATCGTGCTCGATCACGTACAGGACGCCGGTGGCAAACAGCGACGGCCACTTCTTCCACGGCGTGTACGCGAACCCGTACTGACCTTCGACGCGGACAACCTTCATTCCGCAAAACGCGATCCATTCGCGGAAATCTTTTACTGTCCAGTGTCGCACGTGCTCCTTGATGTGGAGCTGGCAGTTCGTGAGAGGGAACCTGCGAACAAAAACAAGCCGAAACACGCACAGCCAGCAGCCGACGTTGGGAACGGAGATGATCAGGTGCTTGCGGAACGCGGGTTGCAGATGGCGCAACGCGGCCTCGGCGTCGGGAATGTGCTCAAGGACTTCGAAGCACGTGACGTAGTCGTACTGGCCGACAATCGGATCGACGGCGATGTCGCCCTTCTCCACTTCGAAGCCGCGCGCCCGCAACATCTCGACGGCACGGTCCGAGAAGTCCAACCCTTTGCATCGGACGCGCGGTTTCACCTTCCGCAGGTAGTCGAAGAACTCGCCAGTGCCGCACCCAACATCCAGAAGCGATGCGCCGTCCTCGATCAACTCAGCGGTGATCTCCCATCGGCGAAATACCTGTTCAAGCATCCCGCGCTTTTCCCAGTAATCGTCGTAGTCGGAGAAGCTCTTCATCGGCGGCGGTCTGAGATGGTAGCACAGCTCGTTGCGCGCTCGGCGGAACACGTACCGCTGCTCGCGAAGCTTCCACGGGATGCAGCGTTTGAGGAGGCTCTTCAGTGACATCCCACGCACTGTATCAGACGCGGTCGCGGCGACGCAATGACGCGAAGTTCTTGGCCTTTCTCTTCTACGCAGTCGCCGCGAATGCCTTCGCGGCATCGCCGAACTGGCCCGTCCAATGGTCAACGACCACGCCGGCCAGCAATGCCTTTTCGACCATCGCCACGACCAACACGTCTCAGGGGTTCCTGCGGATCGTCGGGCCGAGCGGCCAGTCGTTTGCCGCCGGCATCGTCTTGACCATCTCGAACGCGACGGGTTACCTTTCCAACGGCGTCGGCTACGCGACGATCACATTGCCGAGCAACGATTGGCGCACGTTCACATCGCAGCCCGCTGGCACCAGCAATCAATGGAGGATCACGATTACACACCAATGAACGCCAAACTCGAAGCGCGAATCTCGAAACCCGAAACTCATTTGATCCGCAGTTTCGTATTTCGGATTTTGGCACTCGGATTTTTCGCCTGCGCTTCTGTGGCGCAGACGAACCTCAATTCGATCCAGCTCACCGGCTGGCTGATCGCCACCAACTCGGGTCCGCCGCCATCTGTCAGCGCTGGCACGAACCTGACCGGCTACTTTGTCGACTACGCCAGCGGGTCGGACTCGAATCCCGGCACCAACAGCGCCGCGCCGTGGCAGCACTTGCCGCAAGACCCGGCCGCGACCAGCAACGCCCTGGCCCACGCGACTGCGCCCGGCGACACGTTCTGGCTGAAGGGCGGCGTGAACTACGTCGTCACCGGCGATGGCGAGGTGCCGTACCAGGCCGGCATCCTGTTGAACCAAAGTGGCACGAACGGCGCGCCAATCAGCTACGCATCGAGCACGAACTGGGGCATCAATACCAACCGCGCCATCGTGACCGACAACTACCACACCAACGGCTACCCGATCAGCGCGTTCTACATCTACGGCAACGTCAGCAACCTGGTGTTCAACAATCTCGAAATCTGCAACATGGGCGGCTCCTCGAATCTGCCGCCCGACACCGGCCGCGCCGTGATGGCCCGCAACGGTTACGGCATCTGGGTCAACAGCGGCACGCTGCGGGATTCGCTGGTCGAGAATTGCTACTTCCACAACCTCGGCTACTGGTACAACCAGAAGCCGATGGACGCGAACTCGGTGGGGATCGATCCGACCAACAACCTGGCGTCCTCGTGCGCGATCAATCTGTACAACGCCATCGGCGTGACCGTCACCAACTGCGAGATCACCAGGGTCCACACCGGCATCAACCTGAATTACTTCACGCTGTCGACCAATGTCACGCTGACGGCCAATTACATCCACGACTACATCACCTGGCTGATCAACGTCGCCGGGCCGAACACCGGCAGCGGCGGTCCGTACGTGCTGGATTACCTGACGATCTCCCACAACCTGTTCAGCGGCGTGAGCTGGGCCTATGCGCCTGATTACTGGACCGGCTACGGCGCGGCCCCGCACCAGGACGGAATTTTCCACGTGACCAACGGCAGCGGCGTGGTCAGCAACGGGCCGCACATCAATATCTGTTTCAACACGTTTCGCACGACGCACCCCAACGAGATCAACAGCGCGATGGTTTACCTCGAAACCGCGCCCAGCGCCAACATCTACAACAACCTGTTCGACACGCCCAATCTCGGCGACCCGAGCGGCAGCGGCCACGACATCAACATCTCGATCGAGACCAACGCGCCATGCTCGATCCACATCCTCAACAACACGTTCGTCATCAACAACACCAACTCGCCGGGCGGAAACAGCTACAGCCAGTCCATCGCCTGGGGATGCGGCGGCGGCAATCTGCTGCCGACCAACTACTGGCCGGCATCGGCGCTGCTCGATGTTCGCAATAATCTCACGTACGACTTTTACAACGGCGGCAACCAGGACATCATGCTGCTGATCGGCGTGGTCACCAATTCCGTCGCCACGAATTCATGGACGGTCGATTACAACGACTGGCGCACGCTGTCGACCGCGCCCGAGCAATGGGCCTGGTGGCACAACGGCTACAGCGAACCGTCGATCCCCGACGTGGCCGGCGGCCTGTCGCTGCTGCGCACGAACTGGGGAATGGAAGTCCACGGCATGATCAGCGATCCCGCATTCGCCTCGCTGGCTTACGGCTGCACAACCAACAGCAGCGGGAACAATTACGCCCTGCAGTCCGGTTCCGCATGCATCAGCAACGGCGTGAACCTGTCGTCCCTGAATCTGCCGGGCTTAACCAATAGCTTGAACGGTGTCGCACGCCCGGCCTCCGGCCCTTGGACCATCGGCGCGTACCAATATTGAGCATGAACCCGGGCACACGGGCACTCATGCACTCCAAAACTCGGGCACCGACGCATTCAGGCACCGTGGTACGTCCGCTGTCTTCCGCTACTGGAGTGCGCTCAGTCGGGGTTGCAGCCAGTCTGCCACGGCTTTTCCCGAGGCGATGAGGTGCGACAAACTCAGCGCGTTATACGTGTCCAGCCACAATCGGCAGACGGATTCTCCGGCGACGGGGTCACCGTGATGAAACAGAATCTCGACGAACTTCTCCTGTTCCAACACGAACGCACTGACCTCGATGTTGTTGCAGCGTCCGTCGGACTGTTTCCCGTTCCTCAAGTCGGTCGAGACGCTCTCGATCAACTGAGCGAGCGCCAGCGTGTTTGTCGGGGCCACTTCGCAAGCCGTATCGACTTGATTGAGGCGGCATTGGATCCGGATCGTTAATTTCCCCTGTTCGACGACGCCCGACACCACCACCTCGACACCGCCAAGCCGGCTCTCGCACTCGCCGATTTTGGTCACCAACTGGGTCGGCTGCGTCGGCCGCGCCGGCGGGTTCGTCTGCGCCGTCGCGGCCCACACACCGCAGAACAGAATCAGGCAATACGCAACGGGTTGCTTCACTTTCTATCTCGTCTCCATGCGATTCACGTCACTGGTCTCGACGGATTGATCGGGCTTACCGCCAGCTTTTGTTAGGAGCACGTTCCGTGCTCGCAACCCGACCGGTTCCCGTCTACGAACCAGCCCCGCGGCGCGGACATCAACAACACGCTCTCGACCGTCAACGGCAACCTTCCCTGAGTTGCTCGGGATCAGACACGGATGCCCGGCTGAAGACATTCCGGGAAATTACGGCCTGGGCAGGCCCGAACCAGAGGACCTTCCGTCATCCCCTAGCGCCGGCTGCTCATCTGCTCGCCGGGTCGTCCACCAACCTCCTCGGTCAAGACCGTGCGGCTTGTCGCTGTTGCCGACGGATGGCGCGGAGGTGACCGTAACCGACAAGTTTGCAGCGCTGTTCGTCCCAAAGGCGGAACGTAAATGATTTGAAGCTGGAAAACAGTGTGACCGCCGGCACCGTGTTGAATAGCGGCTCCGACTTGTGGCATCGTTCCAGATTGTAATTCGGAATCCGCGGGCTCAGGTGGTGGATGTGATGGAACCCGATGTTGCCGGAAAACCACTGGAGCAGCTTCGGCAATTTGTAGAACGAACTGCCTTCCAGCGCCGCCGCCACGTAGTCCCATTCTTCCCCGCGTTTCCAATACACGCCCTCGAATTGATGTTGCACGTAAAACAACCACACACCGCCCGAGCCGGCCATTACGACCACCGAGAATTGAATGATCAGGTACGCCCGCCATCCGAACACCGCGCTCATCGCGACGGTGACTCCCAGAATGGCGAGGTTCGTCCAGTGCACCGAGCGACGCTCGCGGGCGGCGGTGCCATTGGTGGGAAACCGCTGGTGAATCAGAAACAGGTACATCGGCGCCAGTACGAAGAGCACGATCGGGTTGCGCGCCAGCCGATACGCGAACCGCTTCCAGCGCGACGATTCGAGGTACTCCCGCACCGTCAGCGTCCACACATCCCCCACCCCGCGACGGTCCAGATCTCCCGAGCTGGCATGATGAACCGCATGTTCCCACCGCCACAAATAATACGGCGTGAACGTCAACACCCCCGTGATGATCCCCCAGACATCGTTGGCTTTGCGCGTCTTGAAAAACGAACCATGGCCGCAATCATGAAAGATGATGAAGATGCGTACCAGAAATCCACTCGCCAGAATCGCCAGCGGGACCGTCAGCCAATACGATACGGACAGACTGCGATACATCAAGTACCAAAGGACGGCGTAGGGAACCACCGAGTTCACGATTTGCCACGTGCTGCGCCAAACCGAAGGTTCCTGATACTTGGCGACCACCTCTTTCCAGGGTATCGCGTTCGCTTGACGTTCGTTTTCTGTATGAACCAGTTGATCGATCATATTTGTTCTTTCCGCGGGATTCCCCGAAAACGTGCAAGCAGAACGACCTCCCCGAGATTCTGCCAGCAACCTAAGTGTATGCCTCCATCGCGCCAACGGCAATAAACAAACGCGGAAATATACGGGGCCTTATCTTGCCACAAGTAGACAGGCACTTCATGGAGCACGAAGAGGGTATCGCCCACGATTCGGCCCTTGCCGTCGAGCGCGCGTGGAGATTTCTTCATCGGCGGCAAAACCAGCCGAACGAGCTCCATTCCTGAAACCACTTCTGAAGGTCGGCGGCAATGGTCTTCGCGTCGTTGCCGCGCCGCTTCAGCAACACCGCGCAAGCTTTCTCCAGCGTCGCGCCACGGTGCAACGCGTCCAGCACTTCGTACTGCTGGCGCGTGAGCGGCTTGTAGTAGACGGAGCAGTTCATCCGATGAACCGAGATATACTGCTGGTTGGGTTTCAACCGGCGAATGTTGAGACGGGCCGTGTGCCGGTCGTGGATTTCGACGGCGTTGCTGGCCTCGCCGCGCAACCGTTCGTCTCCCCGTTTGGCGGCGAGGAGCAAATCGTCCACGGGATATTGCACGTCGAGCAGCGTGATGTACGGCTGCAACGCGAGCCGAACCTTCGCCGGCTCGCGTCCCAGCAACTCGTCGACGTGAACAACGGGCCTAGCGCCTTCGTCGAAGGCGACGATATTGGCCCATTCGATGCGCGCCATGTCGAGGGCGAGCCGCGACAGCTTCGCGGGGATCCATTTCGGTTCGGCGCGAAGGAATTTCTCCAGGCGACTGCCAAGGTTTCGCAGCGAGAAGGAAGCCGAGGGATATTTCGTGAGATACGCGCGGGCGAGACGGTCGAATTTTCGTTGGCCGATCACCGCCCGCAGGCCGGGATAATCGTCGTACAAACAATCGAGAATGCGGAACCAATACTGGCGATTGTAGATTTCCAGACGCTCGAATGACGTGAGGCGGTCGTTGGGTTTAATGATCGCTTTGGCCACGGAATCGGAAGACTTCTGCATGCGGTTGCCCAACGCCAGCGGACGCATGATCGCGCCGGCCATCATCGCCTGCAATTCGCCAAGCTGCCGGGCTGCGTCAACCCCGGGCGGGCGCGGTTTCGTGCTCGATGGCGTGGATGAACTGATTGGCTTTAAGCGCCTCATGATGAACCTCGTCAAATGACGGGATGCTGTCGTCCCATTCGAGCAGCGTGGCCGTCTTGCCGACCAGTTGGGTGGCGCGGGCATACAATTGCCACACCGGGTCGAGCACCGGATGATCGTGCGTGTCGAGGACGTACTTCTTGAATTTGGAATGACCCGCGATATGCATCTGCGCAACGCGATGGTGCGGGACGTGGTCGACGTACTCGTTGGGATTGAAATTGTGGTTCCTCGACGACACGTAAATGTTGTTCACGTCGAGAAGAATGCCGCAATCGGCCCGTTCGACGACCTCGGTGAGAAATTCCCATTCGGTCATTTCCGATTGGTGAAATTCGGCGTAGCTACTGACGTTCTCGACGGCAACTGGAATTTCCAGAAAATCGCGCACCGCCCGCACCTTTTCCGCAGTGAGCTTTGCCGCCACAAAGGTGTAGGGCATGGGTAACAGATCGTGCGTGTAGCGGCCATCGACGCTGCCCCAGCACAGGTGATCGGAGAGCCACGGCGTCTTCGTGCGTTTGACTAGGGCTTTCAGTTTCTTCAGGTGCTCGCGGTTAAGCTTGTCGGCGGACCCGAAATACATCGACACGCCGTGCTGGACGACGCGGTATTGTTCAAGAATCTGATCGAGCACCTCAAGGGGGCGACCACCATCGACCATGAAATTCTCGGAGATGATTTCAAACCAATCCACCACCGGCTTGCGGGTGAGGATGTGCTGGTAATGCGGCACCCGCAGACCGATGCCGATGCCGTAATCGGTGAATCCGTTGAATGGGTTAGCGGGCATGGTGTGAAGGGGGCGGCTCGCGCCGCCCCCATTGGAATCACACACAGAGTCGGCTGACTAGCTCGACTTGTTGGTGCTGCAACCGCCCTTGCCCTTGCAGGAGTTCTGGCCTTTGCAGCCATTATCTCCGCTCTTGCAGCCGCCCTGGCCTTTACAAGTGTTCTGGCCTTTGCAGTCGTGCTTGCCCTTGTCGCCGCTGTCGTCCAACTGCCCCCAGCTCGTCAGGCTCGTGCCCCTCGGGCTGGTGGTTGTCTGGCTCGCGTAGGTGCGGGCGACCGCGCCCGTCATCAAACCGGCCAATGCTGCGCCTGCGACCAATGCTTTCGTGGTCCTCTTCATTCCGTCTCCTCTGGTTGGGTGTTTGGTTTGCTTTGGGCCACCATTCCCGTCACGCCTGCCGGGAACGGCATTCCATTCACACTGGTAAAAATGTCTTGGTTGTAGAAGGGGCGGAACCCGCGCCGAATCGGGGTCGGTCGCGCCGGGTAACAAATCGTCTGCCGGGTTTGCGAACGCATCATGAATTGACTCCCAGCATATCCATAGGATGCTCGTTGGGTCGGTTGGTTCCGTCTCTTTTCGCCTGTTTGCGCCACAACCAAGACTACGATTCGAGAGACGATCCGGATTTGTCGAGGCAGCGGTACGCCCGCCGCGCCTCCACGGTCTTGTCTCACGCCGAGAGCGAACATAGCGGAACATTCCGCCAAAAGCAAATCGAGCGGAGCGGCTTCCGCAAAGATCAGGCCTCTTTCGAGCCTCGAATCCGTGCAATCAGCGCGTCCAGCGAGAAAATCCCCGGCCCGAATATCAGGATGATGATGGCGGTGAGCATGAACTGAAACGGGGCTGCCGACAGGAACGCGTCGGGATTGCTGAAGATGCCGTTGATTTTGTCGATTCGGGAGCCGAGGCCGAGCAGCAACAGCAGCCCGCCAAAACATTCCGTGCTGCCCGCCAGGACCGCGTTGAGTTTGGGCATTGGGATGTGCAGGTTGGCGAAAAAATTCGCCGTCCGATCCAGATTCATGAGCTTGCCTCTGCCCGTCAGGAAGAACTGCCGGCCCCAATACAAACGGATGATCAACAGGAACGGCGATTGCAGTTTCGAGACTACAGCGACCCACAGCCGATAGAGTTTCTGCATGATTGCCTCCGGATAATTCGTGAGCCTTCGACCTGACGGGGGAGCATACTCGCCCGGCGTCCCGTTTTCAATCGTGGAGTACTGCGGTGACGACTTAAGGGGGGCCGCGGGGACGACCGCAAGCAGTGACGCTTGCGCCACCGCCGAGCCGGGGGTTGCACTTTGTTTCGCAAAGTGGTTGCACTCGCCGGAGACGGAGGCACAGGTGGGGAAACTGCGGGAAGCTGGCGTTGGGAAAGCGTGGCGGAGCGGGGGGTTGTAAAAGTGTCGAGACTCGAATGGCTTCGGGCTGCGAAGTAGTTCGCTACGTAGCACGAGTTGCGGTCGGGTGGGAGTGGTTCGAGGGAGGATGCGATTTTATGGAGGGCGTTGGGAGGACGTGTGGGGAGATAAGCGACCACGTAGTACGTGGTGAATTTTGATGTTTGGTAAATTTCTAAATTATTTCTCGACCGATATTGGGATCGATTTGGGAACCGCGAACACGCTGGTATACGTGCGTGATCGCGGCATTGTTTTGCGAGAACCGAGCGTGGTGGCCATCCAAACGGGGACCAGTCACGTCTTGGCGGTAGGAGAAGAGGCGAAACGGATGTTGGGTCGCACGCCAGGCAACATCCAGGCCATTCGCCCCATGAAGGACGGCGTGATCGCCGATTTTGAAGTGACCGAGGCGATGTTGCGCTATTTCATCAGCAAGGTGCACAACCGCCGCTACGGCATCAAACCCCGCGTCATCGTCGCGGTCCCGAGCGGCATCACCGAAGTGGAAAAGCGGGCCGTCAAAGACAGCGCCACCCATGCCGGGGCGCGGGACGTTTACCTGATTGAAGAGCCGATGGCGGCCGCCATCGGCGTTGGGCTGCCGGTGCAAGAGCCGGCGGGCAACATGATTGTGGATATTGGCGGCGGCACGACCGAGGTGGCCCTGATCAGTCTGGCGGGGATCGTGCTCAGCCGGAGCGTGCGCGTGGCAGGAGATGAACTGGATGAAGCCATCATCCAGTATATGAAACGCGCTTACAATTTGATGATTGGCGAACGCATGGCGGAGGACATCAAGATCAAGATCGGCTCGGCCTACCCGCTCGAACAAGAGCTCACCATCGAAGTCAAGGGACGTGACCTGGTAGCGGGCCTGCCGAAGACGTTGACGATCACCTCCGAGGAAGTGCGCGAAGCGTTGCAGGAGCCGGTCTCGACCATTGTCGAGAACGTCCGCGTCACGCTCGAGCGCTGTCCTCCCGAACTGGCTGCCGATCTCGTCGACCGCGGCATCGTGCTGGCGGGCGGCGGGGCGCTCATTCGGGGCATCGACAAGCTGCTCGCCGAGGAAACGGGGTTGCCCGTTCACATCGCCGACGATCCGCTCAGCGCGGTGGCGATGGGCACGGGCGTCGTGCTCCAGGAACTCGGCTACCTTGAAAAGCTCGCCAAGAATTCATCGTAAGCGCCCCCCCTGCTCCACCCACATGAACTCGTAGTGACGCTTCGTAAGCGTCGCTTGCGAATGACGGTTTTGGACCGCATCGACAGCATGGAAGTTTTATTTGAACCGTAGAAATTGGGTCATTATCGGATTGCTGGTGGTGGGCTGGATTGTGTTCCTCGGCCAACCGACCCGCGTTTCGGCCAGGTTGCATATGATTTTCGTACAACTGTGCACGCCGTTGGTGGAACTGGGCGACTCCATCCCGTTTGTCCAGTCGCGCCGGCTTCTTGCCAGGCAAAACGAGCAGTTGCGCCACGACAATGATCTCTTGCGCCAGGAGGTCCGCGCCCTCAGCGAAACCGGCCGCGAAAACCTCCGCCTCCGCCAGCTTCTTGATTTCAAACAGCACAGCGCCTTCCACGTTGTCACCGCTCGCGTGATTGGGCGCGACACGTCGAACTGGTGGAAGAGCCTCCAGATTGATCGCGGAAGCAATGACGGCCTGGCCGATAACATGGCCGTCCTCAACGCCGACGGCCTCATCGGTAAAACCATCTCCGTCACCCGCAGCCAGGCGCGCGTCCTGTTGATTACCGACTCCAATTGCAAAGTCGCTGGCCTGTTGCAAGATACGCGCGGGCCGGGGGTTGTGTCCGGAGTCGGCACAGCCTTTGCCGTGTCGCCGCGCCTGATGATGACGTATGTGAACCGCGACGCGAGGGTCGCACCGGGCGAAAGCGTCATCACCTCCGGCCTCGGCGGGGTTTTCCCAAAGGGCATCCTCATCGGCGCCACCACTCGCGCCAGAATCAACAAGCAAACCGGCATGTACCAAGATGTGGACATCACTCCGGCCGTCGATTTTCGCCGTTTGGAAGAAGTGCTTGTGATTGCCGGACAGGAATGAATACCCTTACCGCCATCGCTGGAATTCTGATTGCCGTGGCGCTACAGGCGCGGATGCCCACACTCCCCTGGCTCGGCGGGGTGCGCATGGAATTCCTGCCGGCCCTCGTCGTCTACGCCGCGTTGACCATGCGTCGCCGCCGCGCGCTCGTGCTCGCGCTCGCCGCGGGGTTGGCCCAGGACGCATTATCCGCCGCGCCCTTCGGCATCTCCGCGCTGGCGTACGGCATCTCCACCATCGTGGCGACCAGTCTGCGCGAAGCACTGGATCGTGATTTGCCCTGGGTGCAATGGAGTGCCGGCGCGGCGACTTCCATCACCGTGTCGGTCATCGCCTTCTTTGCTGTCGGCCTCTCGTTTGGCAACCTGTTCCGGATGCTCGTGGTCGCATCCATCAGTGGCGCGGTGACGGTCGTTCTGTTCTTCGCCATTGATTATGCCCGCATGGCGTGGGGGTTCGAATGATTATCAGCGCACCCTTTCGCCGGTACAACCCGCGTCTGCGGGCCATCGGGACGATCATCGCTTCCAGCCTGTTCGCGCTTCTTGTCGCCCTGTGGCGCGTCCAGGTGGTCCACGGTGGCGATTACGGCAATAAACAGGAGAACCAGTCCCTGCGCCGCATCCGCATCCCTGCTGCCCGTGGCGAGATCGTCGATCGCAACGGCGTTATCCTCGCGAACAACCGTCCGAGCTATGATGTCGCCATTTACCTTGACCAACTCGGCCACGTTTCCAAACGGACAAATATTGTGCGCGTAGCGCAAGCCAGTCTCGGCGCCATGAGCGCAGCGCTCGGTATGCCGCTGACGATCACCGACAGCAATGTGCTCTCCCATTACGAAACACGCGCCCCGCTTCCGCTTCCCGTATGGCGAGACCTGCGCCCCGAACAGGTCGCTGCCTTCGCCGAACGCGCCAGCAATCTTCCCGGCGCTGACCTGATCGTCATGCCCGTCCGTCAGTACCCGCAGGGATCGCTCGCGGCCCAGTTGCTGGGATACGTCGGCCGAGCCAACGAAAATGACGAAGATGAGATCGAGAAGTTCTACTACTACCAGCCGGACCGCGTCGGCCAACAAGGCGTCGAGAGGGCTTGCGACGAATACCTGCGTGGTTCGCCCGGCGGACGCACAATCCGCGTGAATCCGTCGGGCATGGCTGCCAAGGACCTCGGCGAGAAAGAGGCCGAACAGGGTGGGCGGGTGACCCTCACGATTGATGTGCGATTGCAGCGAATCGCGGAAAGGGAACTGGCCGCAGCCCCACCATCCCCCGGCAAGGAACTCGCCGGGGTTGTGGTGTTGCTCGATGTCCGCACGGGTGAAGTGCTGGCCATGGCCTCACTGCCCAGTTTTGACCCCAACATCTTCAACCCCGGCACACCCGCGCAAACGATCGATGCCGTCTTCAACGATCCCGGTCATCCGATGCTCAATCGCGCCACCGGCGCACGGTATCCGCCGGGCTCGATATTCAAGCCCATCACCCTGCTGGCCGGGCTGGCGTCGGGCGCGATCTCGCCGCAGGACACCGTCACGTGTTCCGGGTCCCTGGTGATTGGCAACTGGCGCAGCCACCCCTTCCACTGCTGGTACCATGGCGGACATGGGCGTCTGGATGCCTACACCGCCATCAAGGAATCGTGCGACGTGTGGTTTTATGAAGAAGGCATGAAGACCGGCGTCGACGCCATCACCAGAATGGCCGCCGAATTCGGTCTTGGTCAACCGACCGGATTTGACATTGGCAGCGAGACCCGTGGTCTCGTGCCGACTCCCGCATGGAAACGCCAACAGCAGGGGGTGCAATGGTGGGAAGGTGACACCGCGCAGTTGTCGATCGGTCAAAGTTACCTCTTGGTGACACCGCTGCAAATGGCCTGCGTCGCGGCCACCTTCGCGAATCGAGGCACGTCCCTTCATCCTCATGTCGTCAAGCAGATCGAAACGGCGGATGGCCAAGTGGTTCACGAGGGTCAGCCGGATGTCCGCGCCCATCTCGGCGCCACGCCCCAGCAAATCGAAGTGGTCCGACACGCGATGCTCGGTGCGGTCCAGGATGCCGATGGCACCGCACATACGGCCGCCGTGAAGGGTTTGAGTCTGGCGGGCAAGACCGGAACCGCCCAGTACAAGGTGGCCGGCAAGGAGTTGCCAGCGGACCGCGCATGGTTTATCGGGTTTGCGCCTTACGACCAACCGCAGGTCGCGATATGCGTCTTGATTGAAGCCGCCCGTGACGGCAGTCACACAGCGGCCGCGGTTGCCAGCGCGGTTTTCGCCCAGGTGTTTGGAAAGCGTGGAGAAGGATCCGCTCCTGTCGAGCGTGGAGTGTATGAGGATTAAGCACTACATTGAATTGGCCAGGCGTATGGACTGGTTGTTGTTCAGCGCCATGATTGTGTTGGCGGTCGCCAGCGTGCTGTTCATTTATAGCGCCTCGTACCATGGCCCCGGGCAGCCGATCAAGGATTTCTACAAGATGCAAATGGTATGGTTCGGTGTCGGGCTGCTGATCTACCTGGCCGTGTCGCTTGTGGACTACCGTCTAATTTGCCAATGGGCCACGGTGTGGTACGCATTCGCGCTGGGATTGCTCGTGCTGGTCCTGGTGGCCGGTGTAAAGGTCTACGGGGCGCGCCGCTGGCTCGGTTTCGGACATTTCGGCATTCAGCCCGCTGAGATCGCCAAGCTCGCGACCCTTCTGGCGATTTCCTACTACCTGTTCCATCACACCCGCGAGTCGGGGCGGCAATGGGGTGCCGTGGCCATCGCGCTGGCGTTGACCGCCGCGCCACTCGTGTTGATCATGTTGGAACCGGACCTGGGTTCGGCACTGGTCTTGATTCCGATCTGTTTTGGGTTGATGTTTGTCGCGGGTGTGAGAGTAAAACATCTGGTGCTCGCCGCGGTATTGGGAATCGCTCTCGCGGGTATCGGTCTGCCCATCATGTGGAAGCTGAAGGAAAATAGAACTGGCGGTCGAAACTATCAACGGGATCGTCTGACCGTCTTTTTTCATCGCGACTACGACCCAACTGGCGCCGGCTGGAACCTGAATCAATCGCTGATCGCCGTCGGGTCAGGCGGCATGACGGGCAAAGGCTATCTGCAAGGCACGCAAAACCTGCTGGGCTACCTGCCCCGCTCCGTGAGCCCCAACGATTTTCTGTTCAGCGTGATCGGCGAAGAGGAAGGATTCATCGGCTGTGTCGTAATCATTTTGTTGTACGCCGTGCTGTTATTTTCCGGGCTACGGATCGCCGCCAACGCGCGCGACCGTTTGGGAATGCTTCTGGCCACGGGTGTCGTGGTCATGCTGTTTTTCCATATTTTCATTAATGTGGGTATGACGATCGGCCTGATGCCGGTCACCGGTCTGCCCCTGCCATTACTCAGCTATGGAGGATCGTTCGTGTTGGCCAGCATGACCGCCCTCGGGCTGCTACAAAATGTGTGGATTCATAGGAGGACATACTGACTGTGGACGCAATCAAACAAATACTCAAAAAGGGTGAAGAACTGCTCACGGGACGTCGCAAGAAACGAATCTTTAAGGAAATCATTGTCAACGCCGAGGCGCTGGAGAACCGCGTCGCCGTGCTCGAAGACGGACAACTCGAAGAATTCAGCATCGAACGCACGACCGAGACACGGATCGTCGCCAGCGTGTTCAAGGGCCGCATCAAAAACCTGGAACCAGGCCTCAAAGCCGCGTTCGTCGACATCGGGTTCGAGAAAAACGCGTTCCTGCACTACTGGGACATCATCCCCGAACAACTCGACCAGCGCGTCGATCTGCTCGAACAACCGGAGGGTGAGCCCGCCCAGCAAAAACCGAAGATTTCCCAAAAGGACATCCCGCAACTCTACCCGCCGGGATCGGAGGTTATTGTACAGGTCGTCAAGGGCCCCATCGGAACCAAAGGACCGCGTATCACGACCAACATCAGCATCCCCGGTCGTTATCTGGTGCTGATGCCGTTCAATGCGCAACGCGGGATCTCGCGCAAGATCGAGGACGACAAGGAACGCCAGCGCCTCAAGAAAGTCCTGCAACGCCTGCATATTCCCGAGGGAATGGGTGTCATCATCCGCACCGTCGGCGAGAACCAGAAGAAACGTTACTTTATCCGCGATCTCGAATTGCTGCTGCAAACCTGGAAACAGGTCGAGGAGAAGATCAAGAACCAAGCGGCGCCTTGCTGCGTGTTTCAAGAGCCCGACCTCGTCGAGCGCACCGTGCGCGACTTCCTCACCGAAGAGGTCGATCGTATCGTCGTAGACAACGAACAGGCCAACGAGCGCATTCGCAACATGATCGGCCAAATCAGCCGCCGCTCCCGCAACAAGGTGCGACTCTACAATGAGCCCACGCCGATCTTCAGCCGGTTTAACGTCGAAAAACAAATCGAGAATGCCTTCCGTCGTCAGGTCTGGTTGAAATCTGGCGGCTACATCTGCATCGACGAAACCGAAGCGTTGGTCGCCATTGACGTCAACACCGGCCGCCACAAGTCGCAAAAGGACCTCGATACAACGATCCTGCAGACCAACCTCGAAGCCGCCGAGGAAATTTGTCGTCAGCTTCGCCTCCGCAACATCGGCGGTCTCATCGTGATCGATTTTATCGACATGCGTCACCGCAACGACCAGCAGAAGGTCACCCAGAAAGTGCGCGAAGGCGTCCGACGCGACAAAGCCAAAACTCGCATCCTCAACATCTCGCAGTTGGGCCTGATGGAGATGACCCGGCAACGCCATAGCGAGAGCATGGCCAGCGCCGTATATGAGGATTGCCCGTACTGCAAAGGCAAAGGCATGGTGAAAAGTGCGCTGTCCATGTCCGTGGAGATTCAACGCAAGGTTGCCGAGCTTCTGCGCAAGCTGCGCGAACAGGGCCGACATGAGCAGCCGCAACTTCGTGTCTATGTCCATCCGGAAGTGTTGAATCGCTTGCGCACCGAAGATGAAACCGTGTTGATCGAATTGGAGAAGAAACTGAACGGCAAACTCAGCTTCCGCGCCGACCCGACGTTCCACTTCGAACAGTTCAAAATCGCGGACGCCATCAGCGGTCAAGAACTCGCGTGAACTGCTGGCGCAATCATGTCCCGGGGAGGCGGCGGGCAATGCCCCTCTTGGGGTGCCTGCTGCTGACCGCGGCTTCCGTGCGTGCCGACGACGAACCGCGCATTATCACCCCCACGCCGTCGTCCTTCGAAACCCTGTCGCGGTTTACGGAATTGCTGGATACGCTCCAGAAGAATTACGTTCAGCCGTCCCGCGTCAACACGGAGTGGTACACCACGGTCGCCCTGCGTGCCTTCGTCCGTTCCATCGATCCGGAAGCGGACCTGCTCACGCCTGAGGAAGCGACGTCAACCAGTGGCTCCAACGCTGCCCCGGCGGACATTGGCCTCACGTTTGTCATCCGCGGAGGCATCCCCACGGTTGTTTCCCCGTCTGACGGCGGCCCCGCGCAACGCGCCGGCTTGCTTGCCGGCGATCAGATCATTGCCATCGACAATTCGTCCACGCTCCTCGCGCGACGTTCCGAAGTGGAACGTCTCCTCGGCGGTCCCGTCGATTCCGAAGTGGGTCTGCGCGTGCTCGATCCAATCTCCGGGAGCGTACGCGACATGCACCTCCACCGGACTGCGCACGGTTCATCCCCCGTGACCGTGTTGAGAATGCTCGACGGAGGCGTCGCGTACTATCGTCTGGTTGAATTCTCAAGAGAGACCGCCGACAACATTCGAACGGCGATGACTCTTGCCAGGAGCGCGCATCTCACCGGCATCATTCTTGACCTCCGCAACAACCCCGGCGGCGCGTTCCTTACCGTTCAACCTGTCGCATCCATTTTCCTGCCCAAAGGCGCCGAGATCGCCTCACTGGAGTACACCGTTCCAGCATTACATACGGATTTCCTCAGCGAAGACGGCCCCAAAGTGACGACCCCGGTCATCTTGCTGGTTAACGGCGGCACGGCGTCGGAGGCCGAAGTGTTTGCCGCGGCACTGCAAGACAATCACCGTGCCCAGGTCGTCGGCAGCAAGACGTTCGGTCGCGGGTTTCTGGCCATGTCGGCCCGATTGGCGAATGGTTCGGTGTTGGTGATGCCCACCGCCTATTACATGCGACCGTCGAAGCAGATCCTTCAGGAACGGGGACTGATACCGGACGTGGTCGTCGAGTGGCCACGCGAAACGGAACGCCGGGTGGCGATCGCGGGTTTCGGCACGTTCGATTGGAAGAACGACAAAGCCGCGGTCCTCACCACCGACCTGCCGCTGGCGAAGGCATTCTCCCGGTTGGCGAAGTGAACGCAGTTGCGGTGCGCGGGCCCGGCTGTTAGCATACGGTGCATGTCCGCTACGAACCCAACCGCTTGTCTCCTCACGGTACTGGCTGTATTTCTTTCAGCTCTTCCATCGAATGCCCAGGAAGCCACTTTCAAAAAACTGACGGCTCAAGCCAACGATCTCTATCGTCAGGCGAACTACGCGCAGGCGGTTCGCGTCGGGCAGGACGCGCTCAAAGTCGCCGAAAAGATGTTCGGCCCGTCCCACCGTGAAGTCGCTACCGCGTTGGGCAACCTCGCCGAATACCAGCGGGCCTCGGGGAACTACACGGAGGCAGAGACCCTGCAGAAGCGGGCACTGCTGCTCGACCAGAAACTGCTCGGACCCGAGCATCCCGATGTGGCGGTTGACCTCAACAATCTCGCCCTGTTGTATGACAGTCTTGGCCGCTACGCTGATGCGGAACCGTTCTACAACCAGGCGCTCGAAATCGACCAACACACACTCGGCCCCGATCACCCCGATGTCGCCACCGATCTAAACAATCTCGCCGAAGCCTACCGCGCCCAGGGCAAACTTACCGAGGCGGAACCGTTCCTCCGACGTGCGCTGGCCATCTGGGAGAAACAGCCCACCCCAAACCCCCGCGCCATCGCCACCGTGCTCAGCAACCTGGGCGCCTTGACCGCGGCCCAGGGCAAGAACACCGAGTCCGAGCAATTATTGACGCGGGCCCTGGAGAAATGGCGTCAAGCCGTGCGTGCGGACCACCCCGGCATCGCCGCGACCCTGCGCGCTTTGGGCGCCACCCAGGTCTCCTTGCGCGAATACGCGAAAGCGGAATCTTCGTACACACAAGCTCTGGCTATCGGCGAGAAGGCCCATGCCAAAAACAGCAACCAACAGGTCGCCAAAGACCTGACCAATCTGGGCCTGATACTTTTCCAGCAGCGGAAATATGACGCCGCCGAGGCGCGGTTCCAACGCGCCTTGACACTTGACGAGGCGAATTACGGGAAGGAGCACCTCATCGTCGCTTCCGATGCCAACAACCTCGCCGAGGTGTATCGCGCCGAAGGCAAGTACAAGACCGCCGAGCCGCTGTACCGGCGCGCGGCATTAATCGATGAGAAACTTCTCGGTCCCGATCACCCCGACCTCGCCAATGACCTCAATAATCTCGGCGCCCTCTACTTCTCGGAAGGCCGTTACGCCGATGCCGAATCCGTCTTGAAACGCGCACTGGTCATCAAACAGGATGCGTTTGGCCCCAACGACCCGAAGCTGTTGCCAGTCCTCGACAACTACGCCATCGTTCTCCGCGCCCTCAACCGAAACACCGAGGCGGCGGCCATTGACGCCCGCGTGAAAGAGATTCGCGCGAAATCCGCCACGCCATGAATGAGCCGAAACTGAGAAAGTTGCTCCACGACGTTCACGGCGGCCGCGTGCCGGCCGATCGCGCGCTCAAACAACTCAAGTCATTGGCGATCCACGATCTCGATTTCGCCCGCGTGGACGGACATCGCTCGCTACGCAAGGGTTTCCCCGAGGTGATCTACTGCGAAGGCAAAACGCCGGCGCAGGTCGTAAAGATCGCGCAGGCCATTCTCCGCCACAACGATAACCTGCTCGCCACCCGCTGCTCGAAGGAGACGTTCCGTGCCGTGAAGCGCGCCTTTCCGAAAGCGAAGTATCATGAAGCGGCACGGGCGCTGACGGTCGTCCGCAAGCCGCTGCCCAAACGCGGCGGCACCGTTGCCGTGTTGTGTGCGGGCACCACCGACATCCCTGTCGCCGAAGAAGCCGTGGTCACCGCTGACATCATGGGCAATCGCGTGAAGAGGTATTACGACGTGGGCGTGGCCGGCATCCATCGACTCCTGTCCCTCAACGACGAACTGCTGGACGCAACCGTGCTGATCGTCGTCGCCGGCATGGAAGGCGCCCTGCCCAGCGTCGTCGCCGGCCTCGTCGACAAACCTGTCATCGCCGTGCCCACCTCCGTCGGCTACGGCGCGTCGTTCGGCGGCATCGCCGCGCTGCTGGCCATGCTCAATTCCTGCGCCAGCGGCGTCACAGTCGTCAACATCAACAATGGCTTCGGCGCCGGCTACGCCGCCAGCTTGATCAACCAGTTAACTCCGAATCAATCTGCACGCTGAGGATGACGGTTTGGTTTTGTGAATCGCCAGCGCCCTATTTCCAACTTGCGATGTCGTCACCTTCCCCGTGTTCGTCGATGCGGTTTGGCCCGCACGAATACACATGCGCTACGCCGACCGATATCCGGTACGGCTCGCCCCACGGATCAACGAACTCCCCCAACCTGTCCAATTCGTGCGGCTGAGCTTCGATGTAATCGAGTTTTTCGGCTTCTGGCCGTTGATCGTTTTGCCGCGCAGCATCCGGCAGATCTCCCCCGGCGTGCCTTTCCGGTAATCGCCATTCTCACGCAAAACCATCCAACGCCAGCGCGATGACCTGCACATCATGCCCCGCCTGCGCAGGTTTGTTGGCGCGAAACACCGCCAGCCCGCCCACCATCACTGCCGCAAACAACAAAACGGCCATCGCGGCCCACAAGATGGCGGCTTTCCGTCTTACGGTTTCTCCAACTGCGCCCGAAGCTTGAGCGCCTCCGCCTTCCATTGCTCGCTCTCGAACAACTGGTCCGGCCACGGTTTCGCCTCCAAAACTCTGCGGAGAGCCTCCTTCGCCTCGTCCACGCGCTTGTTATCGCGGAGCGCCTCGGCCAGATAAAGGCAATTCTCGGGATAATCGGGAAACAAACTGACGGCACGCTCGAGCAATTGCAGCCCCTTGCGGGGACTGCCGATGCTCGCCGGCGGCTGCGGTGTGCGCAAATGCAGGATCCCCAACACGCGTAGCGGCCCCCCAAAATCGTACCGCTCATCCAGTTCGATCGCCCGCTTCAGCGCCGTCTGCATCTCGCCCACCGCATCCAGCCCGTACGCGCGATCCACATCAGCCAACCAACCGACGTTGAGCGCGTACCAGTAATATCCCTCCACGCCGTCAGGCTTCAGTTCGCGCGCGCGACGGGCGAAGACGATTCCGCGCTGGGCGGACTGGCGCCGCAGATCCGATCTCGTTTCATTTGCGGCCAGAAATTCCAGTGCCTCCGCCGTCTGCCATTGCGCAATATAATCGTCTTGCAAAGTGTGGGCAGCCTGTTCGAACAGTTCCGCCGCACTCGTCACGGACGCCAATGAGCGCGGTTGCTGGTTGCACAGTGACTCAGCTTCCTGGCGCAGCTTCTGCGCCTCGTCCGCCGTCAAGGCTTGGGGCTGGTTAGGCCTGACCCGCACATTGTCAATGGATCGGCAGCCGCAAACCGCAATGACCCATGCGCCCGCCAACAATATCGCCCGCCTACTTGCCATGGAATAGCTTCTCCGCCTTCGACAGCCTGTTCTGGTCAATGTCCGGAAACGACTCGACCTGAATACTCCGCAGAATCTTCTGTCCCGACTCGCTACCACCCATGTCTTTCAGCACCTGCTTCACCTTGTCCACGTTCAGCGTTCCGCTGGTCGGCCCGAACACCACCACCAGATCCCGCGGCAACTCATCCGACTGATAGATCACCTTCAGCTTCCCCCCAGTATCAGGGTCGTCCTTGAACAAATCCCACGCGGCCGTTTCCAACAGCGCCGCGGCGGCGGCGTTCGTGCCGCCTTCGGCCAGATCAAAGATGGCACCTTCCACATCCATCGTTGGCTTGAGCCGAATCTCCTCCCCGAGCTTACCCTGGAGGACGACGGCGACGACGTACCATTGTTCATCGGCCAGCGGCGTCGCGATCGTCTTGCCCTGAAATTTGGCAAGATCATCACCAGCATCCTTGCGCGCAACCAGCACGAAACGTTCTTCCTTCAGTCCCATGCGCTTCGTTTCCAGTAGCGGCTCCATTCCGAGCGCCTTTGCATACGTGAGATAGAAACCGGCCGTGACAATGCCCAATGCGGGCTTGCTCTTGGCGCAATACTCCGCCGCTTTCACGGGATCGTTCATCACCCGCGGCGCAAACGCATTGGTCGCTCCCGCCACTTTTTCGCCGACATACGCCGTCAAGCCTTCGACCGTCGGTCCGGCAATCTCCTGTGTGGCGAACTTCTCGCCCGTCTTGAGAAACAGGAATGGTCGCGGATTGTCAGCCTGCGCTGCCGAGGCGACGCACAACGCCATCACGAGTGAAACAGCCAGTGATTTCATAATCGGTATCCCAACCAGTTCTTACCAACAATCCACAGCTTCTCAGCCGCCGACAGCCGAATCCGCTCTCGAAACACCGCGAAGTTGTTGTTTTCAATCTTGCGCAGGATGCCCCCGTAAATCGCGATCATGACCGCCAGCGTGCCGCGGCTGTCGGCGTCGATCATATCCAACAGCGGCCGCGCCTTGTCATAGAACCCGTAAGCGCGCACCGCTTCGAACCTCATCATTTCCAGAAACTGCGGCGTGGCGCGGGCGCTCAGAATATCGTCCACGGCGACGCCGAATCGCTGCAAGTCTTCCAGCGGCAGATACACCCGCCCCATCTGCGCGTCTTCCTTCACGTCACGCAGGATATTGGTCAACTGAAACGCGATCCCACACGCTTCCGCAGGGACGAGCGCAGCCTCATCCTTGTACCCGAAGATGGGCAGCACCACCAAGCCAACCGCCGACGCAACCCGATAGCAGTATTTGTAGAGTTCGTCAAATGTCGCGTACCGAGTGGTCGTTTGGTCCATCTCTGTGCCGTCGAGCAGTTCATGAAAATAACGCCGGGGAATGTGATAACGGCGAACCGTGTCCACCAACGCCGGCAGGGTTGGATCGCTGGCATCACCGCCATCCAACGCGGCGTCGACTTGACCGCGCCAACGGCGCAACCCATCGAGTGCGACGGCGGGATTGGCTGCGTCATCCGCGATGTCGTCACTGCACCGCATGAACGCGTAGATGGCGCACATGGCCGCCCGCTTCGCTGGCGGCATAACCAGGAATGAATAGTAGAAGTTCTTCCCCGTTTGTCGCGCAATCCGCCTGCACAACGCGTAGGATTCCTCCAAGCTGATACTCATCGCCAGCGATTATGCCGGGCGACCGAATCGGACGCAAGTTCGCTCTGCCGTCAGAACGCCTTCCCTCAGACATGCCAAGCCAAATGCCCTTGACTCGACACCACCGGTCTGCGAAAAGTGCAACGGTGATGGGTCGGGCGCGCAACACTCTATTGATCCTCGTGCTGCTGGCAGGAACCGGCGCGCACTGGGGTGCGTTGCAATCCGTGGCGTGGACCCGGATGCTCGCCGAAAACCTCCGTACCGCCTCTTTTGCCGACGCTATCTCGCGAACGTTTGACGGCCAACATCCCTGCTCCCTTTGTAAAGTCATCGCGAGCGCCAAGAAATCCGAGAAACGAACAGAATTTCCCCAGCCATTGACGAAGCTCGAATTTCCCCTCACGACACAATCGTTGCTGTTGGTTGCACCCATGCGCTTTCAACTTGTGCCAATCGGCAACGAGCTTGTTGAGGCTCTCTCCCGCCCGCCGCCGACACCCCCACCGCGCGCGACCCGCGCATAGCACCATCCGTCGTGTCGTTGTCTGTGCTGTGTTGTGGCACAGGCATGGTTTCTACAGTTTAACTTGAGAGCTGCGTAATGCGGCACCTCGCAACTTTGAATTCAAAAATGAAAAACACAAACGTTTCGATGTCGGTTGTCATACAGAGGAACAAACGGAGAACAGGCCTCCGCATAGTGAACAAGGTGGTTGGCCGGGCATTGTTGTTGGGAGTGGTTCTGGCACCCAGAGTTGGTTGGGCTTGCGCGTGTGGATGCGGTGTTTTCGACGTAGGCACGGGCTTGATGCTTCCCGAAGGGCCTGGCGGAATGGTCTATGTTGATTACGATTATCAGGATCAGGATCAGAATTGGCACGACACCTCACCGTCGCCCGCTGGGGATAACGGTGACAAGGAGATCCGGACGCACTTCATCAATGTCGGTTATCAGTATATGTTCGATCGCAGTTGGGGTTTTCAGGTCGAGGTGCCGTATGACGATCGATACTTCAAGACGACCGGCGGCGCCTCCGGCAGTGACATCGTCTCACTGGACTGGGCCACTCTCGGGGACATTCGAGTCGAAGGCATCTACACGGGGTTTTCACCGGATATGTCGACCGGTATAAACTTCGGTTTCAAACTGCCCACAGGTAGCTATACCTATAATGACGCGTATGGCGATGTCGACCGCGACTCGGAACTTGGAGCGGGAAGCACTGATATTCTTCTCGGCGGTTTTCATCGGGGAAATTTGCCGGGCGACGTCGGCTTGACCTGGTTCGCGCAGGGGTTGTTGGATCTGCCGGTGATCACGCGAAACGAGTACCGTCCGGGCATCGAACTCGATACGGCTGCCGGCATCTACTACAAGGGCTGGTTGGTCCACCGTGTGACTATTACGCCCTTGGCGCAGGTAATCGCCTCCGAACGGACCAGTGATGAAGGGGCCTACGCGTCAGGCCATAAAGACGATCCCCCGTTGAACGCGTTCGCCTCCGGGTACCAGCGGATTATGGTCTCTCCTGGAATCGAGGTGGACATGCATCCTGTGAGCTTCTACGCCGATGTCGAAGTGCCCGTGTTCCTGGATTTCCGTGGCAACCAGATGGTAGCGCGGTGGCTCTTGAAGTCGTACGTGAGCTATCACTTCTAGGCAGGCGGCTGGCTGCCTTTAAAATTCGGCTGAAAGGGTTCGATATGAATCGTCGCGTCCAGAATGCGCGGTAGCTTCTGGCGAATCGCGTCTTTCACCGTGTGTGACAACTCGTGCGCCACCGCCACGGACAGTCCGCCGTCCACTTCAATGTGCATGTCGAGCCAGTATTCGTACCCCATCTTGCGGGCGAAGCATTTCTCAACGCCTTTCACCCCGTTCACCTGCAGCGCAATCGAGCGCGCCAGCCCAACGATGTCCTCCTTCGGGGCGGCATCCATCAACTCGTCCAGCGCCGGACGCAGCAGCCGAAACCCGTTAAATGCAATAATGGCCGCCGCGAAAATCGCTGCCCAGTCGTCCGCCGACCGGTACCTGTCACCCCCCACCAACGCGATGCTGATCCCGAACGCCGCCGCGGCCGAAGTAATTGCATCGCTGCGATGATGCCAGGCGTCCGCCTTCACCGCACCGCTCTCGACCTCCTCGCCGACCCGGCCCACGATTCGGAAGAGCCCTTCCTTGATGAGCACAACGCCGAGCAACACGATCAATGTATACGGCGCCGGCATGTGACGCGGCGTCTGAATCTCCTTTACCGAGCGAACAACAATCAGCAGTGCCGCACCCACGAGCATCGCCGACACGGCGGCTGTCGCGATGGCTTCGGCCTTCCCATGTCCGTACGGATGCTCTTTGTCCGGCGGCTTTTCGGCAATGACAACACCGCGCCAGACAATGATCGAGCTGATGCTGTCGGCCATCGATTCAATGGCGTCGGCGATCAAGGCATAGGATCGACCGAAGATTCCCGCCAGCAATTTGGTCGTC
>JBEKUF010000071.1:0-16565 GCA_049515295.1 Verrucomicrobiia bacterium | reverse complement strand
AGTGTCGGTCGCCCGATGACCGTCCTGCTTCTGATCTGCTTTGGAGTTTCATACTTCCGCGAACTGAAGACCCACTGGAAGGTGGGGCTGGTGCTCGTGGTTAGCTGGGTGGGGTGCTTGGCTCCGTTGATCGCGGCAGTGGCACGCACGCCAGAGGTGCTCACAAGCCGCTTTCAAACGGTTAGCGTTTTCCAAGACAACCCTAGTTGGAATACGATTATTTCCCGAGTGGCCTCGCGGTATCTGGAGTACTTCAGCCCTCAGTTCTTGTTCCTGAGGGGGGATGCGAACTTGCGCCAACATACCGGGTTTGGTGGAGAGTTGTTCGGCTTTCTTTTTCCGATGCTTGTGGCGGGTCTTTACTGCCTGGTCCGTCGCGTGAGAACCCAGCCGAGCTATCGCTTCCTCGGATTGGGACTTCTGGTCTACCCGACCGCGGCGGCGTTGACGGAGGACCATCTGCACAGCGGTCGATGCGTCAATGGTGTTATCTTCTGGGTGTTGACCGCAGCAATCGGGGCGCACTTTCTGTGGCAGAAGCGGGATATCGGACGAAAGCTTCTCGTCATCGCGTGTTGTGCCGGAGTCATTGAGGTGGCCGTGTACCTGAAGGATTATTTCAGTGGGTATCAAATCCGCAGTCGTGTCGCGTTCGGTGCGCCATTCACCGAAGCGCTGGAGGATTGTTTTCGCACCTTGGACACGAGCAACACCTTGTACGTTTCTATCTCTGCGGTTGGCCCCCTTGTAGGGGTCAACGTAAACAGGGATTTCAAGCCCATGGCCTATGCGCACATTCTATTTTTCGGTAAAATCGACCCTCGGGTCTATCAGCAGAGCGGTATCCCCAGGAACAGAGCGCGTCTTTATGAAGGAATGATCGACACTCCCGGGTTGCTACTCAGGGCCAGCGTGAGGTTGGTGAAGCCGGTGCAGGATAAGCTGGTAACAGTCCCCGAGCCAAAGCCTATTGGCGCCAAATTGCTTGAGACAAAACCTGTGTATGGTGATATTCAGTACGAAGTTTACCAAGTTAGATAAACTTCCGTTGCTGAGCGTTTGGGGCTGGGGACGGGTGTTTAATGGGAGCAACCTCGAGCGGCCTGAACTTATGCCGAAACAATCACCCGGTCGTAGGACCTCGACGACACCACGAACTTTCAACAGCCCGCTCGACTTGCCAGGTTGCCACTGGTAGCATTCGGTCATGTCGGGGGATACTACGGCCATTGGGTTGTCTGCGGTTGCGGACCCCGCGGCCTCACCGCACCGATGGAAGACCATCCTTGGCGGTGGGATGATTGTCCTGGCAGCTCTGGCGGCCTACCACAACAGCTTCACGGTGCCATTTCTCTTTGATGATCCTCACGCAATTGAGGACAACCCGACCATTCGCCATCTGTGGCCGATCGGAGATGTCCTGTCGCCGCCCCCCACCTCGTTCGTGGTTGGGGGGCGCCCGGTCTTGAATCTCTCCCTGGCTGTCTGCTATGCGTTGGGCGGCTTGGCCGTATGGTGGTATCACGCATTCAATCTGGTCGTACATGTACTGGCGGGCTTGACGCTGTATGGCATTATGCGCAGGACATTAGCGCGGCCAGCGCTGCGGGAACGATTCGGCGCCTCGGGGGAGTGGGTGGCACTGGCGGTGGCGGTCCTCTGGACGGTCCACCCGTTGCAGACCGAGGCCGTGACGTACATCTACCAGCGGTGCGAGTCCCTCATGGGGCTGTTCTATCTTCTGACGCTGTATTGTTTTATTCGCGGCGCGGAATCCGGGAGATCGGTCGGGTGGTTCGGGCTGTCGGTGGCCTCCTGTTTCCTGGGCATGGCGAGCAAGGAAGTGATGGTGACGGCTCCGTTGATGGTGCTGCTGTACGACAGGACTTTTGTCAGCGGAAGCTTTCGGGGAACGTGGGGTCGACACCGGCGCCTGTATCTGGAGTTGGCCAGCAGCTGGCTGTGGCTGGGCTACTTGATGGTCGGTTTGCACGCCCGCGGCATCGGTTATGGCCTGGGGACTAAGTGGTGGGGCTATGCGCCGCTGGAATGTCGAGTGGTCGTGCAGTACCTCCGGCTGACTGTTTGGCCGCATCCGTTGATTTTGGACTACGGGCAGCATGCGGCGATAGGGCCTCTAGCGGCGGCGGCGCCGTACGCACTGATTCTGGCGGTCCTGGCAACCGGCGTATTGTTCGCGCTGAAGCGGCAGCCAGCCATCGGGTTTGTTGGAGCCTGGTTCTTCGTGATCCTGGCGCCGACCTCCAGCGTGGTGCCGATTGGCGGGTCACCGATGGCGGAACACCGGATGTACCTGCCGCTGGCCGCGGTGGTAACGATGGCTGTGGTCGGCGCGGTTGCGCTCGGGAAACGGCTGTTCGATAGGCAGCAGGGCGTCGTGCTCGGATGCGTGGCCGGTGGGTCTGTGACGGTGCTGCTCACCTTCCTGAGCATCCAACGGAATCAGGACTACAACTCGCCGGTGACCATTTGGCAGGGCACTGTGGAGAAATATCCCAACAACTCTCGGGCGCACTACAACTTGGGGGCCGCTTTGCTCCAAAGCGGCGAACTACAGGATGCAATTGGGCACTTGGAGCAGGCAGTGCGAATCCAACCCGATTTCGCCGAGGCGCATAACAGCGCGGGGGTCGCCTTGGAGCAAGCAGGCCGGGTACAGGAGGCGATCGGGCATTACGAACGGGCACTGCAGATTAGACCCGATTTTGCCGACGCGCATAACAACTTGGGAATTGCCTTGATGAGACAAGGCAGGCTAGCGGAGGCAATTGGCCAGTACGAGCAGGCCCTGCGGATCCAACCCGATTATGTCCGAGCCCAATGCAATTGGGCGAATGCCTTACTCCGCATGGGTCAGGTTCCGGAGGCGATCCAGCATTACGAGCAGGCCCTGCGCATCCAGCCCGATTTCGCCGAGGTGCACTACAACGTGGGGCTCGCGTTGGAGAAGGTGGGCCGAACGCCGGAGGCGATCCAGCATTACGAGCAGGCCCTGCGAATCAGACCCGATTTCGTCCAAGCCCAGTATGCCCTGGCGCGACTCCGCGGCACTGAGTAAGCGGCTGGTCTGGTATGTAAAGGCGACCGGTTCGCAAATCGTCCAAAGCGGGGAGGGATTGCAGAAGCAGCATCTGAGGTCTATTATCTGAACCCGCCCAGTCACCGGAAGGTAGAATCCGCTCGCTCGGAGATATGAAGTGTGGTTTCAACTGATTGGTCGCCGCTCTTATCTTCCGATCAGCGAGAACTGCAGGGGGTTGGGCTCATTCCAGAGATGATCGACAGGCAGTCAGATGGCCGCGAGGCGGAGGTATCCGGAGGAAGGAGACGGTGGATACAGCGTGGAATCTTGGGCGCGGTGTGCGCGCTGGTCATTGGGGTTTACGCGTATACGGCCCACTCCGGCTTTCTCACATGGTCGAGTCTGAGCGCGGATCGCAACTACTACAATTCACTCGTGCAGGGCTTTCGCGCCGGCCAACTCAGTTTGGAGGAAGAGGTGCCGCCCGGGTTCGCCAGCCTCGCCGACCCCTACGATCCTGCTGCCTACGCCCGCTACGTGGTGCTCGACCTGAGTTATTACAAGGGGAAGTTCTACCTCTATTTCGGGATTACGCCCGCTTTGGTGCTTTTCTGGCCCTATGTGGCGTTGACCGGCCACTATTTACCACAAAAAGATGCCGCTGTGATCTTCTGTCTGGTAGGTTTTCTGGTGAGCACGGGCCTGCTGTGGGCGCTCTGGCGGCGCTACTTTGCCGCAGTCAGCGTTGCGGCGGTCGCCGCCGGCTCGCTCGCACTGGGCTTGGCCACGTTCACGCCGTATCTGTTGGCGCGGTGTGAAGCGAACGAGGTGGCCATCAGTTGTGGGTATGCGCTGACGATGTTGGCCCTGGCGGCGATCTGGAAGACGTTGCACGAACCGGAGCGACGAGCGCGGTGGCTGGCGGCAGCCAGTCTGGCCTACGGGTTGGCCGTGGGAGCGCGGCCTTCCTTGTTGTTCGGTGCGGTCATCCTGCTGGTGCCAGTGGCCCAGGCCTGGCGTGAGCGCCGGGCGGTGTTGGCGCTGTTGCTGGCGGCGACCGGCCCGATGGTGTTTATCGGGCTTGGGTTGATGCTCTATAACGCGTTGCGGTTCGATAGTCCGTTCGAGTTCGGCGTTCGCTACCAGTTGACCGGGATCCGGCTGCTTGCGCAGCAATTCTTCAGTCTACGGTATCTGTGGTTCAACTTACGGGTCTACTTTCTGGAGCCGGCCCGCTGGAGCGGTCAATTTCCATTTGTGCATGACATCACCCTGCCGCCCGTGCCGGCCGGAAATGCCGGGATTGACACGCCGTTTGGCGTCCTGACCAATATTCCGCTGGTGTGGCTGGCGCTGGCTGTGCCGCTGGCGTGGCGGGGGCGGTCAACGGAATCCTGTTCCATCTTACGTGGGTTCTTGACAGCGGTAATCTTGCTTTTCGGGATTTGCGCGCTGACCCTGGTACTTTTCTGTGGTGCAGCCAGTCGCTACGAGGTGGAGTTCCTGCCCGCCTTGGTGCTGCTGGCGGTGATTGGCATCTTAAGTTTGGAGCGTGCAGTGGCCCCGACCTCGGAGTCGGGGCAGGCTGTCAAGCCGGTCTGGCGGCGCGCGATGCGCTGGGGCTGGGGCCTCCTGCTGGGCTTCTCAGTGGCGTTTAACCTGTTGGCCAGCGTCGAGCGATGTGCCGAGCCGCACAACAATCTGGGAAGAATGCTGTTGAAAGTTGGCAACGTTTCAGATGCCATCGTGCAGTTCAGGCAGGCGCTGCGTCTCAAGCCCGATTTCGCGGAGGCACACAACGATCTAGGAAATGCTCTGACGCGAACAGGTAAGATCGGGGAAGCCATCGCACACTACGAGCAGGCATTGCGGATTAACCCTGATTTTACGGGGGCGCATATCGACCTTGGAGTTGCCTTGTCGCAACTCGGTAGCAATCAGGACGCCATCGCAGAGTACGAGCAGGCGCTACGGATCAAGCCCGACATCCCCGAGGCGCACTGCAATCTGGGTAACGCGTTGCGGCAGGCAAATCGGGTGCCGGAGGCCATCGGAGAGTACGAGCAGGCCCTGCGGATCAATCCCGATTACGCCGAGGCGCACAACAACCTGGGGGTCGCCTTGGGCCAGATGGGCAGAATGCCGGAAGCAATAGGGCATTTAGAGCAGGCGCTTCGGATCGAGCCCGATTACGCCGAGGCGCACTTCAATCTGGGGATCGCTCTAGTTCGACTGGGCAGGCCACAGGAGGCGATCGGGCATTGGGAGCAAGCGCTGCGGATCAAGCCCGACGACGCTGAGGCGCACTACAACGTGGGGCTCGCGTTGGAGAAGCTGGGGCGCACGCCGGAGGCCATCCAGCATTACGAGCAGGCCCTGCGGATCAATCCCGATTATGTGCAAGCTCAAAGCAACCTGGCGCGACTCCGCGGCGCTGAGTAAGCGGCTGGTCTGGCATGTAAAGGCGACCGGTTCGCAAATCGTCCAAAGCGGGGAGGGATTGCAGAAGCAGCACCCGAGGGCTATTATCTGAACCCGCCCAGTCACCGGAAGGTGGAATCCGCTCGCTCGGAGATATGAAGTGCGGCTTGGCAGCTTGGTCGGCGCGCTTATCTTCCGATCAGCGAGAACTGCAGGAGCGTGGGTCTCATTCCAGAGATGATCGACAGTCAGTCAGATGGCCGCGAGGCGGAGGTATCCGGAGGAAGGAGCCGGTGGATACAGCGTGGAATTTTGGCCAGTATGTGCGCGCTGGTTATCGGGGTTTATGCGTACACGGCCTGGTTGGGCGGCGTGGAATGGTCAAGTCTGAATGGAGCGGACGCTTGCTACAATTTGCTGGTACAGGGTTTTCGCGCTGGCCAGTTAGGCCTGAAGAAAGAGGTGCCGCCCGGGTTCGCGAGCCTCGCTGACCCGTACGATCCGGAGGCCAATCGCCCCTATCGGGATCTGCCGTACCAAATGGTAGACCTGAGTTACTACAGGGGCAGGTTATACCTCTATTTTGGGGTTACGCCCGCCCTGCTATTGTTCTGGCCGTTCATCGCAGTGACGGGGCAGTACCTGTTTGAGAATCAGGCCGTGACGATCTTTTGCGCCATCGGCTTTCTGGCCAGCGTCGGCCTGCTGCACGCGCTGTGGCGACGCTACTTCGCCGAAGTGAGCGTCGGGGTGGTGGTGGCCTGCGCGCTGGCGCTCGGCTTGGCGACAGGTGTGCTGGGGCTGTTGCCGTGGTCCGACATTTACGAGGTGGCGATCAGTTGCGGGTATATGCTGACGATGCTGACGCTGGGGGCGATCTGGTGCGCGATGCAACAGCCGAAGCGGCGGTGCCGGTGGCTGGCGGCGGCCAGTCTGGCCTACGGGCTGGCGGTGGGAGCGCGGCCCTCGTTGCTGTTCGGGGCGGTCATCCTGCTGGTGCCGGTGGCTCAAGCGTGGCGTGAGCGACGCCCGATTGGCGGTGTGCTGGCGGCGGCGTTGGGACCGATCAGCCTGATCGGCCTTGGGTTGATGCTCTACAACTTTCTGCGATTCGATAATCCGCTGGAGTTTGGGCTGCACTACCAGCTGGGCAGAAAGCGACTGACTACGCAGCAATTCTTCAGTCTGCGGTATCTGTGGTTCAATTTCCGGGTCTATTTTCTGGAACCGGCGCGCTGGAGTGCTCGTTTCCCATTCGTGCATGACATTACCGTGCCGCCCATGCCACCGGGCTATTATGGCGCATCAGACCCTTTCGGCATCCTGACCAACATTCCGCTGGTGTGGCTGGCGCTGACCGTGCCGCTGGCGTGGTGGAGGCGCTCGGGTCAAGCGAGGTCGGTCTTGCGCTGGTTTACGGTGGCTGTAATCCCGCTGTTTGGGACGTGCGTGTTGACTCTGGGATTCTACGGTTACTCGGCCATTCGCTATGAGGTGGAGTTCCTGCCCGCCTTGGTGCTGCTGGCGGTGATTGGCGTCTTAAGTTTGGAGCGTGCAGTGGCTGGCCAGCCGTTCTGGCGGCGTGCGGCGCGCTGGGGCTGGGGCTTGCTCCTGGGTTTCTCGGTGGTGTTTAACTTGTTGGTGGGCGCCGAGAACTGGGCGCATGCGGGCTGCACATTGGGCACCATGCTGGCGGAGGAGGGCCGTGTGTCGGAAGGCATTCAAGTTCTGCAGAGAGGGCTCCGGGCCAACGCCGATTACGCCGACGGACAGGAGGAGTTGGGACATGCCCTGCTACTGGCCGGCCGGATGCAGGAGGCGATCGGGCATTGTGAACAGGCGTTGCAACTGAACCCCGATGATGCGCTGGCGCACAACGACCTGGCGCTCGCGTTGGTCCGACTGGGCAGGGTGCGGCAGGCGATGGAGCATTGGGAGCAGGCGCTACGGATCCGGGCTGATTACACCGAGGCGCACAACAACCTGGGGAATGCCTTGCTTCTGGTGGGCAAGGTGCAGGAGGCAATCGAGCACTACGAGCAGGTAATTCGTCTCCAGCCCGATTGGGCCGGGGCGCAGTACAATCTGGGAAATGCCCTGGAGCAAGCAGGCCGGGCACGGGAGGCCATCCAGCATTACGAGCAGGCCCTGCGAATCAGACCCGATTTCGTCCAAGCCCAGAATGCCCTGGCGCGACTCCGCGGCGCTGAGTAAGTGGGCAGTCTGGCATGTAAAGGCGGGCGAACGGGTGTGGACAGCGGTGGTGTGATAACAGCCTTGGAGCAGCGCCGGGGCGCAATACGGGACAGGCGACCTAATCGCCCTTCAATTGCTGGAGTCTACCCGAAATGTCCTTGTTGTCAGGCTCCAGTTTGTTGGCCTCGCGCAGGACCCGGATGGCTTCATCCGTCTTGCCGAGTTTCAACAGGACCTCTGCCAGATGGTCGAGGACCACCGCGTCGTCCTTCATCAACACGACCGCGCGCCGGATTTGCACCAGGGCCTCGTCGTTCCGTCCCAATTTGAACAGGACCCAGCCCAGGCTGTCGAGATACGCCCCATTCTTGGGTTCCAGCTTGACCGCCTTCTGGATCAGGCCGAGGGCTTCCTCCAAATTCGTCCCTTTATCGGCCCACATGTAGCCGAGGTAGTTGGCGGCGATGTGGTCCTCGGGATCGAGCTGCAGGCATTTGCGGAAGAGCGTGACGGCCTTGTCCGCGTCCCCGGCTCGTTCGCAGGCCGCACCGTAGGAAAAGTAAAACTTGCTGGAGAGCTTCGCGTCCTCCGGTGATTCCCGCGCGAGTGTCTCCGCATCCGCGAAGGATGCCACGGCGGCGGCGTACTGTTTGCGGTCCGTCTGGACGAGGCCGGTGAAGTACGGCACGCGAAAGTCGGTCGGGAACTTCTCTTTCCACGTGGCCAGCGTTTTCAACGCTTCATCGACCTGTTTGGAATCCAATTGCAGGGCGGCGATTTGGGCGTAGACTTCCGGCTGGTTGGGTTTGACGACCAACGACTGCTGGTAGTTCGAGATGGCCTTCTCGGTGTTGTTCAAATCCCCGTACAACTCGCCCAGGTCGTTGTAGATCGCGTAGGCTAGGGGCTCGCGTTTGATAATGTCTTCCAGGACGGCGACGGCCTTCTGCTTTTGGTCGGCGCGAATATAATTGGCCGCCAGCCGTTCGCGGAGCAGGGGCGCCTCCGGGTTCTTTTCCAGCAATTTCGCATACAGCTCGGCCGACTTCTGGTAATCCCCGTTGTCCGTGTACGCGTCGGCCAGCCGCAGTTGAATGTCCGTATCACCGGGGTCGAACGCGAGGGCCTTCTCGTAGCACTGCTGGACTCGCTTCCGGTCGATCTTTTGCCCCCACGAAGGCTTTTGGCGGTGCACGACCGAATAAAAGTCGCCCAGCCGCGACCAGTAACTGCCCACCTCGATGTTCTCGTGAAACGCGTGATCCAGCGTTTTGATCGCTTCCTTGTCCGCGTCCTGCAGAATGAGGATTTCCAGCAACCCGCCCAGTGCGTTGACGTTGCTCGGTTGCGATTTCACCGCCAGACGATACGCCGCCGCGGCTTTGTCGTTTTGGTTGTCGGCGCGATAGACGAACCCGAGCCAATAGGGCAGTTCGCCATCGTTTGGGTTGGCCTGGAGGGCGGACTCCAGCACGCTCACCGCGTTGGTGACGTCGTGTTTGGTCGCATAAATCTGCCCGATGCGGATGGCCAGCGCCGTATTGTGCGGATCGAATTGCACGACCCGCCCGTAGTGCGCGAGGGCTTCATCGAGGTCGCCGCGGATTTCCGCCGAATATCCGGTCGCGTATTCGGCCAGGGCTTCCGCCTTGTGGTCCTCGGCGGGCGTCAATCCGAGTGGCGCAACCGCAGCAGACCGGGCCTGGCCGCCCGGATTCCCAGAGGGACCGGTCGCGCAGCCGGCAACCAACAATGCGCCTGCCAGCGCAACCGCCCGCGCGCGCGCGCTTGCCTTCCACCGAAACATATACCCGATGTGAAACTCCTAACGATTTCTCTTCTTGTGACGCATCGCCTTCAAGCGTTTACGGCGCTTGTGTTTGTTGATCTTCTGCTTGCGTCGTTTTCTCAGTGACCCCATGCGGGCCTCCTTGTTGGTTGCAAAGTCAATCCGTGGGCCAACCTTAGTAAATCACCTTGTTCAACGGATATTCAATAATACCCTCAGCCCCGGCATCTTTCAACTGCGGGATGATTTCGCGCACGACCCGTTCGTCGATGATCGTTTCCACCGCCACCCAGTCCTCCCGCGACAACGCCGAGATCGTCGGGTTGCGCAACGCCGGCAGGTTCTTCAGCAACGCCGGCAGCCTGGCGCGCAGGATATTCATTTTCAAGCCGACCTTTTCCTCGGCGGCCAGCGCCCCGCGCAGCATCAGGGCCATGGTCTCGATCTTCTTGCGCTTCCACTGGTCGTCCCAGGCCTTGTGGTTGGCGATCAGTTGCGGAAAGCTGGACACGATGGTCTCGACGATGCGCAGGTTGTTGGCCCGCAGCGACGAGCCGGTCTCGGTCAATTCGACAATCGCATCGACCAGCTCCGGCGCCTTCACTTCGGTCGCGCCCCAGGAGAACTCCACGTCCGCCGTCACGCCGTTTTTCTTCAGCCAGCGGCGCGTCATCTCGACCAACTCGGTGGCGATGCGTTTGCCCTGCAGATCCTTGACCGACTGAACCGGCGAATCGTTCGGGACGGCCAGCACCCAGCGGGCGGGATTGGTCGTCTGCTTGTTGTAAGCGATTTCGCCGACGACGTGCACGTCGCTGGCGTTCTCGGCAATCCAGTCCGCGCCGGTCAGGCCCACGTCCAGAAAGCCGTGCTCGACGTAGCGGCTGATTTCCTGGGCGCGGATCAGGCGCAACTCCAGTTCCGCGTCATCGGTGCGCGGCACGTAACTGCGGCTGCTGGTGGAGATTTTCCAGCCGGCCCTCGCCATCAGGGCAAAGGTGGATTCCTGCAGGCTGCCTTTCGGCAACCCGAATCGCAACGTTTTCTTCGCTGTCTTATCGCTCATAATCTTCCCACTCACTCCAAAATTCTGACCACGCGACCTTCAAGTTTCAGTTTGCCCTCGGCGAACCACCGGATCGCCTCGGGGTAAACGTTATGCTCCGCCAACTGGATCCGCTGATGCAACGACTGCGGCGTATCGTTCGCAAAGATCGGCACCGGCTGCTGCAGGATGATCGGTCCCGAATCCACGCCGTCATCCACGAAATGCACCGTGCACCCCGTCACTTTCGCGCCGTGTTGCAGCGCCTGTTCCCACGCGCGCAGTCCCGGAAACGCCGGCAACAACGACGGATGCACGTTGATGATCCGTCCCGCGAACGCGCGCAGCAGCGGCGGTTTCAACAGGCGCATGTACCCCGCCAGCGCGACCAGTTCGACGCCCGCGTCGCGCAACATCGTGACCGCCCGCTCTTCCAGTTCGGGCTCGAGCTTCGTCTTGAACCGGCTCGGGCCGATGAACCGGGCCTCGACGCGGCGTTTCCGCGCCCGTTCGAGGATTGGCGCATCGGCCACATCGCTCAACACCAGCGCGACGCGCCCGGGAATCCGTCCCTTGGCGCACGCCTCGAGGATCGCCTCGCAATTGGAGCCAGTCCCCGAGCCGAGCACCCCGATACGGAAATCCGCGCGAGTCACTGCCCGTTTCTAGTCGATGGACGGACAAAACACAAGTGCTGAGAGGAGAGGGGCGGTGGTGAGGGAAAGGGGAGGGGCCTGTGGCAGTTTGTTGCTCGTGCTGGGAACCAAACGCAGGCTCTAGTGCCGCTTTCGGCTCCGAAGACTCGGCTTCGCACGCTACACCAGCGCTCCAATCTCGGATGCGCTGGGGACAGCGCACGCTACACCGTCTAATGCAATTGTCAGTAATGAGCCGTGGGCTGATGCGTGGCGAACCGGGTCGGGGCGGTGGATTCGGCTGGATTGCGACCTGGGATACTGCGTGGTCGCGTCTCGCTGCCGTCGCAGCTCGGCTTTTGGGTTGACATGGATATCCGCTTCCGATAACGTCTGGGGTAGTTGTTTGACATAGGGAAACGGGCCGGTGAAAGGCCGATGGATCGATGGTTCATGGTTCATGGCTCATGGAGTTGGTACTGCAAGGCGGCATCGAGCAGGACCCTTGAGAGGGAAGGGGGGACGCAAAAAAAGTGAAAATTGTAAAACGAACCCAAGTTTGTGCAGGCCGGCGTGGAAAACTTACTTCCAGAAAGCCAAAAACGAAGCCATTTCCGGCCCGTTTTTGGGGCTGGAAATGGGTGGAGGGGTGGCTGTTTTTGCGCATCTTTGCGGCCGGATGTGCCTGACGCCCCGCGCTACCTGGCTTTCAGGGTCACGGTGCCGGTTTGGACGAAGTGGTATTGCTGGTGGCTGAAGCGGGTGCAATTCACGTCGTAATGGATTTGGAGGCTTCCATCGCCCAGAACGGCAAACGTGACGTCGTTGAAGGCGGTGAGATCCATGGGCTGGTTGTTGGCCGCCGCATAGTTGCCGAATTCCTGGTACGTTTGCGGCCAGCGGCCAACCGAGGAACGAAACGTCTTGGTCGCGGTGATGAGTTGCTGCACGTTGGCACGGGCGAAGGCAACCACTTGAGCCTCGTTGCGTTGGTAATCCCGGAGAGCGGCTTGATAGGCCTTTTCGCGCGGTGAGGCGCAGGCGATGACGAACAAAAGCGAAAGGGCCAGCAACGAGCGCTTGGCCTGCACGCTAGCACCCGACCTTGCGTATCCTGGCAATGAGACGGCTCGTCGAGAAGCCTTTGACGAACGGGAGGATGCGAATCCGGCTGCCGAGGTTGGTCAACACCGCGCGCTCACGCGCATCCAGCGTGTCCGGCCGGTAATCGCCGCCCTTGACGTACACGTCGGGCCGCACAATGGCCAGGAACCGGTGGGCGCGTTTTTGCGGGAAGATGACGACGGCATCGACGCACGCCAGCGCGGCCAGCACGGCGGCACGCTGGCGTTGGGGGACGAGCGGGCGCCCCGCGCCCTTGAGTTCGCGCACGGAGCGGTCTCCGTTGAGGCCGACGATGAGCAGATCGCCAAGAGCCCGGGCGCGCTGCAAATAGCTGACGTGCCCGAAGTGGACCAGGTCGAAACATCCATTGGTGGCCACGACGCGGCGACCGCGCCGACGCGCCGAGGCGGCCCATTGGGCGGCTTGGGGCAGGGTTAAGACTTTGACGGAAGCGGATTTAGGCATTGGTTTTTGGACTTGATTATATAGATGGGCAGTTATCTGCGCAACTGTCCACTGTCATGGAGGAAGAGCATCACGAGCACCGTAGTATCCTTGACACCGTAGGCGAGACAGTACAATCGGAAAGCCGCGACGAGACGGGGGTGGAAGTCAGGGAGTCGTTGCGGTTACCCGCGCGGACGCGGGCGGCAACGTGGGGAGTTCGAGTCGTCCAAGTGGAAGTCGTGAAGGTCGTTCGCTGTGCTGGCTACATATGAGCACGGATTGGGCTGGACTCCATGCGGAGACTGTGTTTTACGGGAATCAGGTTCGTGCTCATGAAGTGAACGGCGGGTAACAAATCGACAGGAGGAGATACAATGAGAATGGGCGTTCCGATTGCAGTGCTATTATTGATTTTCTCGGCTGTTTCATACAGTGCCGACGACAAGCCGAAGAGCGGCGCGGTTGGTGGGAAGGTGTACGCTATCTTCCTGGGGACACGGTCGTCCTACGCCTTGGAAGGGGTTGAAGCCGTGGACTTCAACGGCGTCAAATGCCTTAAAGGCCGCCACGTTGACATGACGTGGGCGGCTGGCAAGACCTGCTACATCCCGGTCGATAGGATCGACTCGATTGTGGAATACGAATCGTTCGACCAGTACAAGCAAAACCTCCACGAGTACCAAGAGAATCGACTGAAGTAGCGTGCGGCTTCGCGGCTGGATCTACTCCGCCGCAGGATGCCCAACCAAGAAAGAAGTGGGGAACCACGACGAGGCGCAAGGTGGGGCGCGCGGAGTCGTTGACGCAGTTGCCAGAGCACGAGAGCGCTAGCGTCTCGTAACGCCTAAGAGCCCGTCTGTGTCGAGGGGAACTGTTTAAGTCTGTTTAGCCTGCTTAGCCTGTTTACATCCATTGGTGGCCACGACGCGGCGACCGCGCCGACGCGCCGAGGCGGCCCATTGGGCGGCCTGGGGCAGGGTTAAGACTTTGACGGAAGCGGATTTAGACATTGGTTTTTGGACTTGATTCCGTGTCACGCTCTGACATGATGGCCGCACGTGAGGATGGCTCACCAGAGGAAGAGCGGTCAAGTGTGATTTTGGGCGGCGGGTCGCCCCGGGGTGGGGTGCCAGGGATAGCTCCGACGCCGACATCCGATGTCGGGGCTGTCGGGGTTGCTGCAGGGCGTAATTGTAGGAGGTTATGCAAGCGCTTCATTTGGCAGGGACGATAATTTATTTTACAGTTCTGGTGTGCCTGTCGTGCTACGGCATTCACCGGTACTGGATGATTTTTCTGTATTTCCGCCACCGTCGAGAAGTGCCGCAGCCAGCGGGTCGGTTCGCCGAACTCCCCAAGGTCACCGTCCAATTGCCGCTGTACAACGAAATGTACGTTGCCGAGAGGTTGCTCGAGGCGGTTGCCTCCCTCGATTATCCGCAGGACAGAATCGAGGTGCAAGTGCTTGACGATTCGACGGATGAAACGACGGACATCGTCGCCCGTAAGGCCGCGGGGCTGCGTGAGCGGGGCTTTGACGTACACCACATCCATCGTTCCAACCGCATGGGCTACAAGGCGGGCGCGCTGGAAAACGGCCTGCAGCAGGCGACGGGAGAGTTCGTCGCGATTTTCGATGCCGACTTTGTTCCCCAACACGACCTCCTCCAAAAGACCATTCACTACTTCACGGATCCGAACATCGGCATGATCCAAACCCGCTGGGGCCACCTCAACGAACAATACTCGTTGCTCACCAAAATCCAGTCGATGCTTCTGGACGGACATTTTCTCATCGAGCAGACCGCGCGGGCACGTTCGGGGCGATTCTTCAATTTCAACGGAACCGCGGGCGTCTGGCGGCGGACCTGCATCCAGAGTTCCGGCGGCTGGCAACACGACACACTGGCCGAGGACCTGGACCTGAGTTATCGCGCGCAAATCAACGGCTGGCAGTTTCTGTTTCTGCCCGAGATTGTGACGCCTGCCGAATTACCGGTCGATATGAACGCCTTCAAGTCGCAACAGCACCGCTGGGCGAAAGGGTCGATTCAGACGAGCAAGAAGGTGCTGCCGGTGCTCTGGCGCAGCCAGTTGCCGTTCAAGGTCAAGTTCGAGGGCACCGTCCATCTCACCAGCAATTACGGCTACCTCCTGCTTCTGGTGCTCTGCATGTGCTTCCATTCGTCGGCCGCGGTGGGAACCTACCAGGCTTCGGGCGGCAATCCGTGGACGAAGATGCTGCTCGTCGATGTGCCGCTGTTTATCGCGGGGTCGGTGTCGATCAGCGCGTTCTATTTCTGCGCCCAACGCGAACTCCACGCGCAATGGTGGAAGCGGCTGATGTTTCTGCCCGTGTTGATGGCGGTGGGCGTCGGCCTCTCGGTCAACAACGCCCGTGCGGTGCTCGAGGCGATGTTCAACCATCGCAGCGAATTCATTCGCACCCCGAAATACGGTGTGTCGCGCAGCGGAGAATCGTGGGGTCACAACAAGTACCGGACGCTGCGCGGACTATACCCGTTCATCGAGCTGGCCTTTGGCGTCTACTTCACGTACCTCGTCATCCAGGCTGTCAACTACAACCAATGGATGTTTATACCGTTCGTGGTCATTTTCCAGGTTGGATTCCTCTACGTTGGTCTCATGTCGCTGCTGCAAAGTTCGGTGCGGGCCATGCGGCAGATTGACGGACCGGGTTTGGCCGTCGCCGGCGCGTAATCCTGTCGCGCTGGCGCTGAGTCTATGCCGAACGTACTCGCCCTTCAGCTCCACAGCCTGCGCGACGAAATCGCAGGGGATCCCGAAGCTATTATCCGCCGCGTCCCATCGCTGGGATTTGACGGCGTTGAGACCGCCGGGACGTATGGATGGTCAGCCGATCACTGGAGGGGAGTTCTGGCGGAAACGAAGTTGCAGGTGGTCGGCGCGCACATCGGACTCGAACAGCTTGAATCCGAATGGAAGACGCAAACGGAGTTCCAGCGCGCCATCGGCAATCGGCGGCTGATTGTTTCGTCGCTCCCCAAAGACTTCCAGACGATCGAGGGTTACTCCGAAGCCGCCAGACGGCTGGGCTCACTCGGCCGCCGCGCGAAGTCCGAGGGGTTGGCGTTGTTCTACCACAATCACGCCTACGAGTTCTCACCGGTGGCCGACGGACGCTGCGGCATGGACATTCTTCTCGCGGAAACAGATCCGTCCGCACTGGGCGTCGAAGTCGACACCTACTGGGTCGAGCGAGGGGGAGCCAACAGCCGCGATTTCATCCTGCGGAATGCCGGGCGGATTGGCATGATCCACGCCAAAGAGTTTTGCCGCGATGGACGTGATGTTCCGGTCGGACAGGGCGACGTTGATTGGAGGACCATTATCCCGCTCGCGCGAAATCGCGGCTGGCCGATCGTCGTCGAGTACGAAGCCGACAACGCCCTGGCGGCGGTCGCCGCAAGTTCGCGATATCTGCTCGGGATTTGACCGGCGATGCCGGTGAATGTTTCCTTGCCATCGGCGGGCGAAGTGGCAAGAATTCGTGTTACGGATGGAGCCACTAGGCATTATTGCAGGAAACGGTGATTTTCCCCTCATCCTGGCGCGGTCGGCACGACAACTCGGTGCGGGACCGATCGTCGCGGCGGCATTTGACGATGAAACGAACCCCGAAATCGACAGGCTCGCTGACCACGTTGACTGGATCAAACTCGGCCAGCTCAACAAACTCATCGAGGTGTTCACTTCTCGCGGTGTGAAACGAGCCGTGATGGCGGGTGGCGTTACACCATCGAACCTGTTTAAGAATCTGCGGCTGGACCTGCGCATGACGACCGTGGCGTTGCGCCTCAAGGCGCGCAACGCCGAGACGAT
>JBEKUF010000070.1:0-16779 GCA_049515295.1 Verrucomicrobiia bacterium | reverse complement strand
CGCGGAAAAGCGTATGTAGTGCGAGACAATATCGATACCGACCAGATTATTCCGGCGCAGTATTTGACACTCGTGCCCACGATACCGGAAGAATACGAGAAGCTCGGCCGCTACGCGATGTGCGGTCTGCCGAAAGACCAGTATCCCATCCGATATATTACCGAGGGACAGGCCAGGACCCCGTACACAATTGTCATTGCCGGGCGCAACTTCGGCTGCGGGAGTTCCCGCGAACATGCCCCCATCGCCCTGGGAGCGGCGGGCTGTGAGGCGGTGGTGGCAGAAAGTTTTGCGCGGATCTTCTTTCGCAACAGCGTGGCCACGGGCGAACTTTACCCCGTGGAATCCACTACGCGAATCTGCGAAACCATCCGGACCGGCGACGAAGTCGAACTCGATTTGGACGCGAACACGCTCAAGATTCTCAAATCCTCGAAGGTTCTCGCAACCAAATCACTCGGGGAAGCGCGACCCGTGATTGACGCAGGTGGACTGTTCGATTTTGCCCGCCAGAGCGGCATGATCCAGGCGCAGGGCAATCACTCGAAAGCAACCGACGAACTCGCGGCAAAAGAGCCGGCGGACGATTAGTCCCGGCCACACAGCAAGCGCATTCCGCGGTCGGCGTGTATCCGGCTGGCAAAACGCTGTTGACTCTTCGACCCCAACTCGGACACAGTAGTCGTCGAACGGGAGAGGCACACGAACTTGCAAGGCTACAAGCTTGTTGTTCTGGCCGCTTTTCTGGCCGTCAGCTCGCTGTTCGCATCCGAAGTGAAGCTGAAGGACGGCAGGGTCTTTGATGATGTGAAGATTCTGCAACGCGACGGCCAGGGCGTTCTCGTGGCCGTGCCCCATGGCGAGATCAAGCTGCCGTTGGACGCGGTCGAAAGCATTGACGGTGTCCCGATCCCGCAACCGGCGAAGTCGCCGGATCTCGCAGTGCTCGGAACCGAAGAACCCCACCCCACGCCCGCCATGAATTCCCTCCCCGAGCCTGTGGCGCCGCCGTATGTGCATCGCTGGTCGATGGATATTTTTCTGCTGGTGGGTGGACTGGTGGCGATGGCGTGGATTGGATCGCTCATTTGGGTACAGCATGACGTGAAAGGGATGCCGGAAGAAGTCAAACGCACGAATGCAGACGTGCTGCTTCTGCCGTTTCTGGGATTACTGATGTATCTGGTCGCGCGTCGGCGTCGGCTCCGCGAAAGGGAAGGGCCCAAGACGTTGACCGGCCGCGTGGCCGGGTTGTCGCCCGGTGAAGCGCCCAAGAAGCGGGGACTGTTTGGCGGGCGGACGAAAATTGCCGCCACCCTCGGGGCCAGAAAGCGCCGGATGGGCATGGAGTTTCTGGACGTGGATGGCAACGAGATCCAGGTCCGCAAAGATATGCCGGAAATGACCGGCATCGAGGCGGCGCGGGAAGTGTTGCAAGATGCCATGAGCGAACGGGCCAGTGACATTCACCTGGAACCGCAGGCCGACGGTTGCCGGGTGCGGTTTCGGGTCGATGGCGCCTTGCAGGAGCGGTTGATATTTACCCGGGCGGACGGGCTGCGCGTGGTCGCGGCGCTCAAGACGCTGGCGCAGATCGACGTGGCGGAAAAACGCCGGGCGCAGGACGGCCGGTTTCGCGTGCGCACCGATGGGGGCGAGGTGGACTTCCGCGCGGCCACCGCCAGCGCGATTCACGGGGAAAAGATGGTGCTGCGTATTCTCGACCGCAAGAGCGGAGTGATGGGCCTGGGAGACCTCGGCATGCGCAAGGACATGCTGGAACGCTTCGAGCGGGTCATTCACTCGCGTAGCGGCATTATCCTGGCGGCTGGGCCGACCGGTTCGGGCAAGACCTCAACCTTGTACGCCGCCCTCAGCCGGCTCGACCGCAAGCGGCTGAACATTATGAGCATCGAGGACCCCGTGGAATACGAAATGGAGGGGGCGACGCAGATACCGGTCAACGTGAGGGCCGGTGTGACCTACGAGGCCGGGCTGCGATCGATTTTGCGGCAGGATCCCGACGTGATTTTTGTGGGTGAAATGCGCGACGCCGAGGCCGCCAAGATTGCGATTCGGGCCGCATTGACCGGCCACCTCGTATTCACCTCGCTGCATGCGAGAAATGCGGTGGGCACGGTCGTGCGGTTGGAAGAGATCGGCGTGGAGCAATACCAGATTTCCTCGGCGCTGCTGATGGTAATGGCCCAGCGGCTGGTACGCGTCCTGTGCAAGGAATGCCGCGAGGCGTATGAGGCGACCGGGACGGAATTGAATGAGATCGGACTGTCCTTCGACCCGGGAAGCCGCCTGTATCGGGCAGTCGGGTGCGAGGCCTGCGACAATATCGGGTATCAGGGGCGCACCGGGATTTTTGAATTACTCGTGTTGGACGAAGAACTGCGGAAAGCGATCAATGAGGGCGCCAATGAGCAGGTGCTGTCGGAGATGGCGGCGCGAAAAGGTCTCCGTCCGTACCGCGAAGACGGGGCCGAAAAAGTCCTTATGGGGCTCACATCCGTCGAGGAAGTGATCCAAGCGAGCTGACCATGGTGGAAGTCATTCTCAGTATTCTGGCGTTGGTGCTGATCCTGTCGCTGGCATGGGGCGGCACATGGTTCGGCGTGTTTTACGAACTGACCAGTTCGCTGCTGTTGTTTTTTGCCATGATGGTGACGATGCGGTACTGGTACGAGGCGACGCGATTGGTGGAATCGGTGGTGCCGGGGGCGGGCGCGTACGGTGCGTTCGGCGCGTATTGGGCGGTGTTTCTGGTGGGTTGCCTGCCGCTGATCCTGGTGCTCAATCGGGTCACCCAGCAATCCGTACCCCGTTACCCGCGGATTGTTGATGCGGTGCTGGGGTTTGTGTTCGGCCTGATCTCCTCCACGATCTTGGTGTGCTGCGTGATGACGAGCCTGTCGGTAATCGTTCCCCAGATTTGGGAACCCTACAATCCCGACGCGTTGACGTTCCGTTTTGATCAGAAGCCGATCGAGGTTTACCAGTCCATCGAAGATGCGATCGGAGTCAAAACAAACGATCTGGGACATACGCGTTTCCCGACGTTTGAGAAGGCGAACGCGGACAACTTCCAGAATTATTGGAAGTGACGTCCAAGCCCTCAGGAGCGCGTGAACAGGTGGGTAACGCCCCAGAGCCCGAGCAGCGAAGCCCCGGCGACGATAATCCAGTTTCGGCCGAACCAGGCGCCCATTTCCTCGACAACCGATGGTGGCGGAGGCGGTGGCGGCGGCGGTGGAGCGGGGGCATTGGTCTTGGGCGGAGGTGTCTCTTTGACCAACTCGATTGACGGATAGGCTACTGTGAAGAGATCCTGGGCTTGATGGATCTCCCTCAGTTCGTGAATGGTGCTGTCGAGTTGTTCCTGAAGTGTGAACTGGCGGTTCTGCTCTTCATTGAACTGTTTTTCGGCGCGGAGATAATCCGCGCTGGCCTGGCTGGACATCGCCCCGTCCCCGAGCATGCGGGTGTTGGAAGTGAGGCTCTTGCTGCGCGCCTGGTCGTAGTTGGCTTGAGCCTGTGATCGCACCGCGGAAAGACGGGTGACGCGTTCTTTGCTGGCTTCAAGATCCTTGGTGAGGTGATCCTCCATGGTCTCGAGGCTGCTGATCCACAGGCGATACACGTCGGTCTGCAGACGCCGACTTTCAGCAGCGAACTGCGGCGGTTGCGTCACGTTGTAATAGGGCGCGAGCCTTTCGGTGGCCGTTTCGAACCGGCCCTGCGCCATCAACGCCCGGGCATCCTGAATGACTTGCCGGGTGCGCTCGATTTGCTCGAGCTTGTCGGCCTCGGCGGCGGTCATCCAGTGCCCGTGGTACTTGACTTGGCCCGAAGCCACCAGGCTTTGTTCCGCCTGCCAATCGGCGAGTCGGTTGCTGATGGTGGCGGTTTCCCTCGCGTGAGGGAATTGCTGCAGGAACGGAAGGAAACCCTCGTTGATGGCAGTGTCGTAGTGGGACAAGGGGAACGAACTTTGAGGATCCAGTTGATACTTGCCGAGGTCGTGGTAGGCGATCGTCGCCAGGCGCTGGTCGCGATCAGTAGCGCTCAGGTGCAACAAGGATGCAATATCGTTCTTGTCGACCTGGGCCTTGTGGGTGATGGTGCCGTTGGCATACTGGGCTTCGATGATGATTTGCTGATTGTCCTCGAGGAGAACCGGTCCTTCCAGCACTCTCCCATCTTTGAGCTTGATCGTGACGTAATCGTCGACGGTGGGATCGGTTGTCTGGCCGAGGGCAACGGACACGAAACGTGAGCCAACCAGCGCAAGGGCCAGAATCAGAATCCGGACGATGCGCCCGCGCGGAATCGGTCTCATAGCATGCGCTCCTCTCCGCAGAATAGGTTACGCTCAAGCCCGCGGCTTGTGCAACGACAAAAGCGGCAGCGGCGAATTGGCAGCCGAAGAAAACCCCGGGGTCAATCCTTGATCAGGCGAGAGAACAGGAACAGGAGCACGAATGCGCCCACCGCCATGTAGATCCAATTGTTCTGCACCCACGTCGTGAGGCCAACGAGCATGTCGGGCGATTTGGCGGCGGCCGGTGGTGCGGGTGACGCGGCGGCTGGGCGGGCATTTCCCAGGTCGATTCCCCATCGAGCTTCGATGGTCGACGCCTGCGACCGCAGGGCCGCGAGTTTCTGGACCACGACGTTCAACTGGTCTTTGGCCTGGTCGAGGGTGCGCTGTTCGATAGCCAGGGTGCTGCGCGCCGCGTTGACGGAGGCCTGGTTCTGGACGAAGGACTGCACATTGCCTCCCAGCGTCTGGTGCGTGGAACCGACCGGTGCCGGTCTTCCCAGGGATTGCCCGTTGCTCATCGCCTGTCTCAGTGACGCCTCCGCCTCGGTGACCGCTTGTCGGGCGCGATCCACCCGCGGCTGTGCGGACGAGACGTCGGCTTCCAATTGTTGCCGCTGGCGATCGAGCAAGGCAGTCTCCTGCTGGAATGCGGAAGCCACCAGGGGCCTGGCTTGGGAGACCAGGTCTGGTTGTGCGGACAGGGAGAGGACCGATTGGAGTTGCTGGATGGCGGAATCGAACCGGCCCTGGGAAATCAGCCATCGACTTTGCTGTAACAGCTGTTGGCCGCGCTCCTGCTGCGCCAGTCGTGCGCCCTCCGCCGCCGGCAGCCAGCGGCCGTGGAATTTCATTGTTCCAGCGGCCACCAAATTGCGCTCGGCCACCCAATGGGCGATGCGTTCGGTGACGTTTGATTCATAAACGGAACCCGGATGTTGCGCGAGAAACTTGCGGAAGACCTTGCTGATGACCTCATCGTAATAGTCGAGTCGATAACTCGCGTTCGGATTCAACTGGTATTTCTCCAGCGCCTCGTAGTCGCGCTTCGTCTGCTCAGCGGCCCGTTGCTCCGGGGTCGAGCGGACAATCCGCGCGATGTCCGCCTTGTCGATGTGCCGTGTTTCGGTAATCGTGGCGTGGGCAAACTCGAGGTAGATCGATAACGACGAATCATCCTCCGCGGTAATCTCGCCATCCAACACCGTGCCGTCCTTGAGTGTGACCCTGTCCGCGCGGGCGGAAACGGCGGCCAGCGCGAAGGCCATCAGCAGCCAGCACCAGCATACCCACGGCGGTTCCCTATTGGCTGCGGTGGATTTGGACGGAAACATATTGGCTGCGCGGAATACTGAATTTTTTCACTTCGACGGTCACCGCCTGGGCCATCTTGCGGTAGAGAATGATCTTCGCGATGTCCGCGGCAAGAGCTTCGACGAGTTTGCGCGGTCTCTCCGCGGCCGTCTTACGAATCATCTCGGCGACCACATCGTACGGCGTGGTGGAATACTCCCGGTCCGTCCGGCCGGCTTCGGCCAGACTGCACTCGAGTTCCACGGTGACCAGCAATCGTTGCGGCCCGGCGCGTTCGGATTCGGTCACGCCTATGCGCGCGTCCACCTCGAGGTCCTTGACGACGATCTTATCCACGCACGACCTCTCGCGCGGCAAGGAACTGTTGCAGTTCGCCGAGATGGTTGCAGATCAGGTCCGGCTTCATCGCCCGCAGTTTGTCGAGAGGATTGTAGCCGGTTAACACCGCGCAGGTGCGGACGCCGCCGGCTTGACCCGCCTCGATATCGTGTTCCATATCACCGACAAACATCGTTTCGTCGCGGTCGAGGCGGTTCTCCTCCAGGATATGGTGAATCTTGGAGGTCTTGTCCTCGATGCCGATGTAGGGTTTGGTGATATAGGATCTGATGTCGAACCGCGCCATCTGCGCCTCGTACGTGTGAGCATCTACTGTGCTGGCGATATACACACCCATGCGTCGTTGCTGGCAGAAACGCAGAAACACCAGCGTGTGGGGCAGCAGGGTGATCTCGGCGTGATGCTTCGGATATTCTGCGAGAAAGATCTGTTCGAGCCGGGCCTGGGGCACATGCGGCACGCGGCTCTGGTAGAACTTTCGGATCGGCAGGCAGAATTGCGCGCGGAATTCCGCAACCGTCATCGCCGGCAACCCGCACGATTCCAGTACATGGTTCGTCGTTTTTACCACCGGCATCAGATCGTCGACGAGCGTGCCGGACCAATCGAGTATGACGTTGCGGATACTCACACACGTACTCACACACGCCAGCGTAACACAAACCCTCAGCCCGGTGGCATAAGAAAAGTCACGCGGCTCGGCCGTCCGCGCGCGGACGAGACCGCTGGCGTACGTGAACAACCCCGTCTACGGCTTGCGGCGGGGGCCGCGTTCGCGTTTGGCCAGGCGCTCGGTCTTGCGTTTGCGTAGGCGGCGCTCGATTTTGCCGACAACGATATCGAGGGCGTTGATCACATCGCTGCGGGATTCCTCCGCGCTCAGGTCGGCGCCGGGAATCTCCACGAGCACGCGCACGGTGTACTGGCGCGGGGAGGGATGGGCGCTGACTTTGCGCAGGCGCACGCGGGCCCGAAGCGCGCGAGGCGCGTATTGCTCGACATGGCCGACTTTTTCGTCAATGGCGTCTTTGATGGCTTCCGTGAGAGTGACCCCGTCGGCTTGGATGAGAATGTCCATGGACTGTCTCCTCGATTAATAGCTGAGCTGACTCAACTGCACCTTACCACGGAATACCCAATAGACAACCGACGTGTACGCCAGGACGAACGGCATCCCCAGCGCCGCAATGGCCGCCATGATGGAAAGCGTTTTGTGCGACGAGGCCGCGTTGTAGACCGTCAGGCTCCAATCCGGATTGAGCGACGAGTGGACGAGATCGGGAAACAGCGCCACCCCGAACAGGAACGTCAGCGCGGCAATGGTCGCGCACGAGGAGAAGAAGGCGTAGCCGGGCCGGCCCAGAAAGATCGCCCGCGGAATGTTGGCGATGGCCAGCACATTGAGCACGACCACGCCCCACGCCGACGGGTGAAGACGGAAATTCGCGGTCGCCGCCGGTACGTCCACCAACGTGTAGATGGTGGTGAACAGGTAGAACACGAGGAAGATCCCAAATGTCCGCCACATCCATCCACGAATTCGCTGTTGCAGGTCGCCCTCGGTTTTCAAATACAGATAAATCGAACCGTGCATGGCAAACGTGGCGACGGCAAACAGCCCCACCAGCAGGGCGTACGGATGCAGCAGATCGAGGAACGCGCCATGAAATTCCATGTCGGCGCCGATGGGCATCCCACGCATGGCGTTGCCGACCGCCACCCCAAACAACAGTGTGGCCAATCCGCTGGCGAGACAGAACGACACATCCCAGAAGGAGCGCCAGGTCGGCGAATCGTGCTTGCTGCGGAACTCCATCGACACCGCCCGAAAGATCAACGCGAACAGCAGCGCCATGAACGCCGCATAAAACCCCGAAAATACCGTGGCGTAGGCATGGGGAAACGCGGCAAACAACGCCCCGCCAAACGTGACCAGCCATACCTCGTTGCCGTCCCAGAGCGGCCCGATGGAGTTCATCAGGATCCGCCGTTCATTATCGTTCTTCACGGCCAGATGCAGGATGCCAACTCCCAGATCGAAGCCGTCGAGGACCGCATAGCCCGTCAGCAGGCACCCGAGCAGGATGAACCAGAAAATGTTCAGATCCATAAATGCAATGTTAATCCTTCTCCTTCGCGTGATCAGTCTCGGTCAGCGACGCCCCGCCGGTGCCGGCCCGCAGGCCGGCGATGCCCAGCAGTCCGCCGGGCGCTGCCGTGGGCGGGACCGGGCCGACTTCATCAGGGCCGTGCTTGATCTTGCTGTCCAACACGAACACCCACACCACGAACAGCAGGGCGTAGATGACGATGAACATAATGATCGACCCGAGCACCTGGTTGGCGACGACCGCTTTCGAGAGGCCATCGCTCGTGCGCAGCAATCCGTACACGACCCACGGCTGGCGGCCCACTTCGGCGGTCATCCAGCCGAACTGGTTCGCGGCGTACGGCAGCGGCACGGCCAGCACAAACACCCACAGCAACCAGCGTTTCTCGAAGATCGTTCCCTTCCAACGAGCATACGTTCCCACCAGCGTCAATACCACAAACAGTATTCCCAGCCACACCATGATGTGGTATGCGTGGAATGTCGCGACCACGGGCGGCCAGTCCCGCGGCGGGATTCGATCCAGCCCGGCGACCGGCTTGTGGATATCGCCATACACCAGGTAGCTCAGCAACCCCGGGACGGCAACGCCGCACTTCACCTGACGCTCTCTCGGATCAGGCTGGCCAAACAGATACAGCGGCGTCGGCCCCTCGCCGGTTCGGAAGACGGCTTCCATGGCCGCGAGCTTGGCGGGCTGCGTTTGCGCTACCTTCTTGCCCTGCAGATCGCCGGAAATCGGCTCGGCCAGCGACGCCACGGTGGCCACGATCAGGGCGATGGTGAAACTCTTCTTCGCGAAATTGAGGTGCCGTCCTTTGAGGATGTAATAGGCAGTAATACTCATCACGAAGAATGCCGCAAGGAGATAGGCGCCGATGACCGTATGCGCCAACCGCTGCATGCTGGAGGGGTTGAACACCATCACCCAGAAATCCGTGATCTCCGCCCGCGCGCCCAGCCCCTGTCCCACGATATGGTAGCCCGCCGGCGTTTGCTGCCACGAGTTGGCGACGACGATCCAGATGGACGAGAAGAACGCGCCCAGGGCAACCATGCACGTCGAGAAAAAATGCACGCGCGGTGAGACCCGGTCCCATCCGAAAACCAATACCGCCAGAAACCCGGATTCCAGGAAGAATGCAAAAATGCCTTCCGCGGCCAGCGCCGAACCGAACACGTCCCCCACGTATCGCGAGTAGGTCGCCCAATTCGTGCCAAATTCGAATTCCATCGTGACGCCGGTCGCGACGCCCATGGCGAAATTGACTGCGAAAATCTTTGTCCAGAATTTCGTCATCGCTTCGTACTCGAGGCGGCCGGTTTTCAGGTACATGGCCTCCATAATGACGAGAATGCCGCCCAGACCGATGGACAATGGCGGAAACAGATAATGGAACATGATGGTCAGCGCGAATTGAAAGCGCGACAACGTCAGGACGCTCAGGTCCATGGTGCCAATCCTCCTACACGACGTGTTAGGGCAACTAGTAGCTGCGAATGACCCAAAATGCAACTTGCTGCCGCACGAATACTTGGGCGTGTATATGGGTGCGCGAGTCGTTTCCGAGTTGCCGGGTTTGGAATGCGAAGTTCGTCAGGCTTGTCGGAAGCCTGTCGCAGCTAAACAAAGACACTGAACTCAGAGTTGTCTTTCGCCGCCAATCCGTTATCTTTGGTGAAGTCCATGGGTCGTCTGAGGCAAGACTTTTTGCGGATAAATGGCGTTGCCGAGGCGCAGGAGGCATTTCACGCGCGGGCGGCGGCGGCGCGGGATACCGTCTTTGGCCGGCAGGTGTTCGTGCGCGGCGTGGTCGAAGTATCGAATTACTGCCGACAGAATTGCCACTACTGCGCCATGCGACGGGATAACGATCAATTAACCCGCTACCGCCTCGCTGCTGACGAGGTCGCCAACCTCCTTATCCATCATCGTCCCGCGTCGATCACCGACATCGACATCCAGGCGGGCGAAGATCCGGTGGCCGTTCGCGAAGTCGTGCTGCCGCTGATGCGCGAACTGCGCCAGCGTACCGACCTCGGTATCACACTGTGCCTCGGCACGTTGACGCCGCGCCAGTACGACGAGTTGCGCGAAGCCGGCGGCGAGTGCTATATCTTGAAAATCGAAACGGGCAGCGCGAGGCATTATCGGCTGCTGGAAGCGCCGGGGACACTCGCGCGTCGCGTCGAATCCATCCATTATCTCGCTCGCACGAACTGGAAGGTGTCGTCCGGGCTGATCGTCGGTCTGCCCGGCCAAACCGAAGAACACATTTTACAATCGTTGCAGTTGTTGACCGAACTCCCATTGGCGGGGTGCAGTGTCAGTCCTTTCGTGGCCGGTGGACAAACACCGTTCGAGGGTAAGCCGAACGGGTCCATCGAGTTGACGCTGGATTGCGTGGCGTGGATGCGGCTGGCCTCGCGGCAGTGGATCATTCCCGCCGTCAGTGCCATGAAATTGGTGTCCGCGAACGGCTACGTGCGGGCGTTCCAAGCCGGGGCGAATCTCGCCACCATCAACCTCACGCCACGCGCCGTCCGCGGCGATTATCCCATCTACAAGCGGGACCGCGTCATTATGGACGAAGAACTGGTGCTGTCGGCCATCGAACAGGCGGGGTGCCAGCCGAGCCGCGTCGGTGTCGCCGAACACCTGCGCCGCAGCACGCCGGCCGTGGCGGTTTCCTGAATGAGCCCGATGCTCGCGGTCGCGACCGCCTCCGTCCAAGACACGGAAAAGCTCGTCACCTTCATGCGGTACTATTTCGGGCGAATCGGTTACAAGTACGAGTTACACGCCGACGCATGAACTCACTGTGGAAATTGTGGCAAGCCACCGCGGACCGCTACGCCAACCGAATCGCCGTCATCGACGCCGACACGGGACGACAGTGGACCCGGGCGGAACTCACGGATCTCGCGGAGAAGATCGCGTCGCCGTTCGACGTTCGCATCATTCCCATTGGCCAGCCCAACAGTGCATTCTGGCTCGCAGCCTTTCTCGGTATCCAGAAGAGCCGCGCCGCCGTTCTGCCCCTCGACCCGGCATTGTCAGAAGAAGCCCGGGAGAAAACGGTCCGCCGCGCCTTCGCCCGCTCGACGCATAACATCAGTTGCATCAAGCTCACCTCCGGCACCACCGGCGACCTGAAGCTGGTCCATTGTTCCGCCGCCAATCTCCGCGCCGACGGCGAACAGATCATCCGCACGATGGGAATCCGACCCGCCGACCGCAATCTCGCGGTCATCCCACTCGGTCACTCGTATGGACTCGGTAATCTGGTGATGCCGCTGCTCTTGCAGGGGACGGCGGTGGTGTGCGCGCAAACATTCATCCCCCGCCAGATTCTGGACCTGATCGAAAAATACCACGTCACGGTTTTCCCCGCCGTGCCCGCCGTGTTGCAGGCGCTTGCCCGGCTGGAAGGCGTCACCAAACCGACGAGCTTGCGGTTGGTGATCTCGGCGGGCGCGCCGCTCTCGGCCGAAGTGGCCCAACAGTTTCATCGCCGCTACGGCATCAAAATCCACAATTTCTACGGCTCGTCGGAGACCGGCGGTATTTGTTATGACCGCACCGGCAACGCTACGCTCAGCGGCCGTAGCGTCGGCAAACCGGTCCATGACGTCGCGGTGCGGATCCGGCGTGATGGCCGCGTGTTCGTCAGCAGTCGCGCCGGGAAGGCCGCCTTGCCCGACCTAGGCGAATGGAATCGGTACGGCGAACTGCGGCTGCTCGGGCGCGTCGGAGAAATGGCCAACATCGGCGGCAAGAAGGTCTCACCGGCGGAAGTGGAGCGATCGTTGCGCGCGCTGCGCGGCGTCAGCGACGCCTGGGTCGCCGTGGTGAAGGACAAGCGCGGTAACGATTGCCTCGCCGCCGCGGTTGAAACCGTCCGCGGACGCGTGGAAATCGAAACGGAACTGCTGCGCGCCCTGCCCCCGTGGAAGCTGCCCAAGACCTGGCTGATCGACCCCGCGCTGCCCCGCACCAATCGCGGCAAACTTCACACCGTCGAACTCAGAGCGCGGCTCAACGTCAGTTTGCCCTGACTGACGATGTCTGGGCCGACGCGGAGGACGGCATCGAATTGCGCGAACGGGCCCATCTCTTTCTCCAACGTCACTTCGATGTCCACGGTTTGGTCCGGCAGTACCGGTTTGCGGAAACGAAAGTCGCGGACCGCCGCGAGATAGGCCGCTCCGGGTTGTTGCCAGAGCACGCCGGCGGCCTGCGCCGCGCATTCGACCAGCAGTACGCCGGGCATGAGCGGGTTGCCGGGAAAATGATCGGCAAAGAACGGCGCTCGTGGGTGGAGCCATTTGCGGCCACGGCCGGTCTTGCCGGGTTCGAGAATCTCAAACGAATCGATAAAGGAGAATCCCGGACCGTGGGGTGTGAGGCTCATGGTTTGGGCACCTCGAAAATGGATGCGTCGAGCGGTTGGTTGCGACGCGGGTTGCGGAATTCGTACGTGATGTAACCATTCATAATGAGACCGATCCGCATGGATCGCACATCCATCGACGGTAAGGCGATCACATTTTCCACGGACCGCAATGGCAGCATTTGCAGCGAATGTCTGGGGGTCAGCGTCACCGTGCATGTCTCGGGTGTGCGCGTAATGTTCGCATCGAACAGCTCGGCGAAATTCGTGCAGCCGTCCTGGAAGAAACTCAGTAGAAACTGCACGTTCTGGACTGGTTTGCCGTTGCGCACCCCCAACTTGTACGTCGCGAGCGCCTTCTTGTCGCGCTTAATGTAAAGGTTGTCACCGCGTACCAGCACGAGTTCGGGCGCAGGATTGGTGAGGACAATCGCCAGAAAATCCGGGGTCCGATAACTGATGTGGCCGAGGCTCTCGACGTGTCGCCGCGGGAACCCCCAATGAAACACCTGCCGCAGGTCAGCCTCGAACGTCTGCGTAGCGGTCTGGTGCGCAACAAACTCGTCGGCATTTGTCGTGTCCGCGCAGGCCGCGCCTGCGCCGATGGCTACGAGTGCAGCCGCGACAGCGGCGCGAATTGATACCATTGGTCGGGATGATTGCATAACGGTTCACGGAAACGGCCGGCCAGTTCGAGCGTAACCTCACGAACGCTCGCCGCGCGGTCGGGTCCGCGCCATTTCGGGCGCAGGGGCGGTAGCGCTTCCATGGCGTACCCGCCGGATTCGGTTGCCAGGATGGTGGAGGGGATGATCGGCGCGCCGGTCAACAGGCTCAGCCACACGGGTCCCGTGGAGAACGGCACCTGTCCATGGGGAAAATCCGCCAGCACGACGTCGCCATTGCCGCGGGGGCGGTCCATGAGCATGGCGACGCATTTGCCGTTGCCGAGCTGGCGGGCGATCTCCACAAAGCTGAATTCACTGACACCCACCTCTAGGGTTTCCGCACCCCAGCGTTGACGGTACGCGGCGCGCCATTGGTTCAGGGCCGGACTCGGCTCGGGCAACGAGAGCACGACCAGCGGCAGATGAAATTCTTCCATCAACAACCCGCCGAGCTCAAACAACCCCGTGTGCACCGTCACAAGCAGCGCCCCCTTGCCGTCGGCCAGCGCGCTTTGAATATGCTCGAACCCGCGCCGCGTTTCGATCAGGGCCCGCGCGCCCTCCCGGGTGCGGGCCCCGAGTTGGAAATAATCCGCGAGCGTCGCGCCAAAATTACCGAATGTCCGCCGCACCGCGCCCTTCGGAAGTCGTGGTCCACACAACAGGGTCAGGTTCTCCCGCACAGCCGATTGCGTCCGCGGATGGGCCAATCGGTACGCTTCGGCCAGCGCGCGAGCCACGAGGCGCGCCCCCCTGATGCCCAGAAGCCGCGCGAGCCAAACGCCCGCGTCGAACCAGAAGGCGCGGTACAGCGTCTGCGAATAATGTGGTTTCAAGCTTCGGAATAGTCCAACGGTGGCACGATCTTCACCCGGCGGTGCATGGCACACACAAGCCGGAAGAGCTTGACCCGCCACCACATGTTCAACGACGGATGAAAGTTACCCGCCAATATCGAGGTCACCGCCGGCACGATGCCGAAGCGGCCCTCGGGGTGCATCAATACTTCGAAGGAGCGGTTGTCGTAATACATCGAAATCATCTGGCGATACACTTCCATGTACCGATGCACGTCGTGCGAGTAGCGACGTTGCTCCGCCGCCGTGAGCCCGCGCTTCTCGACATCGGCGCGTTGAATCAGTCCCGCCGCAATTTGTCCGGACTTCGTGGCGATGTGCACTCCGGAGGAAAAAATCGGGTCGATAAACCCGGCGGCATCTCCCACCATCAGCGCGCGGTCGTTGGCCATTTGGTCGTGGTGGTAGCTGTAGTCGCCGGTCTTGTAGAACTCGCTCACCCGCTCCGCGCCCTTCATGCGCCGGGTCAACTCGCGGCTCGATTCCACCGTTTTCGCGAACCATTCTTCCGCCGTTTTCCCAAATCGCTTCAGATCGTCGAGCGTCCGCACCATGCCCACGGACATTTTTCCTCCCGCCAGCGGAATCAGCCAGAACCAGCCATCCTCCAGGCGCACGATCGTGATGTGGCCCTCGGCGTCGCCCGGGTTGCGATAGACGCCTTTGAAATGCGCATACGTCGCGATGCGCTTGGTGAGGTTCATCGGTTTCCTCTGGAAACCCAGGACGCGTCCCAAAAACGCGTCACGTCCGCTGCCGTCGATCAACCAGCGCCCGCGCACGTCGCCACTGTCTAATTTCACGCGCCACTCGTCGCCCTCGCGTGTGGTATCCCTTGCCGCACAGCCCTGGCGCACTTCACAACCACAACTCGCCGCGTGATCCAGGAGTATGTGGTCGAACTTCGAGCGTTCGACTTGGAACGTTTCGCCATACCCGGGCACCAGCCCGCGAGCAAACCAGAACCGCTGCCACCGCGAGCCGTTGCTGACAAAAAACTCCGCGCCCAACTTTCGCTGAAAACCGGCCGCATCAATTTTCGGCCATGCGCCACTGTCTTTGAGCACGTCGTTGCCGAAGGGCAGAAGCGATTCCCCGATGTGGAACCGGGGAAAGACCTCCCGTTCCAGCAACAGCACGCGCTGGCCGGCCCTGCCGAGAAATGCGCCCGCCGTGCTGCCGCCGGGGCCGCCGCCGATGATGATCGTATCGTATGCGGGCGGACTGCTCATGATAATGCTACGATTGCCGACCGGGGCCGGGCTGTTGCGCGAGCCACCTCCGGAGCGTGCCCAGCGACTGCATCGCCTCACGGGCAACCTTCGCATCATTAATCGCGATCCCGTATCGCTGTTCGATGGCAACGGTCAATTGTAACGCATCCAGAGAATCCAATCCGACGCTCCCCGGCCCGAACAACGGCGTCTCCTCCCCGATTTCATCGGGTTTGACTTTGAGAACGCAATTCTCCACAACCAATTTTCTTAATTCATCCAGAGAGATTTCAGCCATGGCCTGGCATGTGTTGACAAGATTTATTAGGTCATTCCGCGGCCAAAAGCAAAGCCGAACATTCGCCGGTCAAACCCCATACGGGCAACAGAATTCTCCGTCGTTCGCGGCGCGCCAACTCCACCGCGGCGACCGTGTTCCAGGCTGCCGACGCCACGAACGCGTCACCGTGGTAGGGCAGGGTCACCCGCTTGCCGCCGGGCAACTGCTCTTCAATGCGGCTGAACCAGTTGTGCTGAGCGGTGTGACAGCGCAGGACATCGGACGGGAATTGAGCCAGGCATTCCCGGGCAGATTCCGTGGCGTCGTTCCGGTTGCGATAGGTGAACCCGTCGGCCATCTGCACAATTTGAAGATTATCTCCTGGCTCCGCGCGCCGCAACAGCAACGCCCCGGCGCCCTCGCTCGGCACGTAGCCGGTTTTCCCGTGCGGTGGCAACCAGCCCGCGCGCGCGAAGGCGTCGAGGACGACAGGGTCAAGTTCCACGCCGCCGATCACCAGCGCGTATTCCACGACAGCGTTCGCCAGCCACGCTGACGCCACCCGGATCGCGCTGACCCAGGCCGCGTCGTCACCGACAAGCGAATAGCATGGCCCGGCAACGCCGAGCACCGCCGCGACGTGGCTGGTAGGCGAATTGAACACCGTCTCGGGAAACAGATTCGGGCTGGCAAAACGCTGGCCGCTCTTGATGACGCCCTCAAAAAACCGCCGGGTCGCGACGACCGCGCCCGTGTTGAAGCTGGCAACGATGCCGAGCCGATCGCGGGGCAATTCGCGAACCGCCGCGAGCGCCTGTTGCGCCGCGGCCAGCAGGTAGAGCGTGAGCGGGCTGGCCCGACGCACCCGCGCTTCGTTCTGCAATGTCGCCAGCGGCTCGCGAGTCCTGTCAACGCAATGGACGACGTGTTCACCGGTCGCCTCGTTCAACCCCTTCATTCGCGGTGACGATTCCGCGGGAAGCACCACACCCATTCCGCAGATCGCGAGATGCGGCGTAGGCTTGCGAGCACGGTCATGGGGCGTTCCGCGCAAGGGGGATTCGTACTTCTTGAAAACCAGCGCCGCGTTCGACCCGCCAAATCCCAGGTTTACCGTCAATGTCGCCGGCAGGTCGGTCCGCCGTTCGCCCACGGCCACGAGGTTTGCAGCCACCGACGGCTCGGGCTGTTGGACGTTCAGGTTTGGCGGCAGTTGGCCGGACTGCAATGCGGCGATGGCAAACAGCGCTTCGACGCTGCCGGCGGCACCGAG
>JBEKUF010000069.1:0-16924 GCA_049515295.1 Verrucomicrobiia bacterium | reverse complement strand
GGAAGGCTGGTGGAGTTTAAGGCGCGGCTGGCGGAGGAATCGCGGGGGAAGGATGCGAAGTTGGGGCGGTGATTATTTTTTTATGGGGCGGGGAAGGCAGATGTTTTGTGGGTTGTGGAGGGAAATGTTTTTTTGAGCGAAACGAACGGGCGGGTTGTCTCATCTTATGTGGGAGAGAAGTGAGTAGTTGGGTGCCTGTGAACATCCGCAATGGTGGCTGCGCTTCTCCTAGCCTCACCTGGCCTCACCCAGGACACCACCGTTAGTTTGCGGGCACCCGCCAATTTTTAGAGTTGGCCGCGTGCCTTGTAGAATTGATAATTCTCCATCGCGTCGGTCACGTAATCGCGCACAGACGGGTAGGTGATCGCCTGCATGAACTCTTCGGCAGTGGTTTGCTGCGCGTGCGGTAGCCAGCGTAAGACATTGGCGTAGCCGGCGTTGTATTCCGCCAGCGCGAACGGAATACGGTCGTCAGGATCCTTGTCCGTCCAACGATTCAGCGCCCGTGCGAGATACCACGTGCCCGCTTCGATATTCGCGCGTGGATCCCACAACAAACTTCGTCCGTAATCGCGTCGCTTGACGGCTTGCGCCCACTGCCGGCCCGCGCCATCGGTCACTTGCATCAGCCCAATTTCGCCGTGGCTGCCGTATACGAAGGGATCGAACTTGCTTTCGCGGCGGATCAGCGCTTTGACCAGGAACTTGTCAACGCCATACTTCGGGGCGATTTCTTCGATGAGCCGGTCGAATCGTTGCTCGCGGTATTCCCAGCGCCAATAGACGAACGCCGCTGAGCCAATCGCCCCCAACACCAACGCGAAGGCCAGCCAGTTCCCGATCCGCTCCAGTTTGTTCGCTCGCCGCCGGGACATGCCGCGCAGTATAGCGCAGGCCGCGAAAATGGAATAATGGAGTTTTCGATAGGACAGGCCGGACCCATCGCAGATTAGGTGACCGCTCCGATCACAGCAGGCACCTCGCGCAAAGACCGGACGGATTGGATGGAAACAGGCACCGTGCAGCTTTCGCGCTTCCAGTTGAACCAGATCGCGCGTATTCCGACACACATCGGGCCAAGGACATCCTGTTCCAACGAGTCACCAATCATGACCAATTCGCTCCTGTGGGCGCCAAGCCGGGCCAGCACCGCCTCCCAGAATTCCGGCTCGTCTTTCTTGTGGCCCAATTCGGTGTAGCAAAAGATCTCGGTGATGAACGCATTCAGCCCAACCCGCTCGAGCGCCCGCACGATGTCGCGCTTCCTCGACACCGCCGCGTTCGTTGCAACCGCGATGCGGTAGCTCTTCGACAATTGTGCGAGAACCTCGCGGGCGCCGTCGATGGTGCGAACCTCCGGCCAGTCAGCCATGGGGATGTCCAGAGGACCCGCCTCGGACATCAAGGTGTCGCCCCAATCAAACAGCACGAACTGTAGTTTCGTATTCATTTCCTCATCGGGCGCGCCCGATTTGTGACGACAGAAAAACACAAATCGGCAACTCGACCAATCAAAAAGACCGTCAACGGCTGACAGCGACTCCTCTCCTGTAGTATGCTGACGCCGTGACCAACACCATCGCCAGAGTCGTCGTTGATCTCGCGCTGGACCGCGAATTTGATTATCGCATTCCATCGCGGTTGGCGGGGGTGGTGCAGATCGGCTCGCGCGTGGCGGTGCCATTTGGCAGGACCACGGCGCAAGGCTACGTGGTGGGGATGGCGGCCAGCTCCGAACATGCGCAATTGAAGGAGATCGCGGAAGTCGTCAGCAAGAAGCCGTTGCTCAACGACAAAATCCTCGAACTCACCCGCTGGATGGGCAAGTACTACTGTTGCCCCGTCGAACTATGTGTGAAATGCGCGCTGCCCGAGGTGGTGCGGAAGGCCAAAATCAGTTGGAAAGAGCGCCAGTACGTCAAGCCGGGCAACATCTCCGCCGAGGACCTTGCCAAATTGCGGAAACGTGCGCCGAAACAGGCCGGCGTTCTCGACATTCTCCAAAAATCCGAGGGGATGTTTGTCTTCAAGCTGTTGAAGCTTGCCGACGCCGATGCCACCACGGTCAAGAAGCTTGCCGAGAAGGATTACGTCCAACTGAGTGAGCAGGTGGATGATCGCGACCCGTTCGGCGGAGAGGTGTTTCTACCCACGACGCCTCTGGCTCTCACGCCCGATCAACAGAAGGCACTCGATTTGTGTAAGGCGGCCATCGATCAGGTTTCGAATTCCTCACCCATCACGCATTCTCCATCCCCCATCTTGATTCACGGCGTAACCGGCAGCGGCAAGACCGAGATTTATCTGCAAGCCATCGAGCACGCGCTGCACCAGGGCCGGGACTCGATCGTGTTGGTGCCGGAGATTGCCCTGACGCCGCAAACCGTAGAGCGTTTCCGGGCGCGGTTCCAGAACCAGCAGATCACGGTCCTGCACAGCAATCTCAGCGCGGGCGAGCGCCACGATCAGTGGCACAAGATTCGCGACGGCCAATCGCACATCGTCATCGGCGCGCGCTCGGCGGTGTTCGCGCCCGTACAGGCGCTGGGGCTGATCGTGGTCGACGAGGAACATGAGACCAGCTACAAGCAGGACGAAGCGCCGCGCTACAACGCCCGCGATATCGCCGTCATGCGCGCCAAAATCGAGCGCGCCGCGGTCGTTCTCGGTTCCGCGACGCCATCGCTGGAATCCTACTACAACGCAAAGCGCGAACGGTACACACTGGCCACATTGCCGACGCGCGTCGACAACAAGAAGATGCCGGTGATCCGCATTGTCGACATGCGCCAGGAGGCCATTCGACAAAAGGGACGAAATGTTGTTCTCTCCGGTAGATTGCGCGACGCGATCCAGGCGCGGCTCGACAAGAGCGAACAGATCATTCTGTTTCTCAATCGGCGCGGGTATGCGACGCACCTGTTCTGCCCGAAATGCGGGTACATCCCGAAATGCCCGAACTGCAGCGTCTCGCTCACGTATCATCGCCAGGCCGAGCGTCTTCTTTGTCATCTCTGCGGATTTGTGGGCAGCGTGCCGACAAGCTGTCCCGAATGCCGGGACCCCGCCATTCGGTACGCCGGCATGGGGACGGAAAAAGTCGAGTCGGCGATCCAACACGCGTTCCCCAAGGCCCGCGTGCAACGCATGGATTCCGACATGATGACGCGCAAGACGCTGTACCGCGAGATTCTTGGCGCGTTCCGCGTGGGCAAGATCGACATTCTCGTCGGCACGCAGATGATCGCGAAAGGATTGCACTTTCCAAACGTGACGCTGGTGGGCATCATTTACGCCGACATGGCGCTGCATCTGCCCGATTTCCGCGCCGGCGAGCGGACGTTTCAACTGCTCGTGCAGGTCGCTGGCCGCGCGGGCCGCGGCGATGTCGAAGGCGAGGTCGTTGTGCAAAGCTTCACGCCGTTCCATGCCGCCGTGCAATATGCGCGACAGCACGATTTTATCGGGTTTTACGAATCGGAAATCGAGTTTCGCGAGCAATTGAAGTATCCGCCGGTGTCCCGGCTCGTTTGCGTTACGGCGCGCAGCCGCAGCGAAACGAAGGCGCAGTTCTACGCCGGGGCGCTAGCGCGCGAATTGCAGAAGCGTCTCACGAGCACGTTGGGAGTCGTCGCCGGGCCGACAGCCGCACCGTTGGCGAAAGTGCAGAATCAGTACCGTTTTCAGGTCATGTTGCGCACGCAACACATTATACAATTTGTCGAAACACTTACCCGGGTTCTCGCCAATTTGAAACCTCCTGATGATGTCAGCGTCGCGGTGGATGTTGATCCGATTTCGCTGCTGTGAACGCAACCACGAAATACGCCGTTGTCGTCTTTGTCTTCGCGCTCGCGCTACGCCTGAGTATGTTGAGTTTTACGCTGCCGAAATTGCGGCCTGATGTGGATCTGGATTCTTACCGTTCGCTGGGACGCAGTCTGGCAGCAGGAAAGGGGTTTGTCGCCCCGTCTCCCGATGGACGGGAATTGCCGAACGTCGGACGCACGCCCACGTACCCTCTTTTCCTCGCGTGTCTGATTCGCATTGGCGGAGACCGGCTCGGGCTGTTTCTTGCGGTGCAGTGCGTGCTCGGCGCATTGACGGCCGGGTTAACTGTCGTGCTCGCAGCCCGATGGTTGCGGCCGCAGATCTCCTTGCTGGCGGGATTGTTGGTGGCGGTGGATCCGAACTCCGTGATGCGATGCGCTGATCTCCGGACCGAGACATCGTTCACCCTGCTGCTGGTATCTGGTGCCTGTTTTGTCGCGTGGTGGCCCGGCAGGAAGTCGAGTTGGTTCGCCGCAGGGCTTGTTTGGTCGCTGGCGGCGTTGGACCGCCCGATCGCCTTGTGGATTTGGGTGGTGGTCGTGGTTGTGATCGGTATGCGTCGCCGTTCCCGGCTCGACCGAATGGGCTGCTTGGCGATGTTCCTGGCGGGATACTGTCCGTTGTTGGGGATTTGGGTGGGCCGTAATTACGCGGTGACAGGCTGCGACTTTGTCTCATCCATTTCCACCTACAACCTGCTGATGTACCGCGCGGCGGGGGTCGAGGCGCAAGTTGAGGGGCGTCAACTGGAGGATGTGAAACGGGAATTCCGCGCGCGATACGGAGACGTCCAGTACGTGGAGGATCGAGCACGCTTCCAACAGTCACTGGCTGTCAGCCAACGGGCTGCTATCGCGAAACTTTGCTCGTCACCGGTCGCCTTGGCGGAACAAACCGTGTTGGGCTGGGGCAAGCTGCTCTTCGGGCCTGGGGTGCGTGCACTGGGCTATTCCCTTGGCCAATCGGAACCACCATCGAGATGGTGGCCGCCGCTCTACAGCCTGGCGCTATTGGCTGTAGTTCTGCTCAGTGTCGTCGGTGCAAGACGACTGGGACGCGAATCGATCCTCCCCGCACTTTTGCTCCTGTACTTCGTGGCCTTGGCAGGGGTCCGGAATCCAACAGCCGGTTTCGCGTCCCGGTGACGCCGATGCTCGCCGTGCTGGCGGTGGCGGGCGCGTACGGGCCGGAGAAGAAGAGGTGAGCGCGGGACTGTTCATCACGGGAACCGACACCGGCGTCGGCAAGACCTACGTCACCGCCGCGATGCTGACTGAACTGCGGAGGCGCGGCCTGCGCACGGCGGCATTCAAACCGATCGCGTGCGGCGCTGGCGGACGGCGCGACGCTGAGATCTATACCGAAATCATGAGGCGCGAACAGACGATCGAGGTCATCAATCCTGTCTATTTGCGCCATCCACTTGCTCCGAGCGTTGCCGCGGGGCTCGAACGCAAGCGGATCGACCTCCGACGGATTCGAGATTGCTATCATCAATTGGCATCCGCCTACTCCATCGTGCTTGTGGAAGGAGCGGGCGGATTGTTGGTCCCGATCCGCGATGGCTATTTCGTGGCGGATTTGGCAAGGTCACTGAAACTGCCCCTGCTCGTGGTTGCGCGGCTTGGCTTGGGCACGATCAATCACAGTTTGCTGACGGTTCGCCAGGCACGGCAGATGGGGTTGAAGGTGCGCGGCCTTGTGCTGAACGATACCGTTGGCGGCAGGCGCGATGTGGCAGCCAAAACCAACATCAAAATCGTGCCCGAATTGTGCCGCACACCGTTGTTGGGGGTCGTGCCGCATGGAACAAGCGGACGCGAGGCCGCCGCGCACCGGATCTGCGTCCGACTTTTCGGAGAGGCGTGATTGGCTGTCAGGTTTCAGACCGCCGGCGGCAAGAATCGCTTCAAGAACTCTACTGGATCGTAGGATCGACCGTTTGCATCCCTCACTTCGAAGTGCAGGTGTGGAGCGATGGCCATCCAGTTGCGCGCATCGGCGCTACGGCTCGTCTGTCCCATTCGACCGATCTTGGCGCCTTGCTCTATCCTTGATGATACGGGAAGGGCGGTCACCTCGGCGAGGTGGCCGTAGAGCGTAAAGAACTTCGCACGACTCAGAGGCCAGAGGTGTTCGATGACGACGTGCCTTCCGAAATCGGAAGCGTCTTCGTCCGCGATGGCTTCCGTGACGGTGCCATCGAAGACGCACAAGACATTGTCATGCGGAACGAATGTGGGTTCCTCGCTCTCGAAGTCCGTGTTGGTCGAGCAATTGGTGAAGACGACGCGCGTGGTCCGTCCCGTCGCCGTCACCTGAACCGGCGCGATATCGCATCCGCGGTGGAAACGCTTGCCGCAGTCGCGCGTCCAGCCGGGTTTGCCGTAATCGGGATTGACCCGCGTGCGGACAAAGAATTTGTCGGGCGCGTCGAAAAGAAAGTGGTTCGGCGTTGGCCAGGCAATGCGCAGCCGCTCATCATCCGGCAGGGTGAGAAACTGGTTGATCATGGCGCCTGTTCAAGGATCGCCAGGTTATGTTGCGCTTCGGCCAGCTGCGGGTTCAACGCCAGCGCCCGCTCCAGAGGCTCGCGCGCGTCCGCGTTCTTTCCCTCCAGCAGACACACCGCGCCGAGCCGGGCCTGCGCCTCGGCGAAGTCGGGTTTCAAGTCGATACACTTCCGCAGTTGTCCCTCAGCCGTGGGCCAATCTTTTTCCCCAATGGCGCAACCGGCGAGACTGTAGTAGCCGAGGGCCGACCGCGGGTTCTTCTTGACGCAATCGGTCCACAAGGTTTTCGGATCATGCCAATCAGGAATGCGCACAAGCGTCAGTCCGACCAGACAAACCGCCGAGAGCGGGCCAACGACGCCGAATACCGCGCGGTTCTTGTTCAACAACAGCGCCACCAGCAGGAAGGCTCCGAGAGCGGCCACGTAAAGATAGCGGTCGGCGCGCAAGGTTGGATGCGGAACGAGTTGCAGCACCGGCGCGAGACAGATGAGAAACCAGGCCAGTGCAAATGCCGACCAACGGCGGAGAGGGCGGTCCCACAACAGGAGCGCCGCCCACACAATGAATAACAGCAGGGCCATAAGCACACCTGTGTTGGCGAGGCTGTTCGCGGTGGTGACGGTGTAATGATTGCTCAGTTGCGTGGGCCAGAACAACGTGTCCAGGTACTGCCCCACGACCTTGGTCATCGTCAGGATTCCCTCGGTCAAACTGCGAAATGGGCGGACGAGTTGGCCCGATTGCGCGTGACCGAGCACGCGCAGGGCCGCTGCGAAAACCGTCGGCACGAAAAACAACCATGTCCGGCGGAGCGCCTCGGTGAATCGCGTGCGGCGCAGGCAGAGTTCGTAGGCGATCAGCAGGCCGGGCATCACGATGACCAGCGCATGCGTCAGCGCCGCCAGCAGGAACAATCCCAGCGCCGCCCACCGCCACCGCTTGCCGCGCTCCGAGTCACCCGCCTTGAGGTAGGCCAGCCACGCGAGCAGAAACAGGAACGCCCCGAGGACGTTCTTGCGTTCGGCGATCCAGGCGACGGTTTCAACCTGCACGGGGTGCCAGCCGAACCACGCCCCCACCAGCAGGGCAACGGGGAGCGTCTCCGTCCACCGCCATACGAGCAACACGATGAGGAACACGTTCGCGCCGTGCAACAAGCTCTGGGTCACGTGATAACCGAAGAACTGGCCCTGCCACAGCACATGATCGACGGCGAGGCTGATATAGGTGAGCGGATAGTAGTCGGTCGAGAACGGAGCGATAAAGATTCGCTTTAATCCCGCAGCGGGCGACATGACAACGAGCGGGTTGTGCAACACGTTTTCGTCGTCGTCCCAGTACAGCATCTGGTCCTTCCACGTGGGCGCGAACAGCGCGACGGTAAGCAGCCCCAGCAGCAGCGCGGCCACGATGACGCGCCGGGGAATTGGCCCGGCCTCGCTGGCGAGTCGATCATCTGGCAGTGGTGGCGACTTCACAGTCAGCGAGTGTAGCAACCGCTAGGAATAATGAGCAAGCCATCGCTGCCGATTCTCGTACATCACACTTGGCTGGCGACTTGATATTTGCGGCTTTCGCCATCGGAATGACACTGCTGACGCGGCTCAAAACCCCAGTGGCCTTGCAGAGATTTCTAACGTTTCAGAGATAGGATCACGAGGTGACTCGACAGTACCGGACTGCTAGACTCTTGGCATGAAAGGCTACGATGTCTTTTCACGATCTTGTTTGCAGCGAGCGAGAGACCGCTTGGATGAGAACACTACTGAGGCCCTATTCTATGCGGCATTTGAATTGCGATGTGGCATCGAGGTGCGAATGCAAGAGTATCTTGAAGCTCAAGAGCATTTGGCTGCGAGCAAGAGGAAGGGATGGCAAATCCCAAAACTGGGACACAATCTCGAGCAAGCATTTCGTTTGGGCGACCGCGTGGCGCAATTGACATTCACCGATCTTGAAACAAAAAGGCCATTGCAGATTCTTTATTATACGCCGGTAACTTCGACGCTACAGCGGGAGGCGGGGCAACTTGACCGATATAGACATGGACTTCAGGAGAGTCCGAGCCGGGAGAGACTAACAGCCATACGAGTATTTCTTGAACAAGTATACGCTCATCTGAAGACAGCAAATACAGGAACGGTTCTTGGGCCGCCGCTTGTTAAGCCTGATGGGCGTATTCAGTTGTATGTTGAGGAGGAGGGCATTGCGACTGAGCTGTATAAGCTCGGATCGAGAGTGATAATGACGGTCAAGTACCTCGACGAATTGCCCTCATCTGATTGATTGGCAGAGCTACTGTACCGTCTGGCCGCAGCCTGCGCTATAGGGCTGAAACGACGTTAAGTTCGACATAATCGTCGTTGACGGTGGTGCAGGGGCAGAGTTCGAGGCGGTAGCGGATTTCGTCGCGGAGGGAGTCGAGGGCGTTGGTGGCGCTGAGGCCCGTCGCGCTGCACAGCATGCTTTCGCATTCGGCGACAAAGCCGTCGCTGCTGGACTCCACTGTGACATCGAAGCGCATTGCGACCTCAAATAATCGCCGCGTGAGGGCACGCGGCCTACAACACCAACAAACTTACGCCTCGACGTCGACGCGGTCAACTATGCCAATGATAATGGAGCGGAGCGGGGCCTTGTCGTTTTTCACGACCTGGCGGGCGGAATTCCCCTCGTCGATGACCAGCACGCGTTCGCCGACGCCCGCGCCCACGCCGCCATCGACGGCAATGAGATAGCCACCGGGTTTGCCGCCAAAATCTTCCTTCTCAACGATAAGCATTTTCTTTCCGTCGTAGAACGGATGGTTGATCGTCGAGACGATGTCACCTCTGACGGTGCCGAGGATCATGGTACGTTATGCAATTCGTCGACAATCCCGACAATCGTGTGATCGACGGGCACAAACCACGGTTCCAGCGCGAGCGCGGCTTCGCGTCCACCTTCAAAATAGATGAGTTCGCCGGGGCCGGCCATGCGCGTCGAATCGCACGCGACCAGTGGCTCGCCCTTGGGGTTGCCCTGTTTGTCGAGCGGCTGAACCCACAACATCGGGACGCCTTCCAGTCCCTGATACACCCGGCACGGCGTCAGCGTTCCCATGACCTTGCCGAGGAGCATTACGACGCCTCCTCGCCTTCGAGTTCGTGCAGCTTCGCGTCATTGTACCGCGTGGTCTGGTCGAGTTGTTGGGTAATGATCTCGTGCGGACGGGCGATAACGCGATGGTGCGTGAACGCCTGGCGACCCCGCAGGAAATCGTTGGCGAGAGTCATCGCGGCTTGGACCTCATGCAGTTCGCCGGCATAAACGCTGATGGCCTTGCCCGACATTTCATACTCGGCGAGCCGGAGCTCCACCAATTCCACTTCGGTGCCTTTCACCGCGACCTCGGCGGCGCGGACGTTGGCGGCGATGGTATCAGTTTCCAGGATCGCCACCGTCTGCTGGTCGCTGCCGGCGCGTTCACCGAGCACGGCGTCATGCACTTTCTGATGCACATCGGGCAGGAATGCATGGTCGAGCACGCTGCCGGAGCCGATGGTCAACGCTTCGGTGAGCGATTCGCTGACGCTGCCGGTGGTGCCACCGAAAATGATCAGATAACGCCCGCCGCTGACCGTGCCGCCCTTGATCATGGCAATCGGAGCCTTCTTCAGGATCGCGTCGGTGGTATAGATGCCGTCGGCGATGCTGCTGAATTCAACGACAGCGATGGCGGGGTATTTTTTCACACGATTCGAAACGCCCCGACCAGTGTGCAGCGCCGCCAGCGCGAGAAACTCTTGGGCGTCGTCATTCCTTCACCCGTGGGACTGGCAATGGTAAACGACGTGGGGCCTTCGCCCTTGAAGCCGAGACCCGCCAGCGCCGGCCCGTTCTTCACAAAAATGCTGGCGTTACACTCGCGCGCCATGCGGCTGAGGTTCGAGAGATTGTCCGAATGCATGACAAACGTGTGCCGGCGCGGGTGTTCCAACTGCAAGGCGAAATCGATGCCTTCGTCCGCGTCACGCACGCGCGTGATTGGGAAAATGGGCATCATCTGCTCCGTCCACAGCAACGGGTGATCGTGGTCCACTTCGCAAATCCCGAGGCGAATGCTGTCGTCGCAACGGATTCCGGCTTTCTGCAGAATGACGCTGGCGCTCTTGCCGATCAGCGAACGTTCGATGTGAGCTTCCTGGCGCGGGCCCTCAGTCTTTGTGAATATGACCTTCTCGACGGCTGGCAACTGCTCCCTGGTGATCAAGTACGCGCCGTTGTAGGTCATCGCCTTGATGAGTTTGTCGGCGACGCTGGAAACGACCAGACACTCCTTTTCGTCGGCGCAGATGATATTGTTGTCGAACGACGCGCCGAACACGACATCGCGCGCCGCGCGGTCGATGTCAGCCGATTCATCCACGATAGCGGGTGGATTGCCCGGCCCGGCGCAGATTGCCCGCTTGCCACTGGCCATCGCAACTTTCACGACGGCGCCACCGCCCGTGACCACCACGAGGCGGACGCCGGGATGCTTCATTAATGCCTGGGCGCTCTCGACGGTCGGGTTGGCAACACATGTGATCAGGTTGCGCGGCCCGCCGGCGGCCACGATGGCCTTGTTGATCAGCGCCACGTTGTGACAGGACACTCGCTTCGCGCTCGGGTGGACGTTGAATACCACCGAGTTGCCCGCGGCGAGCATGGCGATCGTATTGTTGATGATTGTCGAGGTCGGATTCGTCGTCGGCGTGATGGCGGCGACGACGCCAAATGGCGCAGCCTCGGTGAGCATGAGACCGTCATCGCCAGTGGTGGCGTTGGATAAGAGATCTTCCGTGCCCGGCGTTTTCTCGGTCACAAGTTGGTTTTTGAGAATCTTATCCTCGTACCGGCCGAGGCCCGTTTCCTCGTGGGCCATGCGAGCCAGGGCGTTGCCGTGTTCGCGCATCGACTGGCGGATGGAAGCAATAATATCGTTGCGCTTCTTCAATCCCAACTGGTCGAACTGGCAGAAGGCGATGCTGGCGGCCTTTACCGCCTCGTCGATGGTATCGAAGATGCCGATATCGCGTAGCGGCGCCGCGGAGGAACCCGACGATGGCGCCGGGGTTACACCGCCGCGTCCCGTGAGGTCGGCGACGATGCGTTGCGCGATAAGCTCGATTTCCTGATCGCTAAGTCCAGCCATGGCGCACTAATCCTTTCGATACTTCTCGGTGCCGCCGATTTCCCAACTGTCCACGATCGCCATGATCACGGCATCGCAGGGGCGATCCTTGGTCGCTAGGGTCTGGCGCGCCGAGCTGCCCGTGGCGACCAGAACCAGTTCGCCGGGGCCAACGCCAACGGCGTCGACCGCCACGACCTGGCCACCGGTTTCCCTGCCCTCGGTATCCACGTGTTTGACCAGCATGAATTTCAAGCCGTCCATGCTGGACTCTTTGCGCGTGGCGACGACGGTGCCGACAACTTTGCCAAGATTCATAAATGGAACCTCGCGTCAGGGGCGGAGCCTGGGCCCCGCCCCTGCGGTTGATTGTCCAATTTACTTCTTGGCAGCTTTGGCGCCGCGTCCCAGCGGAATGACGTCGTCGACGTTCTGGTGAGGACGCGCGATGACGTGGACCGCCACAACTTCGCCCACGCGGCTGGCGGCGGTGCGGCCGGCATCGGTCGCGGCTTTCACCGCGGCGACATCGCCACGAACGACGGCGGTGACGTATCCGCCACCGGTCTTCTCGTAGCTGACCAGCTCGACTTTGGCCGCTTTGACCATCGCGTCAGCCCCTTCCACCATCGCGGCGAAGGAACGCGCTTCCAATAGACCTAATGCATCTGCCATGTCTGTGTCTCCTTACGTTATTGTGATCGTTTGAAAATGTCAGCCTACGCGCCGCCGCCGCCTTTCATCTCGCGACCGGTGACGCTATTGATCGCCTGCTCGGCAGCCTTGGCGGCAACATCGATGTCTTTCTCGTCTCCGCCGAGGTAGATGCGACCGAAACTGCCGAACGCGCGGATTTCGAGAATGTTGATCTCCGCGGCCTTTTCGGCTTCGTTCGCGGCAAACGCCGCATACGCGGCCGGCGCACATTCCATGGTGAACAGAGTGTGACCCGGGAGGATCATGTTGCCGTGGCGCGTGCGATTGATGAGCATCGTGTGATAATCGTCGATGCGGCGAATGACGCTGTTGCTGTAAATAACGGGCTTGTAGCGTCCTTCTTCCTTCAAATCGAGCGCTTGGAGAATGGCGGCGCCGGCCTGGCGCACATCGGCCTGAGATTCGGAATGGATTTCGAGCATGCCGTACAACCGCTCGATGATCTGCATGCCCGGCGTGACCTTGGTGGATTTCAAGGCGACATCGGTGACGCGGTTGATTTCCATGCCTGGCGAAATCTCGACAAACAGAGAGGCCTGACCGGCGATGGGCAGAAAGCCCTGCGACACCGTGGCAAAGAACGATGCCACCTGCGGCTGCAAACTATCGAGAAATATGTACGACCGTAGATCTGCCATGTTCCATTCCTTTCATGTCCATCTAATACTTTGCACCCTCGCCGGAAACGATTTCGCCCGCGGCTTCCTTCAAAATCTTCACGCCACTCGACGTGCCAATGCGCGTTGCGCCCGCCGCCACCATCTTCAGCAGTTCTGCCAGCGAGCGCACGCCGCCCGATGCTTTCACGCCGAGCCCCTTGTCGCGAACAATCCGGCTCATCAGGGAAACGTCTTCCACCGTCGCGCCGCCCGAACTGAAACCGGTGGAGGTCTTGACGAAATCCGCGTGCGCTTTGACGGCCAGCTCGCAGGCCCGGGCCTTTTCCTCATTCGTTAGCAGGGCGGTTTCCAAGATCACCTTGGTCCTGGCGCTGCCGTCGCGGCAGGCCTCGACCACGCCGCGAATGTCACGCAGCACGAGTTCGTCATCGCCGCTCTTGAGCGCGCCGACGTTAATGACCATGTCGATTTCCTTCGCGCCCTGGCGGATGGCGGCACGGGCTTCCATGGCCTTTGTCTCGGGCGGTTGTGCGCCCAGCGGGAAACCGACCACACAACAAACCTTCACGCCCGAGCCTTCGAGCGCCTGACGGGCAAACGACACCCACGTCGGATTGACGCACACCGAATAGAATTTGTTTTGGCGCGCCTCGCGGCAAAGTTGCTCAATGTCGGCGCGGGTCGTATCGGGGCGCAACACGGTATGATCGATGAGTTGTGCGACCTGCTGCGGAGAAAGTCTGGTTTTTGGCGTAGAAGCGGCGATGGGCGGATTGCCCTGCGCCGTGAGAAGCTCCTGGACGCGTTTGGCGATGCGTTCGAGGTCGGTTGGCGAGGCGTTCACGCGCGGGTCTCCGATTGCGGCCAGCAACGTCGCCTGGTGCGCTCCCACTCCAATTGGACCATCTTCGATTGCATTGATCAGTTGTACACGCTTTCGGTGTCGCTCTTCAACACATTCGCCCGCCAAAAATGTCTCGATAATTTGCTTCGCCGTTTCGAAGTCGGTCTGTCCCGAACCGAGCGTGAGCACGTTGGCGTCGTTGTGTTCCCGCGAATTTTTCGCGAGGGCGACACTATAACACGCCGCGGCGCGCGCGCCACGGACTTTGTTGGCGGCCATTGCCGAGCCGATACCGGCGCCATCGACCATGATGCCGCGGTCACAGGAGCCACTGGAGACCAGGCGCGCCACCGTATAGGCAATGCGCGGGTAGTCCACGGCATCCTTGCTGTGCGTGCCGCAATCCTGGACGAAATAGCCCCGGCTTTGCAAGTAGCCGAGAAGCTGATTTTTCAGGTCGAGCCCGCCATGATCCGAGCCGACGGCAATCTTCAGGTTTTTCCCCATCGAGGTGTCAACGTTTTTTCATATTCGCCGGACAAAATCAAGAGATGATTGGACTGCGGGCACATTGCTGGCCATTCTGGCGGTCGTGATGGTCGGAGCGCTTGTGGTTGGAGACAGCGTGGATCGAAGAAATGTTAGCGAAACCACTGCGATTTCGTTGCGGTTCTGGTAAAGCGTTTTCGCGGGATGCGGCTGAAACAGTGGTGCGAGGCAGCCAGTTTCCCAACAGTTGTCCGATACGCCTGCCTCCACGCGGAAGCCCGGCGACTCGTTGCCTCGGGCCGGTCAACGCAGCTATCGCGAGGCGATGCGCCGCGTCCGCAAGCGCAGCAAAGCGCCGATCTTCGAGTAACACTTCTGCTGCATTACCTGCAGAAGTGGTGAGCACGACAGGAGGTTCGACCCGTAATGGGGGGAAACCGCGTTGGAATCGCGGTGTTTATGTATCTTGAACGAAAAGCCACGGGAAGTTTCAAACGAATACAGCACATGAATACGACAAAATTATCTTACAGCAAGACCACGGTTGCTTTTGCGGTTGTCTGCATCACCATCGCAGTGGCGTTCTGGAACGCGAGAAGTGCGTTCGGCAGCGACGCCGCGCCCCCGGCAAATTTGTCACCGGCATTGCAGGAGGTGGTGAAGCTCGCCCAGGCCCACCTGGGTGACGATGTCATTACGGCGTACATCAGAAATTCGGGGGCGTCGTATGCATTGAGCGCGGACGACATCGTGTATCTCAAAGGGCAGGGGGTCTCCCAAAATGTCATCTCGGTGTTGCTCCAACGGGGATCGGGCGGCGCCCCAGGGGCTGCCGCCGGTATGGCTCCGCCACCGCCATCCCAGCCAGAGGCACCCGCGCCCAGCGCGGCTACAACCGTGACTCCCCCGACGGCTCCTCCGCCTTCGGCCGAGCCCCCGGAGGTGGGGAGTGCCGCGCCGACGACCGCGCCCGCCCCGGCCCCGGCTCCCGAAGGCGCCGTGAATTTCGATTATTTCCAGCAGCAACTTTCACCCTACGGCTCGTGGATTCATGTGCCGGGATATGGCGAGTGCTGGCAACCGTACGGAATTCCGTATGGCTGGCGTCCGTACTATGACAACGGTTACTGGGTCTACACCGACGCGGGTTTATACTGGCAGTCGGGTTACGCATGGGGAGCCATCCCATTCCATTATGGCCGCTGGGCGTATGTGGGAGGTTACGGATGGGTGTGGGCGCCGGCCTACGAATACGGGCCCGCGTGGGTGTTCTGGCGTCACAGCGGGGACTATGTGGGCTGGGCGCCGCTGCCGTACGGCGCTGTGTTTGTGGACGGAGGCTGGGCGTGGCACGACCATCGATATGCTGCGGACTTCGACTTTGGTTTCGGCGCGTCGCTCTTCATATTCGTTGGCTACGGACATTTGTGGGAACATGATTACCGGCACTACACCTTGCGCGGCGACGAGTTGCACAATGTGTTCCGGGTGAGTGCGATCAACCGGTTTCATGATGACCATGGCCGATTCATCCATGAAGGTCTGGATCGCGAGCACCTGGAGCATCTAACGGGTCGGTCGATTACCGCGGTACGACATGAAGAAGTCCGGGATCGCGAACGCGAGGTGCTGCGGACTGACCGTGAGCGAGTCACACATGGCGAATCTCGGGGCGAACCGCGACGGGAAGAACCCACGGGCCGCGACCGTGACCACGAACACGACAAGCAGGGGCCGTAGCCCCGCCGTCCGAGTGGAATGACCTCTGAAGGTTGACGCAGCAAGACCACTATCGAAACCGTCCATTGTCACAACGTGCTACGCTACAAGCTCACGCTGACGTGCTGAGAGTTGCCGCTGACGGTCTAGTGTTAGCTCAGGCGATAGACGATACGGGCTTTGCTGAGGTCGTAGGGCGTCATTTCCAATTTCACACGGTCGCCGACGGACAGGCGGATGAATCGTTTGCGCATTTTGCCCGAGATATGCGCGAGGACCTCGTGTTTGTTGATCAACTCAACGCGGAACATCGTGCCGGGCAGGACCCTGGTCACCGTACCTTCAACATCCACCAATTGATCCATGATCGTTTCCTTTCGGTTCTATGCCTGTCACGATTTCGACGTGAAATGCGGTGAACTCCGTGTGTCAAAGGACAGGCTTTGACTCCGGCCACGAGAAACCTCTTCTCCTTCGGAAGCGCCGCTAGTGTGACAGGTTTCCCTGCCAATGCAAGAAGCGAATATATGCGGTAAGGCCAGGGCTGGAAGTGTGGTGACGACAACCACTTGGTGTCATCGACGCAAGGCTTTCTGCGATCATGTTCTGCGGCGTGTGCGTCTCACAAGGGGGGTGGGCAAGCAACAAGGTCGGCACGACACGTTTTCAATGGGTCAACGGATTAGCGGAGGCGGCGCATCTGGGGTGTGAAGATTCTCTGAATGCAACCAAGATCAACCCGCTGACGGTTGCGTGGTCACATCGCGATCAGATTCTGATAGAGCACGATCATATCTTGCGCGCGGATGCGGCAGCATCCGACGCCGGGTCGAGCTTGTGAGACGGGACCCTTCCCCCTCTCACGGCAGGTTGGCGTTGACCGATGACAACGTGTTGTTTACGTGCCTGCCGAGGCCTCTCAACACTGTGATTGCCACGACGGCAACGAGAGCCAGAATCAGCGAGTATTCGACGAGACTTTGGGCCTTTCGTGACCGGAGTGCTCTGCAGAGTTTCAGAATTGTTTTCT
>JBEKUF010000068.1:0-17009 GCA_049515295.1 Verrucomicrobiia bacterium | reverse complement strand
CAGGGTGTGCGTCAGGCCGATGTCCGTCTCGGGGAAGCCGTGGCGGTGATCGGCCTCGGCCTGGTCGGGCAATTGACCGTGCAGATCCTGAAAGCGGCGGGTTGCGTCGTGCTGGGAATCGATGTGAGCGCCGAGGCGTGTGAGCTGGCGACGAGGTGTGGCTGCGACGCGGTGGCGACGCGCACCAGTGGCGACATCGAGCGTGTGGCGGCCCGATTGACGAATGGTTTCGGGGTGGATGCGGCGATCATTGCGGCGGCGGCGCCGACGAGCGACCCGATAGAATTGGCCGCGAAGATTTGCCGCGAGCGCGGGCGGGTGGTGATGGTCGGCGTGACGGGGATGGAACTTCCGCGCGATTTGTTTTACGAGAAGGAACTGGAATTTAAACTTTCGCGCAGTTACGGGCCGGGTCGGTACGATCCGCTGTACGAAGAAAAGGGCCTGGATTATCCGATTGGCTATGTGCGCTGGACCGAGCAACGGAACATGGAAGCCTTCGTCCAGTTACTGGCCAGCCAACGGGTGGACGTCGCGCCACTGATCACCCGCACCTTTCCGATGGCGGATGCGCCGAAGGCGTACGAGCTGATCACGGGGAAGACCGACGAACGATTTGTCGGCGTGCTCCTCGAGTATCCGAAGACCGAGAATCGAGGACGGAAGACCGAGCCGGCAACAAATCGGTCATCGGTTGTCCATCATCCGTCCTCCGTCTGCCTCGGCGTGATCGGGGCGGGAAATTACGCGCAGGGCGTGTTGCTGCCGCAGTTCAAGGCGAACGCGGACGTAACGTTGCGGACGGTATGCACAGCCACGGGAGTGAAAGCGGAAAAGTCGAAAGAGAAATTTGGGTTTGAAACCAGCACGACCAACTGGCGCGATGTGCTGGCGGACAAAGCGGTCAACACGGTCGTGATTGCCACGCGGCACGATTTGCACGCGGAGATCGTGGTCGACGCCTTGCGGGCAGGCAAGACGGTGTTTTGCGAAAAGCCGCTGTGTCTGCGCCGGGAGGAACTCGACGAGATTACCAGCGCGATCAAGAAGAGCGGCCATTCGCGATTGATGGTGGGGTTCAACCGGCGGTTTGCCTCGTTTGCGCTTAAGGTGCGAGAATTGACGGGGCCGTTGGTGATGCGCTACCGCGTGAGCGTGCAACCGTTGCCGTCAGACCATTGGATCAACGACCCGGAGACAGGCGGGGGACGCATTCTCGGCGAGGTGTGCCACTTTATAGATTTCCTGCGGTTTGCGGCGCGGTCGCGGGTGGTGTCCGTCTTCGCCCAGGGATTTGGCGCGGAAAACGTCCAGATCGCCCTGCGGTTCGGAGACGGGTCGGTAGGATCGATTGACTATTTCAACGTTGCCGATGCGGCCTTGAGCAAGGAACATTTCGAGGCGTTCGGCGGCGGCAAGCACGTGGTCGTGGAAGATTTTCGCGACAAAGGACAAGCGGAAGAAGTGAAACAGTTCGTGCGGGCGGTCAAGACGGGCGGGTCGATGCCGATTCCGTTGGAAGAGATCGTGGACAGCACGCGGGCGACACTGGCGGTGTTGGAGTCGATCCGGACCGGACGGGTGATTGAACTGTAACCGCGGAAGTGGCCGATCATTTGGTATCAGGCCCACTGGTTTCCCGCAACGACTACTTGAGCCAACCCGGTACACGCAGGAGCATAACGACGATGAAGCAACCCAGCCTCTTTCTTGCCGCCACAATCACCATCTCATTCCTGCCTGCGTTTGTTTGCAGCAGCCAGGTGACGAATGCGCTGCCGAACGGGGCGACGTACGTCGGGGAGATGAAGGATGGCAAGCCGAATGGCCACGGGACGGAAACCTTGTCCAACGGAGCGGTGTACGTCGGTGTGTTCAGGGAGGGCAAGCCCAACGGTCAGGGAGTGAGCACGTTGCCCGATGGAACGAAGTTCGTGTGTGAATTTAAGGATGGCCTCCCGAATGGCTTCGGCACGATTACGGCACCGGAAGGAAGAAAGTATGTCGGACAGCTTCGGAACGGCGTACCGAACGGTCAGGGGACCAGCACGACAGCGGACGGAAGGCAGTACACGGGCGGGTTTAAAGACGGCCTGCCGGATGGACAGGGAAGTGTTACGGCGCTGAACGGGACGAATCAACGGGGCGAGTGGCGGGCAGCCAAGGAGTACCGGGTGAGCGGAACGTGGGTCGCACTTGATGGGACCAAAGAGGAAGGAACCTGGAATAACGACGGCAGCCAGAGTGGCGGGACAATTCGGTGGATAGATGGACGGGAATACAAGGGAGACTGGAAGCTCACCGATGGCTTAACCGACCTGCCTGACGGTACAGGAACCATGACATGGCCCGATGGCCGCATGTACGTGGGGCAGTTCCAGGATGGGAAGTTGAACGGGACTGGTAAAATGACCTATCCGGGCGGCAAGGTAGAGAATGGATTATGGAAGCGGGACAAATTTGCGGGAGCGGCGAAGTAGGCACATGGTAGAGCACCTCTGTCGATTATGAGTCGCGCGGGAGGATGCATTCGAAGCTTCCTTTCCAAGGCCGATTTGAATGGTACACTACCGCCGCCAATGAATGCACCGAAGACCTCCCCGATCGTCGCCCGTGGCGGCGAACGATTTCGCGAAGTCTGGCAGCAGTTGCATGAGTATGGCACGGCGCGCGGTTGGCGCGGGTACGACCCGTACGACGGATTAAACTCACCCTTGGCGCATCTGTTACCGGGAAAACTGGCGCGGCAGGCCTGGACGCAATTGCATCGATGCAGCCCGGTTAATCTGCGACCGCTGTGCGGAATCCAGCTGACACTCAACCCCAAAGCGCTGGCGCTGGCCGCGCTCGGAAGCCGAGACGAACGGTTGTTGGATCAACTGGAATCGCTGCGGACGCCGCAAGGCGGCTGGGGCTATCCCTTCGACTGGCAGTCGCGGGCGTTTTTCGCGCCGCGCGGCACACCGAATCTCATTTGCACAGCGTTCGCGGCGCGGGCGTACGAACGAATGGGACGAACATGCGACGTGAGCCTCTTGGAAAAGAAGTTGTTGCGTGAACGAAACGGTGAACGGTGGCTGTCGTATGTGCCGCATTCGGACACGCAGGTGCACAACGTGAACATGATCGGGGCGGCGTTGCTGGGGCGGCGCGATTGCATGGAGTTTTCTGTCAAACGGCAGCGAGCGGACGGTTCGTGGTGGTATGGCGAGGCGGAGAACCAGCATTGGATCGACAGCTTTCACACTGGATACAGCCTCGTAGCGCTGAAGGATTATGAGAAGAGAACCGGCGACCACAGTTTCGCAGACAGCGCGGAGCGCGGGTTTGCGTTCTGGGAAAAGACATTCTGGAGGGCGGACGGCGCACCGCGTTACTATCACGACGAAGCCTACCCATTTGACACTCATTGCAGCGCGCAGGGGATCCTGACGTTTCTGACGTTTGGGCGTACGGAGAAGGCGGTCCCAGTGGCGGAATGGGCCGTGGAAAACATGTGGGACAAGCGGGGCTTTTTCTGGTATCAACGCGGTCGCTGTGGAACCAACCGCTTGAGCTACATGCGGTGGACACAAGCGTGGATGTACTATGCGCTGGCGGAATTGCTTCCGATGATTGAGCAGACCCGATGAAAATGCGGATTGTCAACGTGGTAGGGGCACGGCCCAACTTCATGAAAATGGCGCCGCTGATGGCGGAGTACGCGCGCCATCCGGGGGATTTTGCGCCGGTGCTGGTGCATACAGGCCAGCATTACGACGACAACATGTCGAAGCTGTTTTTCGAGCAATTGCGTCTGCCGAAGCCGGACGTATATCTGGGCGTCGGGTCCGGGTCGCATGCCGAGCAGACCGCGCGGGTCATGATCGAACTGGAAAAACTGCTGGCGGCAGACCGACCGGATCTGGTGGTGGTCGTCGGTGACGTGAACTCGACGCTGGCGGCGGCGTTGGTCGCGGCCAAGTTGTGCATTCCCCTGGCGCATGTGGAGGCGGGCCTGCGGAGTTTCGACCGGACCATGGCGGAGGAGATCAACCGCGTGGTGACGGATGCCCTGAGCGATTATTGCTTCACAACCTGCGCGGATGGACGAGAACCTTCTGCGGGAGGGGGTCGCCAGAGGAAAAATCTTTTTTGTGGGCAATGTGATGATTGATACGTTGCTGAAACTGCGCGACGAAAGCCTCAAATCGAACATTCGCGAGAAACTCGGATTGAACTCCGCATACGGGTACGTCACGTTGCACCGGGCGAGCAATGTGGATTCGAAGGGCGTGCTCTCCGGGATCCTATCGGCACTGGAGGCGATCCAGAAGCGATTGCCGCTGGCGTTTCCGGTGCATCCGCGGACACGGGCGCGGCTGAATGAGTTCGGCTATTGGGATCAGGTGACCCAGTGGCCGAACATCCGGATTGTCGAACCGCTGGGCTATCTGGATTCGCTCTGCCTGATGGGCGGTGCGAAATTGGTGCTAACGGACTCCGGCGGCATCCAGGAAGAAACCACCGTGCTGGGTATTCCCTGTTTGACCCTTCGCGAGAACACCGACCGGCCTGTGACCGTCACCGAAGGAACAAGCACGGTTGTGGGGACATCTCGGGAGAAGATTATTGCTGAGGCCGCAAAGATCATTGAGGGAAATCGCAAGAATGGTCGTGTCCCGAAATATTGGGATGGCAAAGCAGCGGCGCGAATCACGCAATGCCTGTTGGAGCACCCGCCCGGCAAGTGAAAGCTGCTCCTACAGAGAAGGTTACGCTGTTTGGTATTCCCATAGACAACCTCACCAAGGCGGAGGTGGTGGATCGCATTGAAGCAATGGTCAAGGGTGGCGGGGTTCACCAGCATGTCGTCGTCAATGTCGACAAAATTGTCAAAATGGAGTCGAATTCAAGTCTTCGTGCAGCCGTCTTGGATTGTGATCTGATCACCGTCGACGGGCAGCCGGTGATATGGGTGTCTAGATTGTTCAAATGTCCTATCAAAGAACGAGTTACAGGGGTAGATTTGTTCGATGCATTGATGGCACGTTGTGCGGAAAGTGGGCTTCGGCCATACCTACTCGGGGCCCATCAGGAGATCGCGGCAAAGACGGTCGATGCACTGAAAGCCAGGTATCCAAAACTTCAACTGGCAGGGTGGCGAAATGGCTATTGGATGGCTGACGAAGAGTCCAATATTGTACAGGAGATCATGCGAGCCAGGCCGGATGTGCTTTGCATGGCGGTCGGTTCTCCCAAGCAGGAGCTTTTCCTGGGCAAATGGAAACAGGAAATGGGGGTACCGTTCGTGATGGGCGTTGGCGGCAGTTTTGACGTAACGGCAGGGGTTTTGCGGCGCGCGCCTGGGTGGATGCAGCGAGCAGGACTAGAGTGGTTGTTCCGATTGGCGCAAGAGCCCCGGCGACTGTGGCGGCGATATTTGAACGAGGACGTGGCATTTTTTCGGCTGGTTTGGCGGGAATGGAGGGCGAAACGGCCGTAGGAATGCGCGTGTCGTTTCCCGCTTGCCTTTTCGGTTTGTTTCACAAGAATAGCCTGATGGATTTCTGACGGAGGACCATGGCACCAGAAGCGCAAGACGATTTACGAATAACCGACCAATTTGACTTTGAAGTTTTTTGGGCGAAATACGGGAACCAGATCACCGGAGGGGTGATAGCGATTGCTGCCCTCGGTCTGGTACTGCTCTATTGGCAGCACCAAACGAGTTCTAAGGCCGAAGAGGCAGTCAATAGTCTGGCGCGTGCGACGGACTCAACTTCACTACAGGCGGTCGCGCGCGATTTTCCGAAGTCGCCGGTGGCAGCAGAAGCGTTGGCACGGTTGGCTGACTTGTATTATCGGAATGGCCGATATCCCGAAGCTGCAAGCACTTATGAAATGCTGATGCGGGACTATCCCAATCACCCACTGGCTGTGTCGAGCAAGATTGGTTTGGCGGCAGTACTGGAGGCGCAAGGCAATATCGATGGCGCCAAAGCCCAGTGCTTGCAAATCATAAACTCGGATCCGCACAGCTATATAGCGAATGCCGCCAGGATGGGGCTGGCACGATGTTTGGAGCTTCAAGGCCAGAAGAAGGAGGCGCGCCAACTGTACGAGGAGTTGCTGGCTGTGGGACAGAATTCGCCGTGGTTTGAGCAGGCATACCTCCGGATGGTGGTTCTAAACCGCGATGTGCCCCCGGAAAGGGCCGCTCAACCGTCGACGAATCCATCGCCTGCGCCAACCCCAAGTGGTTTGCAATTGCCGCAAGTATCTGGGGCGCCGTAGGTCTGGCGATTTGTGGGCTTGACATAGTTTCGGCTGTTTTTATACTCCCAGCCAGTTGATGGGAGGCTGCAGGCCGAAGGCTGCGGAGGTTTGCACTACGCGCGCAAACGTCTGGAACCCTCGGAAAACAGGCTTGACACATTTGGGGTCGGCTCTATAGTCTGCGGCCATTATATTGGGAGAGGGAGGTTCTGGTTCCGCTTCGGGAAGGGGTTTTGTAGTACCACGGCAATGGAGGGTTGTCGTTGGAGCGGGGGGCCTCTAAACAAACGAAAATCAAGGGCTTGTGCCGCATAGCACAACGAACGTAAACAAACAAAGGAGGACACAGTGAAGAAAGTATGGCTAGTAGTCGCACTGGTAGCCTGGGGGGGATTGGCCGCCAGGTCATTCGCCGATGTCCAGAATATCCGCCTCAGCGGGGACATTCGCATCCGCGGGTATTTTCTTGATAGCACGGGTATCGCGCCCGGATCTGGTGGTGGTCAGCAGTTTGATGGCAACGAGTCGTTCATTGCGCAGCGAACACGGGTCTCTTGTGAAGCTGACCTCGAGGACCACGTGCTGGTAGTGGTCACCCTGCAAGCAGAAGGCAAGTGGGGAGATGACAACCAGAACTACTACGCGGATGCAGGAGCTGGTAGCCAGCAGTCTTATGGGGCGATCAGTCGCAGGTGGGAGGTTGGGGTTGCGGAAGCGTATGTTCAGTTCAATGAGATCTTCTACACGCCAGCGACTCTCAAGCTGGGGCGCCAGTACCTGCAATACGGTCGCGGGTTGATTCTCAGCAGCGTGGAACAGGAATACAACTATGATGCCGCGCGGCTCGTGCTCGACTATTACCCGCTGACGATTGACATCGTTGGCGCCGAACTGGTCAACAACCAGGCTTTTGGTGGACAACCAACCCATGACGGTGCAAACGATCTGTTGTTCGTCAACGCCCGGTATGAGCTCAGCGACTCCGCCATCAAGGACGTCGAGGCCTACGTTGGCTGGGTTTCGCAGAGTCAGAATACCCTGCTGTCAGTAAGCCGTGTGCCCCCGACAAGCGCAGACAGTTCTCCGGTAATTGTCGGGCTGCGGGCCGACATTAATCCGCTGGATGCGCTGCAGACTTGGTGGGAAGCCGCCTATGAGTTTGGCGCCAATGGCGGTCATGTTGGAGACACGATTGGGGCGTTTCTTCTGAACGCGGGTGGTAAGTACACGTTCAAGGATGTGCAGTGGGTGCCGGCATTGAATGGAAACTTCATCTATGCGTCTGGCGGCGGCGCCGGCACTGACGCGGATCAGGGTACCGGAAATGGCCAGTTCCGTCCGTGGTTTGACTATGCGGACGGGTACAATGGCTACCTGTTTGAACCCGCGCTGACCGACATCGCCATCTTCAACTTGGGCGCGTCGGTGAAGCCTTACGAGAACACCACGCTCGCAATCCAAGGTTACTACTATATGAAGGCTGACAAGATGGGCCTCGCTGGTAGCAACGGCAATGTCGACTGGGGTGGTCCGGTATGGGCAGCTCCAGTTGCTGGCAATACCGGCAACGACGCCTACCTCGGATGGGAAATCGATGGCATCCTCGGCTACGACTACAGCAAGGACGTTCGTGCGCAGCTTGTGTATGGCGCGTTCATACCGGGAACCGCGTATGAAAACGCGGACGTGCATCGCGTTGCGGAGGAAGTCCGAGCCGAACTCAATGTGAAGTTCTAATCTTACCCACAGGGTAAGCAACCACCGAAGGCCCCCCGCAATCGCGGGGGGCCTTCTTTTTGTCTGGGCCGTGCCACACCGGCTGTGCTTTCATCCAGGCGTCATGAGCGAGGAAATCTTTGATGTCGTTGACAACCACGACCGGGTCGTCGGCACGGCGCCGCGTTCTGACGTTCATGCACGAAAGCTGCGTCACCGAGCGGTCCATGTGTTTCTCTTCAACCGCAAAAGCGAACTCTTTGTGCAAAAGCGATCGGCCACAAAGGACTCATTCCCCAAATGTTACGATTCAAGCGCTTCGGGTCACCTCAACAGCGGAGAGGACTACGACGCGTGCGCTGCGCGTGAACTCGAAGAGGAGCTTGGGCTGATCCTGCCAGCGGACCAGTTTGCCAAGCGCTTCAAGATCGAAGCTTGTGAAGACACCGGCTGCGAGTTCGTGTGGGTCTACAGCGTGGTGACCGACGAACCGCCCAGGATCAACCTTGGCGAACTGGAATCCGGCGAGTTCTGGACGCATCAGCACACCCAACGGATGCTGGCCGCGCACCCGGAGCAGTTCGCCCGCAGTTTCCCCCTGGTTTTCGAGGAATTCGAGCGACGGCGCCTTTGGCCGGCCTCATCGCCCACCCGCTGAGCCGAAACCGTTGCAAACCAGTCGTGTTTCTCGTATACAGGGGATGGCAGAGACGGTTGGATCATCGTGCGCGTTTGACCAGAGCACAGGAGGTTTATGCCGACAGTTGAATTTTTGAATGAAGGTAGGAAAGTGGATTGCGGCCAGTATGCGAACCTCCGCAAGGTCGCGCTGTTGCACGACGTTCGTGTCTACAAGGGGATTGATCAGAAGATCAATTGCCAGGGGAACGGTTTGTGCGGCACCTGCATCGTAGAAATTGTGGAAGGGGCCGAGAATCTTTCCCCGAAAACCCGCCGTGAGAAATTGCGGCTGAAGGGTCGACCGGCCAGTCGACGCCTGAGTTGCCAGTGTCAGGTCATGGGAGACGTCATTTGCATCACCTCACCTGCCTTGGATTGACCGCGGAACATTACTTGCCACGCCCCGCCCGACGCGATACACTACCTGCTTGTGGGGTGCCACTGATTGGAGAAGCAGCGCTGAAACGGGAAGCTTGATTGAGGGGTCGTTTATGGATTTGAGACCAGCGACGGAACTGCGCACAGTCACGAGGAATCTCTACGGCTGGGCCAGCTTTCATCCACAATGGAAGACCGATTTCAATAGTTACGCACTAAGAACGTCCGAGGGGGTTGTCTTCATCGATCCGTTGAGGCCGGACCCCGCTGTAGTTGAGAAATTGAAGGCCCTCGGCGAGCCCATCGGCATCCTCCTGACCAACGCCCACCATGACCGTGCCTCGGACTGGTTCCGCAAACAATACGAGATACAGGTGTATGCCCACGAAAAAGCCACGGCAGATTGCGAAACGAAGATCGACGTCCCGCTGATGGATGGAGAGCGCCTGCCCGGCGGAGTAAAAGCCGTGTATCTTCCTGGCAGTTCGGCGGGCGAGACGGCCTATTTCGCAAAAGCCAGCGGGGGCATTGTCCTGATGGGGGACAGCTTGCTCAATCAGGGCGAGAGAGGGTTGACGCTGCTTCCGGATGCCTACATCGAGGACAAGAAGCAGCTCTTGAAATCGCTGCAGAAGCTTCTCGAACTCAATTTCAAGATCGCCACCTTCGCCCACGGCGAGCCAATCGTCCGGGATGCCAGGGAAGCCATCGCCCGCTTTGTGAAGAAACCCAGGAATAATGCCCGATGAGCCAGCAATACAACAAAGTCGAAAAACGTCGCCGCCGCTCCGCGTACCTGAAGCGTCTCAAGGCGCGCCAGAAGAAATCCGCTCCGAAAGCTGCGCGATCCGCTGCTGCCGCGAGCTGATGCCCCTGATATTCGGGGGGCGTGTGGATTGGTGTCGCGTGCCCAATTGCACCCGTCCCATCGCTTGACGGTTAGTAAGACTTCCCATGCGGGCAATCCTGTTGGCAACCAACCGGCCCCAGGTCGAATCTGGTTTTGGCTCGGATTGCCCCACGATGGTCAGGCTGCCCGGACGCCACATTGACCGTCCGGCCGAGATGTCATAATCTCCCGAGCGTGCGCGGAGGCGGTTGGAGCATGGCGAAATCATCTCCCAAGTCGTGGAAAACACAGGCGCTCATTCCGCTGCTGGTGATTGTTGCCGCCGTTTGGGCCTATCACGATAGTCTTTGCGATGCGTTCGTTTTCGACGACATACCCCACATCTCGGAGAATCTCTGTATCCGCCGACTGTGGCCGCCATGGGATGTCCTGAGCCACAGTTCGCGGCCTGTTGTGAACCTGTCTGTCGCCGTGAACTACGCGCTGGGTGGGTTGAACCCACGGGGGTACCACTTGTTCAATGTGGCCGTTCACATTTTCGTGGCGCTGACTTTGTACGGAGTGGTTCGCCGAACGTTGCTTTCGCAAAGCCTGCCGCCCGCGTTCGGCCGGGCCGCGTGGCCGCTGGCGGGTGCGGCGACATTGATCTGGCTGGTGCATCCGCTGCAAACGGAAAGTGTGACCTATACCATCCAGCGAGCAGAGTCGCTGATGAGCCTGTTCTATTTGCTGACGCTGTACTGCGTCATTCGCAGCAACGGCGCGTCGCGAGAAGCTTTGTGGAAGACCAGCGCGGTGGTCAGTTGCGTGTTGGGGATGGCCTGTAAACCCGTCATGGTCACAGCGCCGTTGGTCACGCTCCTGTACGACCGCGCGTTTCTGGCGAAATCGTGGCGCGACGTCGTGCAACGGCGGGGTTGGCTGTACGCTGTTTTGGCCGCCACGTGGCTGTTGCTTCCGCCGCTGATGGCGAACGCGCCTGCGGAATGGAAGAGTAGCGCCGGGTTTGGGTTCAAGGGGATTCCACCGCTCGCATATGCGCAGATGCAGTCCGTGGTGATTCTGCGTTACCTCTGGCTCGCATTCTGGCCCTATCCGTTATGCCTGGACTACGGGTGGGGATACCAGTGGCAATCCGTGGTGGGGGCGGGAGAGGCGTGGCTGGCTCTGATCGTTGTGGTGGCATTACTGGTGGCAACTGTGTGGTCTTGGAAACGCAACCGCGCGTGGGGATTTCTCGGCGCCTGGTTCTTCCTGATCCTGGCGCCCACCTCCAGCTTCATACCGATTGCGGACCCGATTGCGGAACATCGCATGTACCTACCGCTGGCGGCCTTGGTGATGGCCGTGGTGATCATCGCATTTCTGGTCGGGGGACGGTTTCTCAATAACCAATCAGGCGCCGTTCTCGGATGGATGGCCTGCGGGTTGATTGTGGTGGTATTGGCCGATCTCACCCTCAAACGCAACCGCGACTACATCTCCGAGTTCACCATCTGGCAGGACGCGTCGGTGAAGAGTCCCCAAAACCCGCGCGCGCACTCCAGTCTGGGCCTCGCCCTGTTCCAACAGGGCAAAATAGCGGATGCCAGGGAACAACTCGAGCAAGCCCTGCGACTCAAACCCGATTATGCCGATGCGCATCACAACCTCGGGCTCGTTTGGGAAAGCCGGGGCCGAATGCGGGAAGCGATCGAGCAATATGAGCAGGCGTTGCGGATCAATCCCGATTATCCTGCGGCGCACAACAACCTGGCCAATGCTCTGGCTCGGGACGGGAAGCTCGAAGATGCGGCCAGGCATTACGAAGAGGCGCTACGGCTGAAGCCCGATTTTGCCAGTGCACACAGCAATTTGGGGGCGCTCCTGGTCAGGTTGGGCAGGCCCGAGGATGGCATCCGACACTATGAAGAAGCGCTCCGCCTCGATCCCGATTACGCCAGTGCGCATTACAATCTGGGCGCCGCTTTGGAAGGGGAGGGCCGCGTGTCGGAAGCCATCGAGCAATACCAACAGGCGCTGAAGCTCCGGCCGGACTTGACCGCGGCCAGCGATGCCCTGGCTCAACTACAAACCGGTCACTGAGCGATTAATCTAGACAGCGGGGACGAGGCCGTAGTTTTTCGCGCGCAACTCACTCAACGCCGTCAATTCTGCGCCCGTCAGATCCGGCGTGGCCGGGGCCGCTGCAAATTCATGGAGCTGTTGCTCGTTGTAGATGTTCGGTAACACCGAGCAGATGCTCGGTTCCGCGAGAATAAACTTGATCGCCGCCTGGCCGAGCGTTCGCCCCGTATCCTTCGTCAAAAACGCGACCTGCTCCACCTTCTTCAGCCCGTCCACCAACCAGGCCTTGCGCTTGGCATCGTCCGCGACGCGAAAGCTGCGGTGATCGTCCTTGCTGAACGTTGTGGTCTCGGAATAACTGCCTTCCAGCAACCCCGAGCAATGCGGCACGCGCGTGAACACGCTCCGATCGCACTCCCGTGCGGCAGGGAAAATCGGTTCCCCGATCATTTGCTCGAAGAGGTTGTAAATGATCTGGACGTGCGCGCGTCGCTCTCGCAGCGCGGCAATCCCCTCGGCGATCTGCCGGCGGTCGATCGCCGGCCCCAGCGCCACGCCAAACGCGAGAATTTTGCCCGCCTCGCGCAACTCGTGCAGCGTAGTGAACACCTCGTCGGTGCGGATGGTCTCGATGCGGGGGTTGTGGAGCTGGTAGAAGTCAATGCGGTCGGTCTTCAATCGGCGCAAACTCTCCTCGCACGCCCGGCGGATGAAATCCGGCGACCAATTGTGCGGACGCTCCCGCTGGCCGGGTTGCACACCGGGATGGTTATAAAAATCATAGCCGAATTTCGTGGCGATCACGATGTCGTCTCGGCGTCCCTCGAATGCCTGCGCCAGCACGACCTCGCCCTTGCCGTCGCCATACACGTCCGCCGTGTCGAAGAAATTCACGCCAAGATCGAGTGCCTGGCGCAACAGCCGGACGCCGGTGTCGTAATCCTCATCGGCGATACCCCACATCCTGGTGCCGACGGTCCAGACGCCGAAACCGACTTCGGAGACCTTGAGATTTGTGCCTTTTAGAATGCGATATTTCATGGCGAGTCCCGAGAGCGTCGCTGGTTTCTTATAGCTCAGGACAGGCGCGGTGCACAAGCCGGTTGATGATCCGTTCCGGGTCCAATCCGCTGGGCGGCTGACAGTGTCCGCGCCCGATCACTTCTGCGGCGTGCCGGGAGCCGACTGGGGGGCGCCGCCCTGCGCCGGCTGTTGACTTTGCGTGATCGCCTTCTGCCAATAGTCATCCGAGTATGTCAGCTTCGGGATATTGCTCCAAAACCCATTGATCATGCCGCCGATGGGCGGACGGTAGATGAATGTTTCACCACGCTGCGTATCGATGAGGAAGAGAACGGTCCCGCGGTCGCCCTGGTTTGCGACGACGATCTGGAATCGACCCGTGCCGGCCTGGTCGAGTTTGGCTTCAATGCTGGTGAGGCGCTCCTGTGTCTTCTTGACCTCATCCTGGGTTTTGCCCGCCTGCTGCTGGAGATCGTCGAGCTTGGAGCAGGAGGTCGTGAGCAGCAGAACGAATGCCGCCAGTGAGCATGAAATGACAGCCGGCCTCGAAATGCGATCCTTCATCCAACGTTCCTCCTGTTCTGGTGCGCGGCGCTGATGAGCCGACGCAGAATGGCCTTCTTGTAGCAGCGCGGCCCGGTCCCTGTCAAGCGGCCGGATTTCCCGATGGACAGGCCGCAGCGAATGCGGTAAGTACTTACCGGGCAATGCAACCGAGCAGCAATATCGCGTTTAAAGAATGGGCGGTCGTGGTCGATGCGCTGGGCCATGGGGAACAGGTCCTCATCCTTCGCAAAGGCGGCATTCGCGAGGAACGCGGCCAGTTTCACGTCGACCACAGCGAATTCTGGCTGTTCCCGACGCAATACCACGAGGCTGAGCGTTCCATCATACCGTCGAAGCGGCCGAGGCTGCGTGACATTGCCGCCGCCGCGCCGAAAGACGCCGTCGATATCGAGTATTACGCGGTGGCCGATGCCGTCGTCCAGATTACCGACCCCGAAGTGCTGAAGCGCCTGCAGGGACGGCATATCTGGACCGAGCAAATCCTGCAGGAGCGCTTCCAGTTTGGACGCAATCCGGGCTTGCATGCGCTGGCGATGCGCGTGTATCGACGGACGGCTGCCGAGAGGTTTGCCCTGTGCGAGCGGTACGGCGGTTGCAGGAGCTGGGTGGAATTGGAGCGTCCGTTGTCTACTGAAAGCTTGACGCCGGTGCTGCCAGATGTTGAATATAGAACACAACGCGACGAAATTTTGGAGATGCTAGCCGGTCATGTCCTCGCTCATTCATAAACGGCCCGATGGCACGGAAAAGACCCTCGAGTTTGGCAGTAAACCTCTGATCGTCGGTCGATTGCCCGAATCGGAGATTTCCGTGCGCGATTCCTTCATTTCACGCGTGCACTGTGGGTTCGCTTACACCGACAACCAATTTACACTCAAGGACCTCGGTTCCACCAATGGCACCTACCGCAATGGCGCCCGCGTCTTCGAGTGCACGCTCGCCTCGGGTGACAAGATCCAGGTTGGGAACACGACGCTGGTGTTTGAGATCGACACGAAAAACAACAACGCGATCCTGCGGCAAATCCCGCAAATGGTCGCGCCACCGCTCACGGTCGGGGGGCCGACGCCTCCACGCCCGGACCTCAAACAAGTGACCGCGCCGGTGAACCCGCCGGCGGCCCGGCCGCCATCACCGAGCATCAAGCCCAAGTGATTGTTCCCCGGCGCCCCATGACCGTGGCGCGAAAATCCCTCTGCTGGGTCGTTCTCGCTCTCGGGTGGATGTTGCTGGCCTGCGCACCGGTACAATCCGGAGATTCCACGAACCAGGTCGGGTCAGCCACCAGTGGCGCGCGGGAAACGGCAAGCCAGCAACGACGGAAGCAGTCGTTCGCCAAGGGTACGCTCACCAACATCAATCTTCTGCGACACGAACTCAAACTCAAGACGGTTGATGGCGTGCAGACGTACTCCTACACGCTGCGGACGTACATTTTTCGCGACAAAGACAAAGTCACGGTGGACAAGTTGAAGATCGGCGAGATCATCGCGGTGCGTTTTAATACTGACAACAACGGCGTCAGCACGATCGTCCGCATCAAGGCCTACGGCCCTCCCACGGCCGATGCCACGCCGCCGGAGTCATCCACATCCACCAACCAACCTCGCAACGCGCTGCCATGAAGAAGGTTCTCGTGCCTCTCGCACCCGGCTTCGAGGAAATTGAAGCGATCACCGTGATTGATATCCTGAGGCGCGCCGGAGTGGATGTGGTCGTTGCCAGTACACAGTCCGGTCCGATTGAAGCCTCGCGCAAGACCCGGCACGTTCCCGACTGCACGTTGGATGATGTCCATGCCGGGGATTTCGACATGATTGTCCTGCCCGGCGGTCAACCCGGTGCCACTAATCTGCGCCACGATCCACGCATCCGACGCATCGTCGAAATGTTGCAGGCAAAAGGCCGCCACATCGCCGCGATCTGCGCCGCGCCCACCGTCCTGTCCGCTTACGGCATTTTGGAAGGGCGCACGGCCACGAGCCATCCGAGCGTTCGCGATGAAGTCGCCGCCGGCGCGAAAGCGGTCTCGGATCAACGCGTCGTCGTCGACGGGCCCATCGTCACCAGCCAGGCTGCAGGCACCGCCATGGAATTCGCCTTCGCGCTCGTCGGGATCCTCTGCGGGGCCGACAAAGCCGCCGAGGTCAACCGCGGCGTTCTCGCCCGGCTCTGACGATTCGCCCGCGTTGCATTTCGCGGCGCGCGCGCTAGAATCCCCAATGGAGGCTGGGTGAAACGGAGAAGCATCACTGCGGTAGCGCTCACGGTCGCCGGGTCCGACAGCGGCGGCGGCGCAGGCATTCAAGCCGACCTGAAGACTTTTCACGCGCACGGTGTTTTCGGCACGTGCGCGATTACCTGCATCACCGCCCAGAACCCGGCCCGCGTCAGTGCCGTGCAGCCCCTCCACCCGCGCTTGGTGGCCGAGCAGATGGATCGGGTCTTTGAAGCATTCCCCATCGGCGCCGGCAAGACTGGCATGCTCTACGACACAGTGATTATCGAGTCGGTCGCCGACCGATTCGCCCGGCGCAAGTTCGCCAAACTGGTGGTCGATCCGGTCATGGTGGCCAGCAGCGGCGCCGTCTTGCTCAAGAAGGACGCCGTCACGGCGCTGACGACGGAACTTTTTCCGCTGGCGGCGGTCGTGACGCCAAATCTCGCCGAGGCCGAAGTCCTCACGCAACGCACGATCCGCACGCTCGACGGTTTGCGTTCGGCGGCCCGCAGGCTCGCGGAGAAATACGGCGTGCCGTTTCTCGTCAAAGGCGGACATCTGCCGGGGGCGAATCGCGCCGTGGACGTTTTGTTCGATGGCACGCGCTTCCATGAGTATCGCGCAACGATGGTGCCGAAGATCAAGACGCACGGCACGGGGTGCACGTTCTCGGCGGCGATCGCGGCCAACCTGGCGTTGGGACACGGGTTGACCGCATCCATCGACCGCGCGAAACGATTTGTGACGACGGCCATTCAGAACGCTCTGAACGTGGGGAAATACCGGGCGCTGCGAATATGAAACGTCCGCTCGCGGGGCTCGTGGTCGCGTATGCCTCGGGGATTTGGATCGGGTCGCTGGTCGGCTGGACGCTGCCGGTCTTGCTCGTGGCGGCCACCGGTTGCCTCATTCTCTTCTGGTTCTTGCGGCGGACGCAATTCAGTCGGATCGCCCTGTTCGCAGCCGTTTTCGTGTTGGGGATCGCCGGATACCGGCAAGCCACAACGGTTTCTTCCCCGATCGACATCACGCGCCTGCTCGACCTTCGGGACCAGAACGTCACGCTGCAGGGCGTGATCGTCACGGACACAGGCGAGCGCGACGAGCCGGCCAGCGAGACCAACTCGGAACGAGTGCGTTTTTCCCTCGAACTTCGAGCCGCGCAGCGCAATGGGCAATGGGTTCCCGCGACCGGTACGATCCTGGTGTTTGTTGACGATGCCTCTGAGATCCCGCCCTTGCGTTATG
>JBEKUF010000067.1:0-17019 GCA_049515295.1 Verrucomicrobiia bacterium | reverse complement strand
CCCACCGAGACCGCGTCCGCGCCTCGATCGACTGATCCCAGCCGACGGGCGAGTGTCGTTGCCTTGCGGGCCATAAGGTTCCGGCAGAAAGAGGGCCGGCCAATTCCGCCAAACAAAACGGACGCGCGTGTTTTCGTCAGTTCTGTGCGGCATCCTTGCTGCGGGCCAGACGCGCAAAAAAGCGCTCACGGCGGGCTGGTGCCCGTCGTTGGAGCTTTCTGGTTTGTATCGGGGGTCGTTGCACTGGCGGCCGGCGGTGTTGCTGGAGCGGCGTTCGTAGCCGTTCCGCTGGCGGGGGCCGGTGCGTCCCCCACGATGACGATTTGGGCTGGGTCTTGGACTACGATTTCCGGTTTTCCCCGGTACTCTATGATCGCCCCGGCGACGCAGATAACCTTTTGGCTATACATCGTCTCTGGCGGGGTCGGGAACTTGGCCCGATTGGCCGCTGCAATCAACACCGTCATGGTATGATTGGGGTACGGGCGATCGAAGTTCAAGAAGGTCGGGCCGCCCCTCGACGACTCCAGATAGCGCGCGCTGGCGATCGGACCACAAACCGTATTCGTTTCTCCGATGTGCTGCTGGGCTTGTGTCGACGGGATATTGTTGGACACGCCTCCAGTGGGCACAGCCAGGGGCGCAGCGGTTGGCGGAGGTGGCGTAACGTTAGTTTCGGTTCTTGGTTGCGGCTTGGCGCTTTGGGCAACCCTTGAAGGCTGCTGCTGTTCCGCCGGCTTTTGGCAGCCCTGCAGCAGGATCACCGCAAAACAGGTCAGTGTTACCGACGCCAAGCCAAAACGTGTCAAGTGGGTTTCAAACATAGCTGGCTTCTCCTTAAGATTTGGAACGGCACACTACTGCATTGCCATCGTTGTGACAAGAAGAAATACGCCGACATCGACACGGGCTTCTTCTCGCGTTTCCAGCGGCCGTTTGAATCGCGGCGACCCCTGACCTCTTCGGTGATTCGCAAGGATTTCCCTCGCGGATTCACCCGCAGGGTAACTCCTCCTGCGGCGGGCAAACATCGAACGAGCCGCAGTGGCGAGCCGCGTCGAAGCCTTACCGACTTTATTTCCGCTCGTCAATGATGCGGCTGACGCAGATCAGGCCGGCGATTTTGCCCTGCTCGTCTCGATAGGGAATCTTGCTGGTGGAGACCCGGATTTTCTCGCCGCGATAATTTGTGAACTGCTCTTCGCGGTTTTGCACGGCGATCTGGGCATCGAGCACGGCCCGGTCATCCGCCTCAATCCGTTCTGCAAGTTCGCGGGGATAAAAATCGCCGGCGGTCTTCCCAACGATGTCCTCGAGGGTCCGCAAGCCGAGGAAGGCACGATGCGTCGCGTTGTCGACCACGTAACGGCCTTTCGTGTCCTTGACGAAAATGAGTTCGGGCAAGCTTTCGACCAGGTTCTGCAGCAGGTGCTCGGCCCTCACCACTTCGGTGACATCGCGGCTGATGCCGACAAGCCCGGTGATCGTGCCGTGAGCGTCACGCAACGGCACCTTGGTCGCCGTCATCCAGCGGAACGACCCGTCGGCACGGCGGACGCGTTCCCTCTTGCTGATCAGGCCCACGCCGGATTCGGTGATCCGCCGCTCGTCGGCGAGGGCCGCCTGGGCGTGCTCCGCCGTGAAGAAGTCGGCGTCGGTCTTGCCGACGGCTTGATCGGGAGACGGCAGGCCGAGGACCTCAGCTTGGGCGCGGTTGATGCGGGTAAAGCGCGACTGCGGATCCTTGAAGTAGATCGTGTCGGGTATGTTGTCCATGAGCATCCGCAATAACAACTGCTCGTGGGCCAGTTCCTTGGTGCGTTCCTGCACGCGCTGTTCGAGTTCCGAGTTCGCTTTCCCCAAAATGAACGCATGGCCGCCGAACCATGCGGCAGCCACCGCGATCAGCCCCACAATGGCCAGTGCGAGAGAATTACGAACCAGTTGCTCACTGGCTTCGGCCAGTGCGATGGCGGTGGGAACGCTGACGCTGACATAGACATCGACAGTTCCGCGCTTTCTGCCCACGGGCGTGAAGGCGCAAATGCGCTCGATACCGTCGGAGCCGGTAATCTCCGCCGTTCCCCGTCCCCGGTGAGGAGCAGCGGACAGCAGTAATGAAGATTCGGGTGCCGTCTGCCCCCGACAATCGGCCGTGGGAAAACAGGTCAACATGGTTCCCCGCCGATCGACCAGCACCAGCGACGCGCCGTCGGGCAGCGTGGCGACGTGAACGAGGAGGCTATTCAGGCGCGCCAGATCCAGGGTGGCGAACACGACCGATTGGATACGCCCCTGTTCATTACTGATGGGATAGGCGAAATTGATGGATGCTTTGCCGGTGAGGGGGGCGACTTCATACTCGCCCACGGCGAAGTCGCGTGTTTGCATTGCCTGCCGGAACCAGCTCCGATCCGCGACGGTCAGGGAATTGGTCAGGGGCACCGCACTGCAAATGACGTTGCCGTCCGGTGAGGCGACCCCCAGTGTCGAGTAGAAAGAATACGTCGCGCGCACCTTCGCCATCATCGCGCCACAGGCGGCGGGATCGCTGCTGCGGATTTCCTGAGACTGCGCCAAGCCACCCAGAAGTTGTTTCGCTCCTTCGATCACGCCCGAGGTGTCGGAGGCGGTCAGGATGGCGATCCGCGACAGGTTTTCGTGAGCGGCCACGGCGGCCAGCTGGCGTTGCACTCTGGCCGTGTACAGAATGAAACCCAGCGACGGGATCACCGCCAGAAGAACCAGAAGAACCAGGCGGACACGCAGACTACCGAGAGAGCTCCCTTTCATCGGACCGTACCTCCAGTTTTGTGACGTGATTGCATTCGGCACGCCTGAAGCCAGTGGGCAGAATTGCAGAATCCGCGGGCCATTGCAATCCTGATTCGCATCCCTGCAGCCCGAGGGGTCAAGGAGCTCGGCCTCGCTGCCGCCACCCGCTTCTACCGCGTACGGCTTGTGCCGTGGACTGGAACTGCGACGTACCGCCGCTTGACGGCCTTACATCCCGGCGATCTTTGCGGTACGGCGAACCACGTCGTACAAGCTGTCTTCGGCAATCATGTAGCCGTTCAACTTCTTCGGCTTGCTGTTGGCAATAACCTTGCGGCCCGCGTCGGACTTGTCGAGATCGACCAAGGCGGCTTGGATTTTTTTCGCCAGGGTCTCATCCAGTCCGATCCGCACCGCGACGCCGTCGTGCGGGATCGGGTCGGTAGTGGCCAGGGTCATCAGATTTTCCGTCGGCATGCCCTTGGACTTTGCGACCACAAGGGCCAACTCGTAAACGGCTCCCGCGTCCGCCGTGCCGTCCAGAACGGCGGCGATCACCTTGTCGGGGTTGCCTGCGAAGACGGTTTTCTTGAAGGAGATCTCGGGAGTGATGCCCCTTTCCACGAGCATCGCGCGCGGGTAGACGTAGCCGGAAGCCGACTCGGGATCCACGAAGGCAAAGCGTTTTCCCGGCAGGTCCGCCAACGACTTCAGCCCGCTGTCCTTGCGGGCCACGATGATCCCGCGATACGTGGCGGAGCCGTCCATGAGGGACTGGGCGATAATCCGGATCTTCCCGCCCCGGACGGCATCCACATACGCAAAGGGTGAGAAACTGCCGATGTCCACCGCTCCGGACTCCATCTGGGTGCGGAGATCGGCGTAGTCCTTGGCGACGTACAAGACGACCTTCTGGCCGATGGAATCGGAAAGGTAGGTCATGAGGGGTTCGAACTCGATTCGCATATCGGCCTGGCTCAAGAACGGGGTGAAGCCGAACTTCAGTTCCCGCCCATCGACCGGGCGGTTCGCCAGCGCTGTGACGAGGACGGTAAGAATCAACCATGAGGAATAACGGCGACGCATTGTTTGCCTCCTATCCATTTTCACCGGACGCGTTTCTCCATGGCCACGAGTCTAGCGAACGATTCGAGGGAAGGTCAATATGGATATCGGCGGGACGAATCGATGTTGAAGCGTCTCGCCGCAGCAGCTAGAGTGCAAGTTTGTGAGACCCACTTCGTGGCGTGACGGTGTCACGCGCTACCAGTGGCTGGTGCTGTTCGTTGCGTGGCTGGGCTGGGTGTTCGACTCGATGGACGCGACGATCTACGCGCTGGTCATGCATCCGGCGCTCCACGACCTGTTGCGGGTATCTGGGAGCGGGCCCGTCAGCGCCGACATCATCGGCTGGTACGGCGGAATCATTTTCTCGATCTTTCTGATCGGCTGGGCCATTGGGGGCGTCGTCTTCGGCGTGGTCGCAGACAATTTCGGACGGACCAGGACACTGGTCTTCACGATCCTGATCTATGCGGTGTTCACGGGCATGGCGGCGCTGTCGAAGACATGGTGGCAGTTGGCGTTGTTTCGGTTTGTGACGGCATTGGGTATCGGCGGCGAGTGGGCGGCGGGCGCGTCGCTCGTGGCGGAGGTGTGGCCCGAAGGGAAGCGAGCCATGGCGGCGGGACTCCTGCAATCGGCCTGGGCGGCGGGATTCCTGGTGGCGGCGATCATCGCGCTGCTGCTGCGTGACCACGGGTGGCGGCCGGTTTTCGTGGTCGGCATTGGACCGGCGGTCGTGGCGCTGATAGTGCGGTTGTGGGTCAAGGAACCGGAGCGATGGATCAACGCCCGCGCCGAGGAGCGGCGGTCTGGGTCAAGGGCTTCGCCGAAACTGGCGGAGCTGTTCGCTCCGGGGCTGGCCCGCGCCACCGTGGTCGGTTCCGGATTGGCGTTTGTGGCCGTGTTCGGCCTGTGGGGTGCGACGAATTGGACGCCGACGCTCATCCGCGCGTTGCCGGATCTACGAGATTTGGGCCCCTCGGAACTCACGAGCCGGGTCAGCTACGCCACGATGCTGCTCAATGTTGGCGCGGTACTGGGGTATCTGAGCTTCGGTCCGTTGGCCGACCGCCTGGGCCGGCGCCCGGTATTCGGGTTGATGTGCGCGGGCAGCCTGGTGATGCTGCCCGTCACGTTCCTGACCCCGCGATCCTACGTCCACGTGCTGCTGCTGCTGCCGCTGCTGGGCTACTTCAACAATGGCATCTTCAGCGGCTTTCCGATTTACCTGCCGGAATTGTATCCGACGCGGATTCGCGCCACCGGTGCAGGCTTTTGTTTTAACGTCGGCCGGGTGCTGGCATCGACCGGTCCGTTTTTGACCGGCTACCTCGTCACGGCACTGGGCAGCTTTGGCCGCGCCGCCAGCGCGGTCGCGGTGATCTATGTGGTTGGTCTTCTGATTCTGCCCTTCGCTCCCGAGACCAAGGGCCAACAGCTGCCGCCCTGAGGGAGGCGGATTTCCGACTTGACCAGGGTCGGGCACGGGGCGGAAACTCTGGCAGGTCGGCGGGTGCGTGCGTTCTGCACAAGCGCCTTCGGGTTGCGTGGGAGTTGATTGGAAATGAAAAAACCGCGTGACCATAAACCGTACGGTTTGTCCGGGTCTTTCTGCCGCGCCTTCCGCTTTGTCATGCTGGTCGTGGCGCTCCTCGGGGGCGCGTCGCCGGCGAAAGTGGTCGGGTTCAGCAGCAACTCGGCTGCGACCAACATTCAAAGTCCCGTGCCATCCAGCAGCAGCACGACTGGATCGGCGGAACGTCTTTCATTCGCGCCGGTCGTGAGGGAACCGGCGGTGGCGGGGTTGTTCTATCCGCGGGATCCCGCACAACTGTCACAGACGCTCGACTCGCTTCTGGCGGGAGCGAGACCGCGCACGATTGAGGGCACGTTGCGGGCCATCGTGTGTCCCCACGCTGGTTACGAATTTTCCGGCCCGGTCGCGGCGGAAGCCTATCGGCTGCTGGCGGGGCGGGCGTACGACACGGTGGTGATCCTGGGGCCGAGCCACTACGCGCTGTTTCGTGGCGCGTCGGTGATCGCCGCGGCGGCGTATCGCACACCGCTGGGTGTTGTTCCGGTTTCGCCCAGGGCCAGAGACTGGGCGATGGCCGAGCCGTTTGTGCTCGAACCCAAGTGCCTGGTACAGCGTCCGCAGTGGTCGAAGCAGGCTTCGCATGCGGAGCCGGCGCTGGGCGAGGACACCCCGGAGACCTGGGAGCATTCGGTGGAAGTGGAGGTGCCATTCCTGCAGAAGGCGCTGACGAATTTCTCGGTGGTCTCGATCATTACCGGTGAGGTCGATCCTGCGACACTTGCGCAGGCGCTGGCGGAGCGTCTCGACAACAAGACGCTGCTGGTGGTTAGCACGGACCTGAGCCATTACTATCCGTATGACGTCGCGCGCGAGAAGGACACGCGCTGCGTGTCGGCCATCTGCGACCTCGATGTGGACCGGATGAAGGGCGAGGAGGCCTGCGGCAGGACCGGTGTACTGACGTTGCTGCACCTGGCCCGGCTCAAGGGCTGGAAAGCCACGCTGCTGGATTACCGCAACAGCGGCGATACGTCCGGACGGAAAGACAGCGTCGTCGGTTACGCCGCGATCGCGTTTTGCTCTCCCTCGTTGGCGGCATTCAGCCGCGAAGAGCGGGGACAACTGCTCGGGCTGGCGCGCCAGAGTCTCTCGGAGGTGATCACCAACGACAAATTGCCGGAAGTGAAGACCAATGCGTTTCCGCAGAAGTTCGCGGAAGTGAAGGGGTGCTTTGTCACACTCACCAAGAACGGTCGCCTGCGCGGGTGCATCGGCCACATCGTGCCCCAGGAGCCGCTGTACAAGGCGGTGATGGACAACACCCTCAACGCCGCCGAGCGCGACCCCCGATTCAATCCAGTTCGGCCGGACGAGCTCAACCAGATTGAGATCGAAATCAGTGTCCTTACCGTGCCGGAACGGCTCCCGTTCAACTCGCCCGAAGACTTGCTCGCCAAACTGCAGCCCCATCGCGACGGTGTCGTCCTGAAGCTGGACGGCCGCAGCGCGACGTACCTGCCGCAGGTTTGGGAACAGATACCGGACAAGATCCAGTTTCTCGACTCGCTGGCACAAAAGGCCGGCGCGGCCGCCGGCGACTGGCGCGCGCCGGGCACGCAGGTGTTCGTTTACCGGGTGGAATCCTTCAAGGAATCGGAGAAGTGAATCGCCGGGTGGGGCTCGCGGTCGGTGCGTTGGGCGTCATGGCGGTGATGGCGCAACTGGCGCTCATGCGCGAGATGCTCTGCGTATTCAGCGGCAATGAACTGGCCTTGGGCGTAATCCTCGGCAACTGGCTGTTGTTGACCGGGCTGGGCACCTGGCTGGGGCGGACAGCCAATCGCGTGCGTCAACCGCAACGCGCGCTGGCGCTCCTGCTCGTGTTCGTCGCGCTGCTGCCGTTGGCACAAGTATTCACGCTGCGCGAGCTGCGCAATGTGGTTTTCGTGCGCGGCGCCGCCATTGGACTCTCCGAAACCGTGATCACCAGTTTTCTGTGGCTGGCGCCGTTCTGCATTGTGTCCGGCTATACACTGACGCTGGCCTGCGGCGCGCTGGCGGCGCAGCGGGATACGGGAGCGATCCGTCGCGTGTACGTTGCTGACAGCGTCGGCGGCGTCCTCGGCGGGGTGCTATTTACCTATGTCCTGGTGCGGCGGCTCGACCACCTGGCGCTGTTGAGCCTACCGGCGCTGGCATGTCTGTTGGTTGCCGGCGGGCTAGCCTGGCCGGAACGGCAATACTGGTTGGTCGGAGCGGCGGGAATCGTGGCGGCGGGATTGGTCGTGGCGTTGGTGGCGATGGACGTGGACGGTCTGTCCACGGCGCGGCTCTTTCCCGGCGAGCGCGTGGTGTTTCGCGGCAATTCACCCTACGGCAAGCTGGTGGTGACCGAATCGGCCGGCCAGTTGAACTTTATTGAGAACGGCGTGCCGGTGTTTGCCACGCACAACATCGAGGAAGTCGAGGAGACCGTGCATTACGCGATGGCGGAACGACCCCACGCCCGGCGCGTCCTGCTCATTGGCGGCGGCGTGTCGGGAACGGCCCGTGAAATTCTCAAGTACGACGTCGCGGAGGTGACGTACGTGGAGCTGGATCCACTGATCATCACGGTGGGGCGCCGCTTCCTGCCGGCCAGCCTCGCCGACCGGCGGATCCGGGTGTTGACCACCGACGGCCGGCAGTTCGTGAAGCGCACGTCCGAGACATTCGACGTGGTGATCGTGGATATGCCGCCGCCGTCCACGTGGCAGATCAACCGGTTCTTCACATCCGAGTTCTTTGACGAGGTGAAGCGCGTGCTGGCGCCGGGGGGCGTACTGGCCTTCTCGCTGGGCCATTATGAGAATTTCGTCAGTCCTCAGTTGGCGCGTGTATTGGCGTCGGCATCCACGACCTTGCAGCGGACGTTCCGCAATCAACTCGTGATTCCCGGCGGGCGGATATTCTTCCTGGCGTCGGACGGCGAATTATACGCCGACATCTCCGCGCGCATCGAAGAATCGGGGGTGTCGACGCGCCTGGTGAACCGGCATTATCTCAGCGCGGTGTTGACGCCCGACCGGCTGGCGGACATGCACCGGGCCACGGCGGTGCGGGCGACGGTGAACACTGATTTCAACCCGGTGTTGTACTACTATCACCTCATGCATTGGATGAGCCAGTTCCGCGTGCGGTTTGGGCTGTGGGCCGTGGTGTTGGTCGCCGGTTTCGGGGCGTTCCTCCTGCGGACGCAAGCCGTGCCGTTTGCGATTTTCGCATCCGGCTTTGCCGCGTCGGCGCTGGAGGTCGTGCTGCTGCTGGGTTTCCAGGTCCTGTGCGGCTCGGTGTACCGACAGGTCGGCGTCATTATTACAGTGTTCATGGCCGGGCTGGCGGTGGGGGCGTTCGCGGCAACGCGGTATCGACCCGGCGCCAGCCGCGTGGCGTTGGCCGGGCTGGCCCTGGGGATCGCGGTTCTCGCCGCGATACTCCCCGGCGGATTGAAATCGCTGGGGCACGCTCCCGTGCCGGTTGTCCAAGCAGCGATTGCCCTGCTCACGCTGGTGTTGGCGTGCATGGTCGGCATGGAGTTTCCCATGGCGACGGCGGCGGGCGTTCGCGACGTGGTGGGAACGGCCTCGCGGTTGTACACGGCCGACTTCGTTGGCGCGAGCCTCGGCGCGCTGCTGGCGAGCACGCTGTTGATTCCGCTTCTGGGGGTTACGACGACGTGCTGGTTGGTGGCCGGCCTGAATGCCGTGAGCGCGGTGTGGCTGTTGGCAGGTGGGCTTAGATGAACAGGCACCCCAGACGAATTCGGGTAGGCTACCTCGTCATCCGGACGCTGCGGTTTACGAGTTGGTTTTTGCTGGCGTTGGTGCTAACATATATCACAACGGGGTATATGATGAGCGGCCAGCTCACGCTCGGCGGTTGGGCCGACCCGAAGATGGCGCTCACCATTCACCGCCTGCTGCACGTGCCGCTGCTGGTGATGTTTGGGCTGCACGCGGCGGGAGGCGTTTACCTCGCGATGCGAAGGAAGCGATGGATCCGCTGGTAAAACCGGGTGAAGCGGAGGGTCAAGACCCTTTGGACGCTGCGTTGTTGGACGGGCCGCGGCGGCCCATGACACGGCGGGAGGCGATCCGTTACGGTGCAACCGGGCTGGCGTGTGCGGCCGGTGTCGGCGGTCTGGCGTGGTATTTGTTTCAGCAGGCTCGGGAGGAGGTCGTGCTCACCGGCGTGTTCCGGGGCGGTGGACCGAGTGACGAGGTTTGGGCGCTGTGGCAGCAGCGGGGATGGGTCAAGGAAGCGGCGCACTATCTCAAGCTCGGCAACAATGTGCAGTGCAAGCTCTGCCCCAACAACTGCATACTGGCGCCCGGCGACCGCAGCCATTGCCGCAACAAAGTCAATCGCGGCGGAACGCTGTATACGATGGCCTACGCCAACCCGTGCACGTTTCACGTTGATCCCGTGGAGAAGAAGCCGCTGTTCCATTTTCATCCCGGCACGACGACATTTTCGCTGGCCACGTCCGGGTGCGGGTTCCGCTGCCTGAATTGCCAGAACTGGGAGATCTCGCAGAAGCAACCGGAAGAAACCAAGGATCCAACGGGTCCATCGCTGCGATTCCGCCCGCCGTTGCCGTCATCGCTTACGCTGGGAGACATGCAGCGGCTGACCATGTTGCCGGAAGACGTCGTGGCCGTGACGGAAGCATTGGGGTGCCCGTCGATTTCCTACACCTATTCCGAGCCGGTGGATTATTACGAGTACATGACGGACACGGCGCGCATCGCCCACGCGCACAATTTGAAGAACATCTTCGTCACCTGCGGTTTCATCAACGAGACGCCGCTGCGCGAGCTTGCCGTGCACCTCGACGCCGCGCACGTTGACCTGAAAGGTTTCGATGACGAAGTCTACAAGCGGCTGAACTCGGGCCACCTCCAGCCGATTCTCGACACGCTGGTCACGCTGAAGGAGCGGGATGTGTGGTTCGAGGTCATCAACCTGGTGGTGCCGACCTACACGGACGACCTGGATGCGATCCAGCGGATGTGCGATTGGCTGGTCAAGAACATCGGGCCGGATCACCCGCTGCATTTCTCGCGGTTTCATCCGGCGCACAAGCTCGAGCATTTGCCGCCGACGCCGGTGGACACGCTGGTGGAGGCCCGTGACATCGCCCGCAAGGCGGGGTTGCATTATGCCTACGTCGGCAATGTCCGCGGGTTGCCGGATGCCGAGACAACGTTCTGCCCGAATTGTCACCGGGCGATTGTCGAGCGCGACATTTTCGCCATCACGCGTCTGGACATCATCGCCGGGAAATGCAAATTCTGCCAGACCAAGATTGCCGGCGTGTGGGCGTGAAGAGCGAGTTCCGGGTTCCAGCCCATTAAGATGGTGGCGTGCGCAACGTCATCGCCATTTGGTCACAATCCTTCCGACTCGGCCTCGGTAAGAACACGTCTCGTGGCCATAAGCGGGTGAAGATCTTCCCGGACGTCTATCCGCAGTTCAAATTCGGTTTCCTAAAAGTCGTCAAACGGGCGCCTGCTACGGGGCACACTTTCGATGCACGTTTCTATCTTCACGATCCTGTGCAGATTAGCGGCCCCGCCATACGCTACAGTGTGGAAACAATGAGACGATTTGAACATCGACGACTGGCGACACCTGACCGGCACATTTACTTACGGCAGCGGCGACTCGAAGGGCGAACTCGACGAAATCATCGCCCGCTCGCTCGAGCTGTGGTGAGACTGCCCTTCCGCGCCGGGGGTCCGGCGCGGTTTCGCTTGCGAAAAGCGGGTCGAATCAGTGCGTTTCGGTGGGCGAGGAGCCCAGCGCGCGGCGGACCTCGCGGGCGATCATGAGTTCTTCGCGGGTGTGGATGACGAGAATCCGGGCGGCTGAGTCTGTGGCGGCCACATCGACGTCGGGGCGGCAGTCGGCGTTGCGCTGTGGGTCGAGGCGCACCCCGATACAGTCGAGGCCGTCGCACGCGGCGGCGCGGAGAGCTCGTGAGCCTTCGCCGATGCGGTCGGTGAACACCAGCGCGTCGATGCCACCCATCGTCACCGTCATCGCGCCGATGATGGAGCGGACGTTGTCGGCAAAGATGTCGAACGCCAACTGCGCCCGCTGGTCGCCCTGATTGGCGGCGGCCTCGACCTTCGCCATGTCCGCCGACACGCCCGAGGCGCCCAACAGTCCCGAGCGGTAGTTCAACGCGTGATCGAGTTCATCAACGGTCAGACCGTGGCGGCGTTGAACGTGAAAGAGGATTCCGGGATCGACCGAACCCGACCGCGTGCCCATCATCAGGCCGGCGAGGGGCGTGAAGCCCATGGTGGTGGCGACTGGGAGACCGTTGCGGACGGCGGTGGCCGAACAGCCTCCGCCGAGGTGGCAGGTAACAATGCGCAGTTCGGACTGGGGGCGCTTCAGCTGTTCCGCTGCGCGAGCCGCGCAGTAGGTGTTGCTGATCCCGTGAAAGCCGAAGCGTCGAATGCCCCATTGCTCGTACCATTCGTGGGGGAGCGGGAAGACGTACGCGCGCGCCGGCAGGCGGGCGAAGAAGGCGGTGTCGAAGACGGCGACCTGTGGCACGCCGGGCATTGCGGCTTCGGCGGTTTTGATCGCCGCCAGCGCGGGTGGATTATGGAGCGGCGCAAGCTCGCCCAGCCGGGAGATCGTGGCTGTCACACGCTCGTCGATTCGAGTCGCGCCCTGAAACTCCGTGCCGCCGTGGACGACGCGATGGCCGACGGCGTTGACGCCGTGGTCGGCCCCGAGCGCTTGAATGGCGCACAAGGTGGCGGCGCGGTCGTCGGGGACATCGACAACGGATCGCGTCTCTGGCTCACTGCGGCGTCGCACCGTGAGCTTGGCGCGTTGGCGGTCGCCGCCAGGCCAGTCGATGGAGCCCGACAGCAGGGCGTCGTGAGCGTCGGCGTCGAACAGCCCGAATTTCAGACTAGTGGAACCTGCGTTAATAACCAGAATGCTCATAAGTGATTGAATTCTCCAGAAAGGCTAGGACCGTATCACATACGGTCGAGAAACTCAGGCATGAATTTCCTGTCGTTCTTGTCCCAATTCGCGCGGTCCGCAGGGGTTCCCAACCCTACGGTTGAATGTTCAACTGCTTTGGACGGCGAGCCTCCAGTCGCGCGAGCGCGTTTCGCGCTTCGGTGAAATCGGGCTGGATCCGCAGGGCCTGCTCGTAGTGGCTGATGGCGTCCTGGAGCCGGCCTGCGTGCTCCAAGGCGACGCCCAGGTTGTAGTGAGCCCCGGCGAAATCGGGTTCGATCCGCAGGGCCTGCTCGCAGTGGCTGATGGCCTCCGGCAGCCGTTCTTGTCTCAACAGGGCGGCCCCCAGGTTATTGTGAGCGTCGGCGTTATCGGGTTCGATCCGCAGGGCCTGTTCGTAGTGACCGATGGCCTCCGGCAACCGGCCCTGTTCCATCAAGGCGCCCCCAAGGTTGTAGTGCGCCTCGGCATAATCGGGCCGGATTTGCAGCGCCCGCTCGAGGTGACTCATCGCCTCCGGCACCTTGCCCAGTTCAAGAAGCGCAACCGCCAGACCGTTGTGTGCCTCAGCGTGATCGGGTTTGATCCGCAGCGTCAGCTCGTACTGCTCCACCGTCTCCTGCATTTTGCCCAGTCCACGAAGCGCAAGGGCGAGGTTCTCATGGGCCATCCAACACTGGGGGTTCTTTGCCAAGGTATCGCGCCAGAGGGTTTCCGAGTTTTGATAAATGCGTGCCTGCCTCCATGTGGACACTCCCAATATCAGCAGCACAATTGCGGCGGCGAGCTTTCCCCAATCGCGGCCCCATTGACCGGCTCGTTCACAGATTGCGGTGCTTGTGCTCACTGCAAGAGAGATCAACCCAATGCAGGCCAAGTATTGAAAATGGTCGGCAACGAAGGAATAGCGGAATGGAAAGACATTGAAGAACCCCAAGGCGGGCACCAAAGTACCGGCAAAGCACAACACGGCCACCAGTGGCCCTCTTCCGATCCGCGACCGCAGCAACCACAACGCGATCAAAACAGCCAAGGCCGCGACCGGGAAGAAGTACTGCCACGCCACACTGGCATCCATTTCCCAGCGCGGATAGATAAATGTGAAGTTGCGCGGCCAAAACAGTTTGCCGGCGTAAAACCACAATGCACGTCCTGCAACCAGGCAACGTTGCACAAACGACAACTCCCATTCCGCCCCGCTGGCACCCACAGAATGTATCTCCATCCAAGTCGTCATGAAGCCCGAGGCAACTCCCAAAACAAACAGCGGAGCCAACGCCCGAACATCTCGCCTTTCCACCTGGCCGGTCTTCCACCAGACCAAGAGCATCAGCACTGCCGGTAGCGAACACGTCACCGTCTTGCTCAGCAAGGCGCACAGAAACAGCACGAGAGCCAGAGGATACGCTGCCAATTGCATGCGCGAGCTGCGTCTGCGGTCGTTCAACGGTCGAAACCGAAGATACGCCAGCACAGCTAGAAAATAGAACAATGCCGAAAGGACATTCTTGCGCTCAGTGACCCACGCCACCGACTCCACGCTCACGGGATGCAGCGCAAAGATGGCCGCAGCCCACCACGAGCTTGGAACCCCCAACCGGCGCAACACGCGCCAGAGCAGAACGGCATTCACGCTATGCAGCAGAACGTTGACGAGATGATACCCGAGAGGCTGCAATTTCCAGAGATGATACTCCGCCCAGAAAGTGGTGAAAACCAATGGATAATACTGCACGGTGGCTCCAGGCTCGAACCAAATCCTTTCCAACCCAGCCAGAGACCGGAGCGGCAGATTGTTGGTGACGTAGCGGTCATCGTCCCAGATGAAGCCCGCATGCCACACCGGCTGGTACGCCACGAATGTCGCGATCACCAACACCAACGCCAAAAGCCAAGGCCGGTGCGCGAAGTAAGTTTCCGTTGCAGGGGACGCCACCGCCGCCTGTTGTTGGGGAGTGTTATCGGTTGGTTTCCGCCTTGCCATCGGGCCAATCATAGGGTTTCACGCGCGGCTGGACAAGGATCACCGCACCTTCGATGGCGACGCTTGGCCACGACAACAGCAACAACTTCCGCACCACAGCGGGCGACCTGCGCACGGCTCCCCGGTCTGGACGATTGGCGAATGTCGCGGTTTGAATTGCCCAGGTCGATCGCTCACCGAACAGCCCGCACTCGCGCCAAGTTGCTTTGAGCCTGGACGAAATCGGGCTGGATCCGCAGTGCCTGCTCGTAGTGCTGGATGGCTTCTTGAATCTTGCCTGTTTGCTCCAGGGCGATTCCGAGATTGTAGTGCGCGTCGGCATAATCAGGCTTGATTCGCAGCGCTTGCTCCCAATGCTCGATGGCCTCTTGCACCTCGCCCAGCCGAAATAAGGCATTCCCCAAGTTGTTGTGTGCCTCGGCGTAATCCGGCTTGAGCCGCAGCGCCTGTTCGTAGTGGCCGATCGCCTCCTGCGGCCTGCCCTGTCTCATCAAGGCGGCTCCCAGGTTATTGTGTGCCTCGGCGAAATTGGGCTTGAGCTGCAGTGCTTGCTCCCACTGCTCGATCGCTTCCTGTAACTTACCCATACGGGCCAACACGACCGCCAAGTTGTTATGCGCCTCGGCGTAATCGGGCTTGAGCCGCAGCGCCAACTCATCTTGCTCCATCGCCTCTCGGGCGTCGCCCAGCCCCAATTGATAGAGGCCGATGTGAAGGTGCGCCATCCAACATTTGGGATTCTTGGCGATCGTATCCTGCCAGACTGTTTGCGCGTCCTGGTAAATGCGTGCCTGTTTCCACGTGAGTGCTCCCAACGCGAGGAGCGCGACGGCGGCAGCCACGGGCCCAAACGGTTTAGCCCAACGTGGTGCGCGCCCGCACATGACAGTTCCCGCGCTCGCAACCAGCGCAGCCAAGCCGATACTTGCCAGGTATTGAAAGTGATCGGCGACAAACGAGTAGTGAAAATAGAACACATCGAAGAACCCAAGTACCGGAGCAAGCGCAACGATGAAGAAGCCTCCACCAAACATTGCGGCTCGACACCACGGCAGGCTCCGATGCCGCCATAGAACCACGCCAACCGCCACCACACCCGCCAGGGGCACCCAGGACGCGGGGTGTGTAGTGTCCACCTCCCAACGCGGGTAGATAAACGTCAAATGCATCGGCCAAACCACCTTCACCGCATAGAACCATATGGCTTTGCCGGCGATGACCAACCGCTCGGGAATCCCCAGGCTCCATTCCGTCGTCCCTGCCTTCAAGACCTGACCGCGTTGCTCGATGACCGTCAAAGCCGACATCCCCAACGCCAAAATGAAGAACGGGGCGATTCGCAGGATGTCGGCTCGCCGCCAAGATCCTCGCTGCCACCATACACACAGGAGAAGGACCAGGGGCAACACAACTGTTGACGGCTTGCTGACCAGTGCCGCCAGCCCGCACACGAGGGACATTACATACCAGCGGCGTTGCGGAGCCGCGTTGCCTTGGAGAAAACATAGCAAGGCCAGAAAAAAGAAAACGCCCGATTGAGCGTTCTTGAGTTCGGTGACCCAGGCGACCGATTCCACATTCACCGGGTGCAGTACCCACAGCATCGCCGCCAGCCAGGCCGCGGGTATTCGCAGGCGGCGCAAGACGAAATAAACCAGGACGCCATTGATGGCATGAAGCGCGACGTTGACCAGATGGTAGGGTAGCGGATTCAGTCCCCACACCCGACGTTGGATCCAAAAGGTCGTGAGCGTCAGCGGATAATACCGTGAGACGGCCAACGACGACCAAATCATGCGCAATCCATGTGGCGCGGTCATCGCCGGATTCGCGGTCAAGTGATCATCATCATCCCAGATGAAACCGGCACGCCACACCGGCTGGTACGCTACAAATGTGCTGATCACCAACAGCAGGGCCAACAACCAGGGCTTGTGCGCAAAGCCGTCATCCAAGGTGGGAACCGACTCCGCCGTCCGTTCGCGTGAAGCGCTATCGACTAGCTCCCCGTTGGTCATCGAACCAAACTATAGAGTTTTAGAGCATGGTCGGGCAAGAACACTCACGAGCCCCGAAGGGCCAACTCTCAGCAGAAAGCCCCACTTTGGATGCTTTGCGAATCTTGCGGTTTGAATTGCCCGGGTCGATCGCTCACCGAACAGCCCGCACTCGCGCCAAGTTGCTTTGCGCTTGGAGAAGATCGGGTTGAATCCGCAGTGCCTGCTCGTACTGCCTGATCGCCTCCTGTATCCGACCTGCTTGCTCCAAGGCGACCGCCAGATTGTAGCGTGCCGGGGCATCGTCGGGGTCAATCTTCAATGCCTGCTCGAAGTGTCCCAGCGCCTCCTGTGCTTTTCCAAGATGGGCCAACACGACCCCAAGGTTGTCATGCGCCCCGGCAAAATCGGGTCGGATCCGTAACGCTTGCTCGTAGTGCCCAATCGCGTCCTGCGCTCTGCCCAGTCGGACCAGAGCGATTCCCAGATTGTTGTGTGCGTCAGCGGAATCGGGTTGGATTCGCAGGGCCTCCTCATAGTGGGCAATTGCTGCCAGGGGCTGACCGGTTCGTTCCAGGATGATGGCCAAGTTGTAGTGTGCCCGGGCATCGTGGGGATTGATCCGCAGC
>JBEKUF010000066.1:0-17117 GCA_049515295.1 Verrucomicrobiia bacterium | reverse complement strand
GGGCGGGTAGACCTCCTGGTAGGAACCATCCGACGGTTGGTAGTAGATGCCATCGCCGTAATAGTAGGGTGCGCCATTCACGAACACCGAGATGCACCCGATTGGCAGGACGCCCCATCGCCGCCCGAAGGCGAAATCGTGCCACGGCCAGTGGCGGTGGACGTCGGCATCCACATCATGGCCGACGATGACATGGGGAGGCGTGTGGTAAGCGGGACGCCCTCCTACGGGCTGCTGGACCACGTGCGTATCGACATGACGGACGGTGCCATGATTGAAGCGATCCACGACCGCAGGCCGCTGCTGCACCGGTGCTCGCTGAGGTTCCGACATTCGTTGCGGTTCGGATCCACGTGACGGTTCGGCTCCCCGCGACGGTTCGGATCGTTGGGCGTATGCCAGCGGCAAGGCGACCAGGAACGCCACCAAACCGACGCCGATGGCTTTCCACGAAGTGGAATGGGGGACATTCATGATTACTTGCCCTCCTTCGCGTGCGCGTCGTTTTGGGCTTTAATCTGCGCCACGGTTATCTTCGAGGCCCCCGCGGGCGGCTCGAAAGTGAACAGGAAGTCGGGCAATTTGGTTTCAAAGTCCCAGTTCGACAGGATCGCCGTGAATTCCGGCGAACCGTCCTCGTCCTTGTACGTAAACACGATCTTGCGCGGCACCGGTTTGGCGCCATCCTCGATCCAAATCTGCCAGTCCACCGCGCCCAACGAAAAGGCGAGGTGTTCGCAGGGCACGCCCAGCACCGTCACCGGACCAACATCGTAACCGGAAACGGCCTTCTGCATCACGTTCCGATACGGATCGCTGACGATCAGGTCCTCCAGCGGCATCGTGATGCCAAAACGGTCACAGGCCATGTCCAGCGCTTCGTCGAGTGAACCCGGGGCCGGAATGCTTCCGTAGAAATTCTGCACGCGGTTGAGCAGCGTGATCGATTTCCCGTCGTAGAACAGCCCGTGATTGCCGCGGGTGGAGCGCACCTCGGCATGAAATCGATCGGGACGTCGCACCTGTAACACAATCGTTCTGCCGGCCTGGACTCTCTGTCCCGAGGACAGTGCTACGTCCTGCCACACCTCGGCATTGACCGAGAACGATTGGGCTTGGCCCAGATAATCGCCCATACGCTTGAGAAGTTCATTTGCGCGAGGATCGATTGCCGGCTTTACCGCGACATCCGATGTCGGGGCCGCGGGCGCACCCGTTGCCGAAAGTACTGCCAGCCCCGCCAGGAACGGGGCCAGCGCGCAGGCGGCGATGGTCAGGCGCAGCCCGCTTGCGTGGCCGCAGCCACTTCGGCGAGGCGAAGGCCTGGGAAAAGCAAAGTTGATGATTCGCTCGATTCGGTTCATGAATACCTCCGTTTACCGCGTAAACGTAACAAGGGGCAGTATAGGTCAGGGGCCGATTTTTACAACCCGATTTGATGACCTGGCTGGGCCATGCGCAATCGAGGCCGACTCCCTTCCTCTGACGTCAGTCGCATCTTTTGCAAGATGCAACCTTGCCGGGCGATGAACATTCTGGCATTAATTGCGTCGGAGGATGTGGATGAAGAGCTGGGGAATCATGCTGGCGGTGTTGCTGACCTGCGGCGAGATGCTGCGCGTTAGCGCGGCGGCGACGGACGAGACCCGGCTGTATCGCGTCGCCGAAGCCGCATTCAAAGACGGACTCAACGATCTCGCCGAACGGCAATTCATCGAATACCTGGGGCAATTTCCCGATTCGGACCGCGCGGATGCTGTGGTGCTGGATCTGGCACAGGCGCAGTTGAATCAAGGCAAATGGGAAGCCGCGGTCAAGACGTTGCAGGGTGCGCTGGCCCGGTGGCCCACCGAGAAGCGTCCCGATGGTTTTCGGTTCTGGCTTGCGGAAGCGCTGTTGCGCGGCGAACGCTACATCGAGGCCGAACAGCGGTATTCGGAAGTCATCGAGAAATATCCCCATAGCGCGTATCGGCCCCAGGCGCTGTATGGCCTTGCATTTGCCCGATTCAAACTCGGGCATTTCAACCCGGCGATGCAGGCGCTGGATGAGTTCGACAAGCTCAACCCCCGGGCGGACCTGGCGCAGGAAGGGGAACTTCTCCGTGGCCAGCTTCATCTCGCCCTCCAGCAGTTTGACAAGGCGGAGACCGTTCTCGCCAGCGTGGTCAACAAGTATCCCAACACGCGGGCGGCGTTTCGCGCCGATATCTGGCTGGGCGAATCACTCTCACGCCGCAATCAGGCGGCCGACGCGTTGAAGCGCTACGGGGCGGTCATCGATTCCTACAAGTCCAGTCCCAACAAGCCCGTGACCGGCCAGTTGGCTGCGGAGGCCTGGCGCGGGGAGGGCTGGGTGTATTGGAACCAACAGAAGTATGGCGATGCCGCCCAGTCCTTCGCCCAGGCGCTGGCGCTTGCGCAAGATGCGGGACTGAAACGGGAAGCGATGCTCAAGCTGGGCGAGTCCTACGCCCGCGCCGGTCAGTTGGCTGACGGCGTGGCCAAACTCAAAACCTACCTGCGGTCCACGCCGAACGACCCGCTCGCCGATGAGATCCAGATGACCGTTGGCGATTTGTTGTTTGCCAGCAACGATTTCACCAACGCCCTGCCGGAATATGCCAACCTGGTCGACAAGTATCCGCAGAGCAGGCTGGTGGCCAAAGCCGATCTCAATGCCGGCTGGTGCGCGTGGAAGCTCGACAAGATGTCCGATGCGCTGCCGTATTTCCGGCAAGCCGCCGCGCTCGCCAACGATTCCGCCATCGCGGCCGAGGCGCTGTTCAAGATGGGCGATGCCGAATTCGCTCTCAGCCAGTACGCCGACGCAATTACGGATTACCAGCGGCTGATCAGTACCTATCCCGAGACCAGGCTCCTGGATCGTGCCATGTTCCAACTCGGCCAGTCATACCAGCGCACCCATAACGGGGAGGCCGCGGTCCATGTGTTCGAGTCGCTCGTGCAACAGTTCCCCAACAGTGCGCATGCGGCCGAATCGCAATTTGCCATCGGCGTGATTGACGGCGGGCTCGGGAAGGAATCGGACGCGCGGGCGGCGTTGGGAGTGGTCGTGGCGAATTATCCGCAGAGTGAATGGGCGGCAAAGGCTGGTCTGGCCATCGGCGAATCGTTCTATCGCGAGGGCAAATACGACGATGCGGCAGTGGAGTTCGAGAAACTGATGGCCTCGGCGCCCGACACCGAGCTTGGTCAGCGGGCGTTTTACGATCGCGGCTGGTGTTACGCGCGCCGGGGGCAGACGGAGAAGACGCTCGGGGAATTCAATGATTTCCTGAAGAAATTCCCTCAGTCCGTGCTCGCCCCGGATGTGCAGTTTTGGGTGGCGGACTACTACATGAAGCAAAAGGACTACATCAAGGCGCAGGAGCAATTCCAGTTGCTCGTCAAGAACTACGCCACCAGCGAGCAGGCCGATACCGCACAGTACATGGGTGGCCGCGCCGCCTACCTGCGTCAGGATTACACGACAGCCATCGAATTGTACGAGGCGCTGATGAAGAATTTCCCCAACTCCGGCTGGCGCTGCGATGCGCGGTTCGGAGAAGGCGATGCGCTGAGCGAACTGAACAAGTTTGGCGACGCGCTGCTCGTGTTCGATGCGCTGACCAAGGATTTTCCCGATTGCTATCTGTTGTCCGAGGCGTATGGACGCAAAGGGGACATGCAATTCACGCTGGGACGATTTGACGAGGCCATCCCGAGCTATCGACGGGCCCTGGACGCCGCCCGGGAGGGCGACGCGTCGCTACGCAACCAATTGTACTACAACATTGGGCGGTCGTTCGAGAAAGCGACCAAACTTGAGGATGCGTTCGAGTGGTACAGCAAGGCGGTGTATGAACAAGCGGCGGCGCCGGATCCGAACGCACCGCCCGAGCGGTTCTGGATGTGCAAAGCGGGACTGGCGGCCGGCGGAATCAAGGAGCAGCGGCAACAGTGGCGCGACGCCATCCTTCTGTATCAGAAGCTTGCGGACATGTGTCCGGATATGAAAACGATGCTCGAACAGCGCATTCGCAAGCTGCGCGTCGAGCATGTGATCCTGTTCTGAGCACGCAACTTGCTCGGATTATCGTTGAACAGGAGGCGTTTCTAAGGTAAGCAAGAGGTACGATATGCTGACGATCATGGCAAGAGGCGGTCCGTTGATGTGGTTTATCCTCATCAGCGCCATCGTGGCAATCGCTGTATTTTTTGAGCGGTTGTATCGGTATCATACTGCCCAGATTCACACTAATGATTTCGTAAGTGGCATCCTGAACTCTCTCAAGCGTGGCAACGTCAAGGAAGCAATCGATACGTGCCGCAACACCGCCGGTCCGGTGGCGCAGGTGGTCATGGCGGCGGTGCTCAACCACGATCGGTCCCGTGATGAGATTCGGGAAGCCGTTCAAGACACGGCGCGCACGGAAGTGACACGGTTGGAGCGCAATCTGCCCATCCTGGTGACCATTGCCCAGGTCGCGCCGTTGATCGGATTCCTCGGCACGGTGTGGGGCTTTATTCGGGTGTTCAAGGTGATTGAGATAACGCAGGCGACCACCGCCGGGCAACTCGCCGGCGGCGTCTGGCAGGCGTTGCTGACGACCGCCGGGGGTCTGGTCGTGGCCATCCCCAGTTACATCGCCTACAACTATCTTGTCAGTCGCGTACAGAATCTGGTGCTCGACATGGAGAAAGCCGCCAATGAAACGGTCCAGTATCTGGCCCGCAAGGAAGAAGGCGGCGAGCAGTCGGCGAAAGTGGTGGAGATGCGATGACGTTCAAAACGAACTGCCAGATGTCCAAAGGGCTGGTGGATCCCGCACCACTGGTCAACGTGGTGTTCTTGCTTCTGTTGTTTTTCGTCCTCAACTCGTCGTTTGTCATGCAGTCGGGCTTTGGTGTGTCACTGCCCGCGGGCGGCAATACACCGCTGAGGGACAACTTCCAAACGCTTGTCGTCACCGCGGCCCGGGACGACCTGCTGTTTTTCAACGATCAACCCGTGGCCATCGACAAGCTGGAGCAGACCTTGCGCGAGGCCGTTCAACAAACGCGGGTGCACGAATTGATCATCAAGGCCGACAAACAGGTCTCCCTCGGGACCGAGACCGAGATCATGAGCGCCGCAAATCGGGCCGGCATTACGACGATCAACATGGCCGCACGGCCCGAGGGGCCAGCGGCGATCCCGGCGAACTGAGTTGCCATGAGGCGCGTCCCCAAGCTGTCCTTCGCGCAAGGGCAACTGATGCTGTGGATTCTGGCCGGCTCCCTGGTGGCGTTTGGCTCGATGTTTCTTTTCTTCCGGGTTTCCGGCGTTTCACTCATGACAGCCCAACGAGAAGTTCCCCGCATCAATTTCATGCCAACACGCCGTCAGGACCCGTTGTTGGCGCCCGGCCCTGCCTACGTCGTTGCCGACGTATTCGACCCAAGCCTGATGTCGTTGCCCAGCGCGCACGGTTTTTCCAAGCGCGTGTGGGCGCGAAAAATCGAGGCCGGTCAGCGCGATTTGGGGTGGAACCAGACGCCGTCATTTCTGGGTGTCACGGCCCCTGGTTTGCCGGCGCCGCTGCTGCAGCCGGTGCCGGTAGATGCGGCGGTACTTGCCGCGGCCGAGAAAACCCCCGCGCTTTCCGAGGAGGTGAACGACCAGGAAGTGCTCGAGCCACCCCTGTCGATTAACCAATCGGTCTTTCGTGTCCTCAGCGCACTGGAGGATCGAAGCGTCGTGTACGCGCCGCCATTGCCCACCATCAAAGGTCTGGCGCCGCTCACGCCCACGCAGGTCCGCGTCGGCGTAGACGCTGATGGGCTGGTACCCTATGTCCTGCTCGATCGGTCCAGTGGAGACGACACCGTGGACGCGCAGGTGCTGGAGCTGGCGAGGCAGTTTCGCTTCGAAGCCGAGCACGACAGTGGTCCATCTTCGCTGACCTGGGGTGTGCTGCGATTCTTGTGGACGACACAATCGGTATTGGCAACCAATAGCGACAGTGCCGCCACGCCGCATTGAAGTCCCCCGGCCGCAACCAGTTCTTTTCTCCCATCCGCGACGCATTTGAGGATTCTCGCCAGTCTGTGCGCCGAGCACGATTGAATGGAAGTGGGTGCGGATTGTGGTCAAGCGGGGTGCTTGCCCTGCAACTCACCGTCGAGTAACATCCCCGCTGCATGAAAACCCTGCGGTACGATCAAGCGGATTTCGAGCGGACCGTTGCCGAGGCAAGCGCGGCATCGAGTTTGTTCGATCCACAAATCGAAGAGCGGGTGTGCGCCATCATCGATGACGTGCGCGCCCGCGGCGACATTGCGCTGGCAGAATTGACCGAGCGCCTTGATAAGGTGCGGCTGCAACCGTCAGAGCTTCGCGTGACCGTCAAGCCGCGGCGGCCGGAAACGAAACTGCTGCGGGCGATTGCGGCGGCGCACCGGAACGTCGCGGCGTTCGCCGAGCGGTCGTTGCGCAAGGATTGGTCGATGCGCAACGCCCAGAGCGGAATTGTGGGCGAGAAATTTGATCCGCTGCAACGCGTGGGAATTTACGTGCCGGGTGGGACGGCGCCGTTGGTTTCCACGGTGTTGATGACGGTCACGCTGGCGAAAGTTGCCGGCTGCGCGGAGATTATTGTCTGCTCTCCTCCACCGATTAATCCGGCGTTACTCTACGCAGCGCACGTTGCTGGGGCGACGGAGGTGTACCAGCTCGGCGGCGCACAAGCCATTGCTGCGATGGCACTGGGGACACAATCGATCAAGCGCGTCGTGAAGATCTTCGGTCCAGGGAACGCCTACGTGACGGCGGCCAAGAAACTTCTGTTTGGTCGCGTGGGGATTGATTTGCTCTCCGGACCGAGCGAATTGCTGGTGGTTGCGGATGATACCGCGAGGCCTGATTTCATCGCGGCGGACATGCTGGCGCAGGCGGAGCACGGGAGTGGCTACGAGCGCGTGTGGTTGGTGACCACCTCGGAGAGGATTCTGGCAGCGGCTGAGATTGAGCTTCGGAAACAAATCAGCAGCCTTCAGCGGCGCGAATTCACCCAACGGGCGCTGCAGAATGGGTGTGTGTTTGTGCTCGCCAAGGACATGAATCAGGCGATTGCGATCACCAATCAATTTGCGCCAGAACACTGCGAGATCATGACGAAGAATCCGCCGGTCGTCGTGAGGAAAATCAAGACAGCGGGCGCGATCTTTGTCGGCCCATGGACACCGACGGTGGTGGGGGACTACCTGGCAGGCCCCAGTCACGAGTTGCCAACGGGCGGCGCGGGAAGAAGCTTTGCCGGGCTGACGGTGGACCAGTTCCAGCGGCGCACGAGCCTCGTGGAGTTATCGCGCAGTTCGTTGGAGAAATCATTGCCGTCGCTGGAGGCGCTGGGAACCGTCGAAGGATTGGACGCGCACGTGGCCTCGGCGCGGATTCGGTTCTCATGAGCCTGGTCCGCCGTCAGGTCGAGCGGATGAGTGCATATACGCCGGGCGAACAGCCAAGGGTCGCGGGCCTCATCAAGCTCAACACCAACGAGAACCCGTATCCGCCGTCGGCAAAGGTGCTCGAGACGTTGCGCGGGGCAATCGACGGGAAGTTACGGCTGTATCCGGATCCGACGTCTTCTGGGTTGCGAACGAAGCTGGCTAAGATTCACGGCTTCGATCCGGATGAGATTGTCATCGGCAACGGCTGCGACGATATCTTGAACCTCTGCGTGCGCGCGTTTTGCGGCGAGTGCGAAAAGCTCGCGTACTTCTGGCCAAGCTACTCGCTGTATCCCGTGCTGGCAAACATTCAGGGCGCGACGCCGGTGGAATTGCCGTTGGACGAAAACTTCCAGATCACGGCGCGCCCGGCGTTGCTGGCAAAGCTGGCGGGCGTGAAACTGGTATTCATCACGCAGCCGAATGCGCCGAGTGGCGTGTGGTTGCGGCGGGTTGATCTGCAGCGCGTGATTGAGGAGGCACAAGGCGTTGTGGTGATCGATGAAGCGTACGTGGACTTTTCGTCGGAGAACTGTCTCGATTTCGCGCGTGAGTACGACAACGTGATCGTGGCGCGGACGTTCTCCAAGGCGTTTTCGTTTGCCGGGATGCGCGTCGGCTGGGCGGCGGGATCGCGCGAGTTGACCGGCGCATTGGCCAAGGTGAAGGACAGCTACAATGTGAGCCGGCTGAGCCAGCTCGGCGCGGAGGCGACGCTGGACGACTGGGACTATTTTCAGGGGAACGTGAAGAAGATTTGCGCCACGCGGGAGCGCACCGTCTCGGCGCTCGCCAAACTCGGTTTTTTTGTTTATCCTTCGCAAACGAATTTCGTGTTCGCGAGGCCGCCCGCGCCGGTGACCGCGAAACAGTGGTTCGATGGGCTACGCGCACGGAACATTCTCGTGCGCTGGTGGGATGCCGATCGGATCCGTGATTTTGCCCGGGTCAGCATCGGGACGGACGAGGAGATGGACAAGTTTCTAACAGCGACAAAGGTGATCTGTGAAGAAGCGAAGCGCTAGAGTTCAACGCGACACCGCGGAGACGAGGATCTCGCTGGCCCTGACCATTGACGGCCGCGGCAAGGCGAACGTGTCGACCGGCGTCCCATTCTTCGATCACATGCTGACGTTGCTGGCGAAGCATTCGTTGTGTGACTTGACCGTCAAGGCGACGGGAGACCTCGACGTGGACGCACATCATACGGTCGAGGACATCGGGATTGCGCTCGGGCAGGCATTCGTCCAGGCGCTGGGCGACAAGCGCGGGATTCGGCGCTACGGCTGGGCCCTGGTGCCGATGGACGAGGCGCTGGCGCAGGCGCGTATCGCGCTCGACTTTAGCAATCGGCCCTTCCTGGTGTTTGAAGCGAAGAATTGGAATCGCGTTGCCAACGTGTCGCTTGGTCGGAAGAAAGAGTTTCGCGTCGGGTTGGTGAAAGAATTTCTGCAGGGCTTTGCCAACGAAGCGCGGTGTAATCTGCATGTCGATCTGCTGCGGGGCGATGAACCGCATCACGTGGTAGAGGCGATCTTCAAAGCGTTGGCGAAAGCCCTTGATCTCGCCTGTCAGCGCGACGCCCGAGTCACCGGCGTGCCCAGCACGAAGGGGAAGTTGTAGTCAGCGAAACTTTGCGGTGCGGCTGGTGGAGCGGCCCCAGGTGCGGGGCAGGGGAAGCGGCTCGGCGGGTAAGCCTTTTTCCAGCGGCTGCCATTCCTCCTCGTAAACCAGATCGAGCATGGGCTCGGGGATACTGTCCATCTTGATTTCCATTTCGCGTTGGGGGATGAACGGACACTTGGCTTTCTCGGCGACGAGATGGGCAGCCTCCTGTTCCAGCAACATGCGCGTGCCGGTTTTGACGCTGCGTTTGCCGTAGCGCATCTCGATTTGTTCCAGCGCGTGGTGCAATTCGCGGCGCCTGTATTCCGCGTCGTTGTTGAACATGTCGGGTTCGAGTTCCAACGGCTGCATGTTCCAGAAATTGATGCAGATCTGGCGGATGGGTTGGGTTTGGTTTGCGACGAGTTGCCGGAACAATCGCTCGACCTGCGGATTGATCAGGCGCGGCTCGAACTGCGCGGCGGGAAATTTTACGCAGGCGCCGTTGCCCTCTAGATTTTTGAAGCGCACGTACACGCCCATCTCGCGGGCCTTGAGGTTCTCGCGAAAGAACGTCGTCACGGTGCGCTCGGTCTGGTCGAGCAGGAACAGCAGGGCGGTTTCGTGGTCGGGCTCGTCATAGGGCAGGGTAGTGGCGCTGCCGATACAGGTGCGCGGCTTGTTGGCCAATGAAAGGCGTTCGCGAAATTGTCCCGTGGCCAGCAGCCAGAGTTCGAGGCCGAAAAATCCGTAGCGTTTCTCCAGCAATCCCAGCGGCAGTTGCGCCACATCGCCGAGAGTCCAGATGCCCAATGCTCGCAATGATAACGCGCGCCGTTTGGCGATGCCGGCGAGTTTTTGCACCGGTATGTCGTGGAGGAACTCACGCTCCTGATTCTCGGAGACTTCGTGAAAATTGTCCGGCTTGCAATGTTCGGTCGCCAACTTGGCCAGCCAGCGCGAGGAGCCGAGGCCCATCGACACCGGCACGCCGACTTCGTCGATCAATTCGCGTCGCATGCGGATGATCAATTCCGCCGGGGTGCGGCACCGGAACACGGCGGGCGAATCGGTAAAATCCATGAATCCTTCGTCGATGGAGGTGGGCACGAGCAGGGGAGTGTAATGGCGCGCACGGCGGAAAATCTCCAGCGAGAGACGGCGGTACTCGTCATAATGCGGACGCACGAGCACGCCGTCGGGGCATTTGTGTTTGGCCTCGAAACACGCCATGCCGGTGATGATGCCGTAGGCTTTCGCGCGGTAGTTGGCGGCGATCACGATGCCGTCGCCACGTCGTCCACCGCCGACGAAGACCGGCCGCTTCTTCAACTTCGGGTCGAGCGCGATCTCGCACGAGGCGAAGAACGAATCGCCGTCGATATGAAGGATTCGTTGGTGGCGCGCCTGCATACCACACAAATGTGTGGTATTCGGCGTTTGGTGTCAAGCCGCGACATTCCCGCTTGGCGAAGGGTGATTTCCCCATTACAACTGCACGGGTAATTCCATGCACATTCAAACGCACGTCATGTCCGGCTGGTGCTTGGGGAGCTATGCGAAGCTGACTCCGCGCGAGCGGTTCTGTTGCATGCTGGCGGCGAGTTGGGCGGACTTGGATGGGCTGGGAATTCTGGCAGGTCCGGAATTTTATTGGGAATATCACCACAAGCTCTGCCACAATCTTCCATTCGGGCTTTTGCTGTCCGTCGGTCTGATGGTCTTCTCAGGACGACGATGGAGAGCATTCTTCGTCTATCTGGGGCTCTTCCACCTTCACCTCGTAATGGATTATTTTGGCTCGGGCGCCGATTGGGGGATCTACTATCTTTGGCCATTCTCAAACTGGTATGTGGAGAATCCGCACGCGTGGGAGTTTTACTCGTGGCAGAATTTTTCGGCAGCACTCTTCTTTCTGATGTGGATTTTCTGGATCGCCGTGCGCGACGGCCGCACGCCTCTGGAAATCATCATGCCGTCGCTGGACAAGCAATTGGTGCAGTGGCTGAGACGACGATTGGGTTGGAAGAATGGAGAGAAGCGGTTTCTTTAACCGCCGTGTGTGCGATGCGGTTTGGCGCCGGCGTTATCGACCATGAGATGGAAGGTGGTGCTGGCGTGGAAGGCAAGGCGCGTGGAGAGAAGAGATTCGATGCGGTCCGCAATCGGGCCGCGCAAGTTGTCAATCTCGTCGAAACGGATGCGGACAGTTGGGTTGAGGCCGTGCTTGGGCGGAAGAAGATCGACAAGCATGTCGGCCTGGGCGAGGGCGGCATCGCCGGGTGTTGGGTCGGCAAGGTAGCGGCGCACGTCGAAGTTGAGCGGCGCGTCGGATGAATAACTCGCGAAGGTTTTGGCGCGTTCGCGCGTGCAATGGGTCGCGTCGTCGAATTGCACGATGCAATGGAGCGGGGCGGGAAGATAGAGGTCGGCAAGCACTGTAACGGTTGAAGAGAGATCCTTCGCTTCGCTCAGGATGACACCCTTGGGAAGTGGCCAGACGAACGGCTTATTGCGTTCGGCTTCGACATTGAAACGCCGCCGCATCAGCGATGCGACGGCGTCGAGCACAGCGTTCTTTGAGAACTTCACAGCGACTTCAGGCAATCGTCGAGCATGACGTGCAGTTGCGCGATGGTGTCGGGCGTCTCGTCGCCCATGTGGGCGAGGCGGAACGTCTTGCCTTTGATCTGGCCGTAACCGCCATCGATCAAGACCTTGTACTTGTCCTTGAGCGCCTTTTGCAATTTGGCCACGTCGATGTTCCTGGTGTTTTTCACGCACGTGAGCGTGACGGATTCGTACCCTGCCTTCGGAAACAGCTCGAAGCCGCGCGACTTGGCCCAGTCGCGGGTCTTCTGCGCCATCTTGAGGTGCCGCGCGTACCGATTCTCGAGTCCTTCCTTCTCGAATTGACCGAGTTTGAATTGCAGTCCGTAGATGTGCGGGATGCTCGGTGTCGACGGGGTCATGTTCTTGTCATGGTTCGCCTTGAACTCGACGAAATCGAAATAAAAGCCGCGGCCGGGCATCGTCTCGGCTTTCTTCAACGCGCGTTGGCTTACGGCAAATACCGCGAGACCCGGCGGCATCGCCCATGCCTTCTGTGTGCCGGCGAGGATTACGTCAATGCCAAGGGCATCGGTCTCGATTTTCACGGCGGTCATCGAGCTCACGGTGTCGACGATCAGCATGACGTCGGGATAATTGCGCACGACCTTCGCGATGTCCGCCAGCGGGTTCATCACTCCCGTCGACGTTTCGTTGTGGACGACGGTAATGGCGTCAAATTGACCGGTCTTCAGCTTGGCGTCGACCTGTTCGGGCAGGATGGGCTGACCCCAGTCGACCTTGAGCGCCTCGGCTTCCCTGCCGCAGCGCTTGCTCACATCGAGCCACTTGTCGGAGAACGCGCCGCAGCAGCAGTTGAGCACCTTCTTCGAGACGAGGTTGCGAATGGATCCTTCCATCACGCCCCAGGCTGACGACGTGGAAATGAAGACGGGATTTTTCGTGTAAAGGACCTGTTGCAGCTTCGGCTGGATCGAGGCGTAAAGGTCCTGGAACCCCGTTCCACGATGCCCGATCATGGGTTGGCTCATTGCCGCCAACGTATCTTCGCTAACCTCAACGGGGCCAGGGATAAACAACTTTATATGCGACTTGTTCATAGTCAGTTTCCTCTCTTTTCTCGTGACAAACGGCGCAAGCCAATGAATATAATGTTTCCCGCGAAATCTCAATCCTTTTTGCGAGCGAGAGGCCAGCTATGCCAAAAACCCTGAATATCGGCATGATCGGCTACAAGTTCATGGGCCGCGCCCACTCCAACGCGTGGGCGAAGGCAGACAAATTCTTCGATCTCAAAGCCCGCCCGGTGTTGAAGGTGATTTGCGGTCGAGAAAGGTCCGGGGTGGCGAATGCCTGCACGCGCTGGGGCTGGAATCAATTCGTGACCGACTGGCACGAGGTTGTCGAAGACGCGACCATCGACGTCGTGGACATCAACACGCCCAACGACACACACGCGGAGATAGCCATCGCCGCCGCCAAAGCCGGCAAGGCGGTGCTGTGCGAAAAGCCGCTGGCGCTCGACGTGAAGCAAGCGCGGCAAATGGTTGACGCCGTTAACAAGGCTGGCGTGGTCAACATGGTCTGTCACAATTACCGCCGCATTCCCGCGATCGTGTTGGCAAAGCGGATGATCGAATCGGGGGAACTGGGCACGATCTACCACTACCGCGCGCGGTACGCCCAGGACTGGATTGTCGACCCGAATTTTCCGCTGGTCTGGCGGTTGCAGAGCAAGATCGCCGGCTCGGGCGCACACGGCGACATCGACGCGCACATCATCGATCTGGGGCGTTACCTTGTCGGCGAATTCACGGAGGTGTGCGGTCAGATGGAGACGTTCGTCAAAGAGCGTCCGCTGCCCGGCGAGCCGAACAAGAGGGGCAAAGTCACCGTTGACGACGCGGTCATGTTTATCGGTCGATTTAAGAACGGAGCGCTGGCGAATTTGGAGGCCACCCGTTTCGCCCTCGGACGCAAAAACGGTATCCAGATCGAAATCAACGGCAGCAAGGGCTCGCTCGCGTTCGATTTTGAGGACATGAACCGGTTGAAGTATTATAATGACGCCGACCCGGCTGACCGTCGCGGGTTTCGCGACATACTGGTGACGCAGGGCGGGGGTGTCCATCCATACGTCGGCAACTGGTGGCCGCCGGGTCACATCATCGGCTATGAGCACACCTTTGTGCACACGATCGCTGACTTCATTAACGCCGTTGTGGACAAGCAATCCGTTCAGCCGACGTTTGAAGACGGCCTGGCCAACCAGATCGTGCTCGGTGCTGTCGAGAAATCCGCCAAGACGCATCGGTGGATCTCCATCGGAAAGTGACTTGGATGACCTGGACTGAAATACTCGGGGTGTTCACGAAGCCGCTGTTCCAGTTGGGTCAGACGTGGATTTCCCTGGCGACGATGGTCGAGTTTGTCGTTGTCACCGGCATTGTCGTGCTGGTGTCGCGTGTGGTCCGCTACCTGTTGCGCGCGCGGGTGCTGGCGCACACAAAGTTGGACGTCGGCCAGCAGTACGCGATCGCGCGCATTGTCAGCTACGTGGTGTTGGTGCTGGGGCTGCTCATCGGTGTGGAGACGGTGGGCATCAATCTGAATTCGCTGGTGGTCATCGCCGGCGCGCTGGGCGTGGGCATCGGCCTTGGACTACAGAACATCGCCAACGATTTCGTGAGCGGCCTGATCATCCTGGCGGAGCGGCCGATTCAGATTGGCGACCGCATCGATCTCGGCAACAACACGGTTGGCAAAGTGGTGCGGATCGGCGCGCGAGCCACGCATGTGTTGACCAACGACAACATCATGGTGATCGTGCCGAACTCGAATTTTGTCACGAATCGAGTGGTGAACTGGACCCATATCGATCCCCGGGTGCGTTTGCGGCTGGGGATAGGTGTCGGCTACGGCAGCGACCCGCACATGGTGGAGAAGTTTCTCTTGGAAGTGGCCAATGAGAACCCGAATGTGCTCAAGGACCCGGCGCCGACGGTGGCATTCAAGGAGTTCGGCGAAAGCTCGCTGAACTTTGAGTTGCGCGTCTGGGCGGCGGACATGGCGCATCGGCCGGGCAATCTGGAGAGCCAATTGAACTTTGCGATCTGGGACAAGTTCAAGAAGAACGGCATTGAAATCCCGTTCCCGCAACGCGATCTGCATATCCAGGGACCTGTGCGCGTCGAGATGAAGCCGGGCCAGAGCTGATCCCCACCGCTACGCCCGCCGCATTGCGCCAGTGGCGAACGACTGGCTACTGCCGTCAAAAATACACGTTGCAAATGTGACCGGGGATTGTTACTTTATTGGACGGAGCCAGACATGAATTGGCAAGGTGAGTACGATAAGCCAGTCCTAATTGCAAGGAACGAGGTGGTAACCCTGCGCCAAGCTCTCAGATCGCCTGCAGTTCTGCAAAATGATCAGATGTTTCGAGCCAGCCGAGCCAATGAGCTAATTGGTAAGAGCGGTGCAGCCATCCTCGCCGAGGCTATCAATTTCTCTGGGGAGTCCCCCGACCGCCTTAGGAAACTTGTTGTTGCGAGGTTGCAGTCACAACCAGACCGTCGCTTTCGTTTCGTAGACGGAAGGGAGTTCACCGCACAACAAGCGGCTGCCGAAGTCCAGCGCGAATCCACCGAAGGTCAGTATTTCACGAAGCTTGAAAAGCATACACTTGACCTCATCCAAGAGGCTCTGCGCAAGGGACAGATTCCGTGAACATTGTCCTGCTCGAGGCCAATCACGATTCTATTACTGCTTCCGTTCACAAAGCTAGGCGTTTAGCTCTGAATGCCATTCGGCCGACACAGGGCAAAGCCGTAGTCGAGTTGTTTGGCCCCAACGCTACGGCAAGAGCTCTAGAGCACGCTTATAATATACTGATTGGCTATCTTTCCCTCGTATCCGGACTGGGCCATGGCAACTCAAACGAGTTCACCGGGCATCTAGACGAAACCGTATACCAAGCACCCTTATTCCCTACCAACAGGACTGCAACCCAAGCCATCGTACATCTCTTCAGTTGCAACTGCGCTAACAACCTCGGACCGACGCTTGTTCAAGGCGGGGCAAAGGCATTTGTCGGCTACACAGATTTTGTCTACGTACCGCAGGACGATAATGTCATGCCGTTCTTCGTGTCAGAAGCCGCGGCTTTTGACCTACATATTTACAATGGCGGGACGATCTCTGGAGCCAAGAGCGCGGCTGACAGCGCGCACGTGGTGGCCAGAGCACAGCTGGAGGCTAACGCCGCAACCACACCCGGAGATCTCGCCGCGTTCGACCTTAATCATACTGCGCGCGTCGGCCCATGGTCTAACCCTCGTTACGGATCGACTTAATTGGTGGCCTCGTGCTTACGTCGATCAGCCCGTCAGATGGCGTCCCTGTAGCTCTGAGTATGTTCGGTAGTCAACAGTCAGTTCCTCGTTTTTCCGAATGTCTCTTACAGCATAAAACCTGTAGCTCTTGTCGCTGGCGACATTTGGTTTCGCCGAATGATTCAGATACCAAGCCTCCGTCATCCTGTTGAAATTGCTGGGGCACCCGTATAAACCACGCTTCTTAATACAAAAATCTTCGTACAACTTTTTCAGTTCTCGGCGCAGCCCCTTCAATTTCCCTGTCTGGATCCACACCAAGTGTTCGTCGTCCCCTGGGAAAATATATGTGCCTTTCGGAATCCTCCGGATGGCCAATAGCCCCACGCCGTGAATCTTCGACCGTGCGATTCTTGTGTATACGCCCTCGTGTGGTAGCTTCCTCCGCATAGTCCTCTCGTTCAACTTTCGAAATAGGGCAGACGCTCGCGATCCTTAAATTTTATTGAGTTTCGCCGTATCAATACAAGCCAGCCGCATAGCAACGCAACAACAACGAGCGCCGCAATTGAACCCCACTGCTCCACTTCGCAAACATAAACTGACAACATCGCAAGCCCCCATTCACAGACCGCGGACACGCACATCCAAAATCCGCACTGGTAAGGAATCCACGAGTCCCACGAGTCGGCCTTCTTAAGCCATTCATCGACGGTCCGCCCCGTATACCCGGGCAGTGACAGCTCCAACGCAATCTGACCGTAGTACCAAGCAAGCCGCGACCGCTGCCGGTAAAAGCACGCTGCTGAACCGAACATTAAAGCCGAGCCCCAAATCAAAAACCACAGGCCGCTCGACCAAAGGCTCGCCAAAAAATCATGCCCCATCGCTTTTGGGTCTGCTGTCGCAACTCTCTCGAAGAACAGCGACGGGACGGCAAGACAAAACGTTGACAGAACACCCATGATTCCCATCTCTTTGTCTAGGTACTCCAGGTAATGTCCGCTTTTCTCGCTCATATTTGCCGACCAATTACCATACCGTTCCTTTGCTCACAACTGAAAAACCCACGCCGACACCATCGTGTTAGACATCAGGTTAGACCGCCACAATA
>JBEKUF010000065.1:0-17220 GCA_049515295.1 Verrucomicrobiia bacterium | reverse complement strand
GTTTTGCCCAAAGTGCGGGAAACATGTCTCGCATCGCGAAACCAAGTGAGCGAGAACGGAGGTTCGGCGCGGAAGAGACCGCAGTGCGAATACGCCAGTAGCTCAATTGGCAGAGCGACGGTCTCCAAAACCGTAGGTTGGGGGTTCAAGTCCCTCCTGGCGTGCCAATCACGGGGGATGGACCTGGGAGTGCGGAGACCGAAACCAGCGAGTGACCGGGGCGGGTGAACGGGCAGGTCGAACACAGACATAACGACACATGGCAAACCCATTTCTGAAAGTGCAGGAGTTTGTGATGGAGGTTTGGACGGAACTGAAAAAGTCCTCCTGGCCGACGCGCAAGGAACTGATTGACTCGACCATTGTGGTCATTGTCACGATATTGGTCCTCGGCATCTTCGTGGCGCTGGCCGACCTGGTGTTCCTGCGGATCGTCGCCCTGCTGACCAGAAGCTGACGGAAAAGACGAGATGGACACAACGACAAAATCCGAGTTTCAGTGGTTCGTTCTTCACACGCTTTCTGGTCAGGAACAGAAGGTCAAAGACAACATTGAGAAGCGAATCAAAGTGGAAGAGATGGGCGAGTGGATCAAGGAAGTATTGATCCCGACGGAAAAGGTCGCCGAAGTCAAGAAGGGCAAGAAAACAACCAGTACGCGGAAGTTTTATCCGGGCTACATCCTCGTCCATATGAAGTTGCTCGACGACAAGAACCAGTTGTACGACCGCTCGTGGTATTTCATCCGTGAGACGCCGGGCATCATCGGGTTTATCGGCGGTGATCGGCCCGTCCCGCTCAAGCAGGACGAAGTCGATAGCATTCTGGCGCAGATCGAGGAACGCCAGGAGAAGGTGGCCCCGAAGGTCGCCTTCGAGAAAGGCGAGACGGTCAAGGTGACCGATGGGCCGTTCCAGAATTTCACGGGTGTGATTGATGAAATCGATCCGGACCGCGGCAAATTAAAAATTTCCGTGTCGATCTTCGGACGATCGACGCCAGTCGAATTGGAATACTGGCAGGTCGAGCGCGCGTAGCGAGGGAACATGGCAGGAAAAGCAATTACAGGCATGATTAAGTTGCAGATTCCCGCGGGACAGGCAAACCCCGCGCCGCCGGTCGGCCCCGCATTGGGCCAGCAGGGCGTGAATATCATGGAGTTCTGCAAGCAGTTCAACGCGGCGACGCAAAAGATGGCGGGAACGATTATTCCCGTCGTGATCACCGTTTACAAGGACAAGACGTTTACGTTCATCACCAAGTCGCCGCCCGCGAGCGCGTTGCTCAAGAAGGCGGCGGGGATCGCCACCGCCAGCGGCGAGCCGAACCGCAACAAGGTCGGCAAAGTCACCCGCAAGCAAGTCCTGGAAATCGCCAGGACCAAGATGGCCGATCTCAATTCCAAGAGCGAGGAAGCCGCTTGTCGGGTTATCGCAGGCACGGCGCGCAGCATGGGCATCGACGTGGTCGATTAGCGCGATTCGAGGTTCTTATGGCTACACACGGCAAACGATATAACGAGGCAATCAAGCAGCTCGATGCGAAACGCCAGTATAAAATCGGCGACGCCGTCGATCTTCTCAAGAAACTGCCCAAGACCAAGTTCGATGAGACGGTCGAACTGGCCTTTAAGCTCGGGGTTGACCCCAAACAGAGCGACCAGATGGTGCGCGGCACGGTCGCGCTTCCCCATGGTAGTGGCAAGAAGGTGCGGGTCGTCGTGTTCGCGAAGGGCGGCGCCGCCCAAGCCGCCAAAGATGCCGGCGCCGATTTCGTCGGGTTCGAGGACCTTGTGAAGAAGTGCCAGGAAGGTTGGACCGATTTCGATGTCGCGGTCGCAACCCCCGAAGCCATGCAGGAAGTTCGCAAGCTCGGCAAGGTGCTCGGGCCAAAGGGTCTGATGCCCAACCCGAAAACGGGCACGGTCACGGACGACACCGCCAAGGCGGTCAAGGAAGTTAAGGCGGGCCGGGTCGAGTTTAAAATGGACAAGGCGGCGAACCTGCACGTGTCGTTCGGGAAACTATCGTTCAATGGCAAGGCGATCGAGGAAAACGCTCGCGCGGTCATCTCGGCGATAGCGCATGCGAAGCCGGCGACGGCGAAGGGCCATTTCATCGAAAGCTGCACACTCTCCAGCTCGATGAGCCCGGGAATCAAGATCGACCATCACGAGTTTTCGGCGAGTTGAGGTCGAGGGTCAGGAATTTTTATGAGACCAGAAAAGCAACTGATTGTTGAAGACTTAAAGAAACAGGTGGGCGGGTCCCCGTTTGTGATTCTCACGGAATACAAGGGAATGACCGTAAGCCAGTTTGCGGAATTGCGCAAGCGTCTGCGTGGGGCCAAGGCGGAATATCACGTGGCCAAGAATGCGATGCTGCGCCATGCGTTCCAGGCCGCCGAGTTGCCTGATTTGGACCGCAATTTCGGCGGCATGACCGCCGTGGTCGTCGGCAATGACAAGTCCGACATCGGGGCCGTCGCCAAAGTATTGAAGCAATTTGGCAGGGAATTTGAGAAACCGAAGTTCAAGGTTGGGTCACTGGGCAAGAAGGCGTTGACCGCGGACGAGATTTCCGCGGTGGCAGATTTGCCCTCGTTGGATGGGTTGCGGGCGCAATTGGTCGGTCTGTTGCAGACACCGGCGACCCGGATCGCGGTTGTGCTGGGCGCACCCGCGAGTCAAATTGCGCGTGTGCTGAAGGCGCACGCCGATAAAGCGGGAGCCGCTCCGACTCCGGCCGGGGCCCCCGCGTAGGTGCGAAAAACAAATGGTTCCTCGTCGCCCCGGAGGCTTTCGGGGGTAAGCGTCTTGAGGCTTCAAGACACGACGATACCGAGAAAAGGATACGAACATGGCAGCAAATCTGGATCAAATCGTGGAACAATTAAGCGGCTTGACGGTGTTGGAAGCCGCGGAACTCTCGAAGAAGTTGGAAGAGAAGTGGGGAGTGAGCGCGGCGGCGCCAGTCGCGGTGGCGGCAGGCCCGGCGGCGGCGGCGGCTCCGGCAGCGGAAGCCAAGACGACCTTTGATGTCGTTCTCAAGGAAACCGGCGCCAACAAGATCGGCGTGATCAAGGAAGTGCGCGCGGTGACCAGCCTCGGCTTGAAGGAAGCCAAGGACCTTGTGGAAGGCGCGCCCAAGACCGTGAAGGAAGGCGCCACCAAGGAAGAGGCCGAGGAAATCAAGAAGAAGCTCGAAGCGGCTGGCGCAAAGGTCGAGCTGAAGTAGCAGTCGTTGGTTCGCGAGAATTCGGATGGGGGCGCGGCGCCAACCGCGCTCCCAATAAACGGTTGGCAAAACAGCAGTCATAGGGCAGCGATGCCCGGGAAGTAATTCATGGCTGAACGAAAATATTTCGGCAAGTTGGGCGACGTGATCCAGCCTCCTCCGATGATCGAGGCTCAGACGGATTCCTATGCAGAGTTTCTGCAGGCGGAGGTGTCGACCCGTCGTAAGAGCGTCGGTCTCCAGGCGGTGTTCAAGGAGGTGTTCCCCATCGCGAGCTACGACGGCCAGGCCACGCTCGATTTCGTGGAGTACTCCATCGGCGAGTCCAAGACGTCGTGGCTGGATTGTCTGCGGGAGGGCATCACCTACAGCGGCCCGCTGCATGTCACGTTCCGGCTCAAGGACACCAATGGGACGAAGGAAGAGAAGGTGTACATGGGGGAAATTCCGCTTATGACCCCTTCGGGCAGCTTCGTCATCAACGGCGCCGAGCGCGTGATCGTCAGCCAGTTACATCGTTCGCCGGGCATCTGTTTCGAGTCCTCCATCCACACGAGTGGGAAGGTGCTGTTCGGCTTCCGCATTATCCCCGATCGCGGTTCCTGGCTGGAAGTGCAGTTTGACAACAACGATTTGCTCAACATCTATCTGGACCGTCGCCACCGTCGACGCAAGTTCCTGGCGACGACGTTCCTGCGCTCTCTGGGGTACAGCGCCGACGAGGAAATCCTCAAGCTCTTCTATCAAATTGAGGACGTCAAACTAAAGGATTTCGCCAGCGGCGAGGAGACCGCCACCAAGGTGCTCATTGCCGACGTGATGGATACGGAGAAGCAGTTGGTTGTGGGACGCGCCTTTGAACCGCTCACCAGGAGTGTGGCCCGCCAGTTGATCGATCTGGGCGTGGACAAGGTCAAGGTCGTGGATATTTCGGTGGACGATGGCTGCATCGTCAAATGTCTGCGCAAGGACACGTGCAAGAACCAGGAAGAAGCTCTGAAGGAGATTTACCGGCGGTTGCGTCCCGGCGATCCGCCGACGATCGCCAACGCCAACGCGCTGATCAAACGGCTGTTCTTCGATGCGCGTCGTTACGACCTCGGTCGCGTGGGCCGTTACAAGATCAATCAGAAGCTCAACCGTGGCGCCGACCTCGAGAGTCGCGTCCTCGAAAAGGAAGACCTCATCGAGGCGATCAAGTATTTGCTGAATCTGCGCAAAGGCGAGGGGTCGGTGGATGATATCGACCATTTGGGCAGCCGTCGTCTGCGTACCGTGGGCGAGTTGCTCGCCAACCAGTGTCGCATCGGTCTCGCCCGCACCGAGCGCGTGGTCAAGGAGCGCATGACGTTGTTCGACGTCAATACCGATACGATGACGCCGCAACAACTGATTAATCCCAAGGCGCTCTCGGCGGTCATCCGCGATTTCTTCGGACGCAGCCAGCTCAGCCAGTTCATGGACCAAACGAACCCGTTGAGCGAGCTGACGCACAAGCGGCGTTTGTCGGCCCTCGGGCCGGGCGGTCTGTCGCGGGAACGCGCGGGATTTGAAGTTCGCGACGTTCATCCATCGCACTACGGACGGATTTGCCCGATCGAGACTCCTGAAGGTCCCAATATCGGTCTGATTAGCGCCATGAGTTTGTATGCGCGGATCAACGAATTCGGGTTCATCGAGACGCCGTACCGCAAACTCAAGGACGGCCGCGTGACCGAGCAGGTGGACTATTTGACCGCCGATCAGGAAGAGAACTATGTTGTCGCCCAGGCCAACGCCCCGATCGATGGTCGGGGTCACTTCCTCGTCGAGAAGGTTTCCTGTCGGTACAAAAGCGACTTCATCGAAGTCGAACCGGAACGCGTCCATTATATGGACGTATCGCCGAAGCAACTCGTGTCAGTGGCCGCCGGTCTCATCCCGTTCCTGGAACACGACGACGCCAACCGCGCGTTGATGGGCTCCAACATGCAGCGCCAGGCCGTTCCGCTCCTGCAGAGCGAGTCGCCGCTGGTCGGCACGGGTCTGGAAGGCCGCATCGCGCGCGACTCCAAGGTGTGCATCGTCGCCGAAGAGTCGGGTGTGGTGGCCAGCGTTGACGCCCGCCGCATCGTCATCACGAAAGACGGCGAACTTCCCGAAGGCAAGCGAAAACTTGTCACCGATCCGGAGAACCACCTTTGGGTCTACGAACTTCGCAAGTTCATGCGCTCGAATGCCGGCACGTGTTTCAACCAGAAACCGATCGTCCAACGCGGCGAGAAAATCAAGAAGGGGCAGGTGCTCGGCGATGGCCCGTGTTGCGACAACGGCGAACTGGCGCTGGGACGCAACGTGCTCGTGGCGTTCATGCCGTGGTGCGGTTATAACTTTGAGGACGCCATCCTCGTCAACGAACGTCTCGTGAAAGAGGATGTCTACACGTCGATCCATATCGACGAATTCGAAGCGGGCGCCCGTGACACGAAGCTCGGCCCCGAAGAAATCACGCGCGACATTCCCAACGTCGGCGAAGAGGCGTTGAAGGATCTCGGACACGACGGTGTGATCCGTGTCGGGGCGGAAGTGAAGCCCGGTGACATCCTCGTCGGCAAGATCACCCCGAAGGGGGAGACCGAACTGGCTCCCGAAGAGCGCTTGCTCCGCGCCATTTTCGGTGAAAAGGCGGCGGATGTGAAAGACACTTCGCTACGCGTGCCCAGCGGCACGTACGGCATCGTGATGGATGTAAAAGTTTCGGCGCGCAAAGAGCCGACCCGTCCCAATCTGACACCGACGGAGATTCGCCGCCAGAAGAAGCAGATTGAAGAGGAGCATAAAAAGAAATCCACCGAGTTGCGGGAAGAACTCACGGAGAAACTGAGTAATATCCTCCTCGGCGAGAAAATTCCGCTGGATGTGGTCAACGCCGAAACGGGCGAGATCATCATCCCGGCGAACCGCAAGATTACCAAGACGCTGTTGCGCAAACTGGCGACGGTGTACGACCACATTGAAATCGATCCGTCCCCGATCCGCATTAAGATTCGGGAGATTATCGGTGAATTCGAACACCGCTTCAGCGAACTGGATATGGAACGGGATCGCCAACTCGACCGCATCGAAAGCGGCGAAGATGTCGACCCTGGGATCATCAAGCAGGTCAAGGTCTACATCGCCAGCAAGCGCAAGCTGAGCGTGGGCGATAAGATGGCGGGCCGCCATGGGAACAAGGGCGTCATCGCGAAAATCCTGCCCGAAGAGAACATGCCATTCCTGGCGGACGGCACCGCGGTGGACATCGTGTTGAATCCGCTGGGGGTTCCGAGCCGCATGAACGTCGGGCAGGTGCTCGAGACACATCTGGGCGTGGCTGCGAAGGCGCTCGGATTGAGAATTGCGTCACCAGTATTCGACGGGGTCACGGAAACGGAAATCGGGGAGATGATTGACCAAACCAAGAAGGTCGATGGTTTCGCCTGGGTCAAGGGCGATGGCAAGTCGCGGCTGTACGATGGCCGCACCGGCGAAACGTTCGATCAGGAGGTCGTGGTCGGCTACATCTATATGTTGAAGCTGGGCCACCTCGTGGCCGACAAGATTCACGCCCGCGCCGTTGGGCCGTACTCCCTCGTCACGCAGCAGCCGCTCGGCGGCAAGGCGCAATATGGTGGCCAGCGCTTCGGCGAAATGGAAGTGTGGGCCATGGAAGCCTACGGCGCCGCCTATGCCTTGCAGGAGTTGCTCACCGTCAAGAGTGACGACGTACAGGGCCGCACGCGGATTTACGAGTCCATCGTCAAGGGCGACAACACGCTCGAGGCGGGCACGCCCGAGTCGTTCAACGTTTTGATGAAAGAAATGCAAAGTCTATGCCTCGACATTCGCGTCGGGAAGAACGGAGGCGAGAGCAAGATATGATCGCAACCAAACCCGGTGCATCAATTCCATCGACAGCCGCCGCCACCGCGGCCGCGCGCGCGGCGCTCGGTCTGGAAAAAGCGGATGTATTCGACCACGTCAGCATCGGCGTGGCTTCGCCGGACACCATTCGCTCGTGGTCGCACGGGGAAGTGAAGAACCCCGAGACGATTAACTATCGGACGTTCAAGCCCGAAAAGGGCGGTCTGTTCTGCGAGCGTATCTTCGGTCCGGTGCGGGATTGGGAATGCAATTGCGGGAAATACAAGCGCATCAAACACCGCGGCGTGATCTGCGATCGTTGCGGCGTGGAAGTGACCCTGGCTCGTGTGCGTCGCGAGCGCATGGGACATATCGAACTGGCGGTCCCGGTCAGCCACATCTGGTTTTTCAAGTGCATGCCGTCCCGCATGGGCTTGATGCTCGACATGACCGCGCGCGACCTCGAGCGTGTGCTCTACTATGAAGACTACATGGTCGTCGACCCGGGCAAGACGCCGCTGAAGGACAAGCAGCTGCTCACCGAAATGGAATACCGCGAAGCGCGCGAGCAGTACTCGGACGGGTTCGCCGCCAAGATGGGCGCGGAAGCGGTGAAGGAAGTTCTCAACAAGATCGACCTGCGCAAACTCGCGCACGAGTTGGAACATCAGCTCGATTCGACGAAAAGCAAACAGATTCGCAAGAAGATTGCCAAACGATTGAAGCTGGTGAAGGGATTTCTCACCTCCAAGATGCGTCCGGAATGGATGGTCCTCGAAGTGCTACCGGTGATTCCGCCGGATCTACGTCCCCTGGTTCCCCTGGAAGGCGGACGGTTTGCCACCAGCGATTTGAATGATTTGTATCGCCGGGTCATTAACCGAAACAATCGGTTGAAGAATCTCCTCCAGTTGCGGACGCCCGACGTTATCATCCGCAACGAGAAACGCATGTTGCAGGAGGCGGTGGACGCCCTGCTCGACAACGGCCGACATGGCCGACCCGTCACCGGCGCGGGCAGTCGTTCGCTGAAATCGTTGGCGGACATGCTCAAGGGCAAACAAGGCCGCTTTCGCCAGAACCTGCTGGGCAAACGCGTCGATTATTCTGGCCGGTCGGTGATCGTCATCGGGCCGGAATTGAAGTTGAACCAATGCGGGTTGCCGAAAAAGATGGCCCTGGTCTTGTTCGAACCATTCATCATTCGCCGTCTCCGAGAGATGGGATTGGTGCACACGATTCGTTCGGCCAAGAAACTGATCGAGCGGCAATCGCCCGAGGTTTGGGACATTCTGGAGGAAGTGAGCCGGGGCCACCCGGTCCTGCTGAACCGTGCGCCCACGCTGCACCGTCTGTCGATCCAGGCTTTCGAACCGCAATTGATCGAAGGCGACGCGATCCGCATCCATCCGCTGGTGTGCACCGCGTACAACGCGGACTTCGACGGCGACCAAATGGCCGTGCACGTGCCGCTCTCCGTGGAGGCGCAGTTGGAGGCCCGGTTGTTGATGCTCGCGCCGAACAACATTTTCTCGCCGTCCAACGGCAAACCTATCACCACACCGACCCAGGACATCGCCCTCGGCGTGTATTACCTCACGCATGGCGGCAAGAAGGAAAATGGTGACACCAAGCGGTTGAAGCTGTTCTCCGACGCGCAAGAGGTCTTCTTCTGTCGCGACGAACGCGACGTGAAGATTCACGAACGCATCCGGATGAAGAACCCTGACTACGGTCGCACAACCGTGTACGGCGACCCGACGTCGAAGATCATCGAAACGACCGTCGGCCGCGTGATCTTCAATGAGATCTGGCCGCCCGAACTCGGGTTCATTAACCGGTCCATCAACAAATCGTCGCTGGGTGATGTCATCTGGCAGTGTTACCGCACGGCGGGACATCAGCGGACCGTCGAAGTGCTGGACAAACTCAAGGCGCTTGGGTTCGAGCACGCGACGCTGGCGGGTATCTCCATCGGCATCGAGGACATGATTGTGCCGAAGGAAAAGACCGTGGTGATTGGCGAGGCGCTCAAGGACGTGGCCGACGTCGAGAAGCAGTATCGACGCGGCATCATCACCGACGGCGAACGCTACAACAAGATCATTGATATCTGGACCCACGCGACGGACAAGATTTCCAACATCATGTACGCGACGATGGAACACAATCAGGGGCGCGCTGAGCTAAACCCCGTCTACATGATGGTGGACAGCAAAGCGCGCGGCTCCCGCCAACAGATTCGCCAGTTGGCCGGTATGCGCGGGTTGATGGCCAAGCCGTCGGGAGAAATCATCGAGCGGCCCATTCTGTCGAACTTCCGCGAAGGCTTGAGCGTATTGGAATATTTCATTTCCACACACGGCGCGCGAAAGGGGTTGGCCGACACCGCGCTCAAGACGGCCGACTCGGGATATCTCACCCGCAAGCTGGTCGATGTGGCGCAGGACGTCATCGTTCTCGAAGAAGACTGTGGTACGGTCAACGGCATTTGGGTCAAGCCGATCTATGAAGGCGAAGACGAAGTGGTGAAACTCAGCGAGCGCATCATCGGGCGCATCGCGGCGGAAGACATTATTGATCCGGTGACCAAGAAAAAGATCGTCACGGCCAACACCGAAATCGACGAGGCGGCGGCCGAAGCGGTGAACAAGCTCGGCATCGAACGCATCAAGATCCGGTCGGTGCTCACCTGTGAATCGCGCCGCGGCGTGTGCGGCATGTGTTACGGACGCAATCTGGCCACGGGTAAGCTGGTCAAGCTGGGCCAGGCGATCGGCATTATCGCCGCGCAATCCATCGGCGAGCCGGGCACACAGTTGACGATGCGAACGTTTCACATCGGCGGTACGGCCAGCCAGGTGTTCAAGCAGCCGCAAATCAAGGCCAAGAACGACGGTGTGGTTCACTACCAGGATCTGCGCGCGGTCCAGCGCGCGGAAGGCAACTGGGTCGTGCTTAACAAGAACGGCCAGGTAGTTGTCAGCAACGAGGAAGGCCGCGAGTTGGAGCGATATTCAGTGGTCGTGGGCGCCGAAATCGCGGCGGCCGATGGTGGTCGTGTGAAGAAGGGCGACGTGTTCGTGCAGTGGGATCCCTACAATGTGCCGGTACTTTCCGAAGTCGCAGGCGCGGTCAAGTTCCACGACCTGATCGAAGGCATCACGGTCAAGCGCGAGTTGGATGAAGCAACCGGCCTCATGGGCACGGTGGTCATCGAACACAAGGAAGATCTGCATCCGCAAGTGAACCTCGTAAACGACGCGGGCGAGGTGATCGCCTTCTACGCCATTCCCGCCGGGGCGCACATCGTCGTGGAAGAAGGCAGCCGCGTCGAACCGGGCGCGCTTGTCGCCAAGACGCCGCGAAAAGTATTTAAGACCAAGGACATCACAGGCGGTCTGCCGCGTGTGGCGGAGTTGTTTGAGGCGCGACGGCCCAAGGACGCCGCCGAAATCGCCAAGATCGATGGGATCGTGGATTTTGCCGGCACCGTGCGCGGCAAACGGCGTATCCTCGTGAAGGACCCCAAGACGGGTGCCGAGGAAGAGCATCTGATCCCGCATTCGAAACATATCATCGTATTCCGCGGTGATACCGTGAAGAAGGGGCAGCAATTAACCGAGGGCCCGGTGGTTCCGCACGAAATCCTCGAGGTATGCGGGCCACAGGATTTGCAGGAGTACCTCGTCAATGACGTCCAAGAGGTTTACCGGCTGCAGGGGGTCGAGATCAACGACAAGCATATTGAGATCATCGTCCGCCAGATGCTGCGGAAGGTCCGTATTATCGATCCCGGCGACACCCGCTTTCTCTGGGGTGACCAGATTGACAAGGTAACGTTTGAAGAAGAGAACAAGCGGGTCGCCGAAGCCGGCGGCAAGCCGGCCGAAGCCCAACCCGTGTTGCTGGGGATTACCAAGGCGTCGCTGGAAACGGAGTCGTTCATCAGTGCGGCCTCGTTTCAAGATACCACGCGCGTGCTCACCGAAGCGGCAACCTTGGGACGGGTCGATCATCTGCGCGGATTCAAAGAGAATGTTATCATGGGGCACCTGATCCCGGCAGGAACGGGCTTTAGCAAGCACCGGGGAGTCAGGTTGGTGCCGTTGGCGGAGCCGGTCGAACCGGCGAGGGAGGAGCGAATCGAGCCCCAACCCGAGGAGGCGGCCATCTAGAGGGGTGCCGCAAAAGGACTTGCGTACAACGGGGGCGTGTGATAGCTTTCGCCCTCCTTGCGTCACCGGGATGGTGACAGTTAACGGATTGCGAAATGCCGACAATTAACCAATTGGTTCGTAAAGGGCGGCGCCAACTCAAGGCGAAGTCGAAGGCGCCGGCGCTGGGGGCCTGTCCGCAGCGGCGGGGCGTGTGTCTGCAGGTCATGACGCGAACGCCGAAGAAGCCGAACTCGGCCCTGCGGAAGGTTGCCAAAGTGCGGTTGACGAATGGCGTGGAAGTGATCGCGTACATTCCCGACGAAGGGCACAATCTGCAGGAACACTCGATTGTGCTTGTGCGCGGCGGACGCGTAAAGGATTTGCCCGGCGTGCGCTACCACATTGTGCGCGGCACCTTGGACGCGATGGGCGTGGAGAAACGCCGGCGCAGCCGCAGCAAGTACGGCGTGAAGCGGCCGAAGGACGCAGGCCCAAAGCCTGCCTCCTGATGGAATTGAGAGATTTCGAGTATGCGTAGACGACGAGCAGATCGACGACCGAGGGTCCGTGACGTTCGCTTCAACAGCGAGACGGTCACCCGGCTGATCACGTGCATTATGAAGAGCGGAAAGAAATCCGTGGCCGAACGCATTGTGTATGGCGCATTTGACCGCATTGTGGAAAAGGCCAAGGACAAGAATCCGCTGGACGTGCTGCAGACGGCATTGGAGAATGTGAAGCCGAGGCTCGAGGTCAAGTCGCGCCGTGTCGGTGGCGCCAATTACCAGGTGCCGGTTGAGGTGTCGGCTGACCGCCAGGAAGCCCTAGCGATGCGCTGGATGATCCAGTACGCGGGCGCCCGCAAGGGTACGGCCATGACCGATGCCCTGGCGTCAGAAATTTTGGATGCGTCGAATAATACGGGCGCATCCGTCAAAAAGCGCGAAGACACGCACAAGATGGCCCAGGCCAATCGTGCGTTTGCGCACTACCGCTGGTAGTCCGGAGGGAATTCACTCTGCGGGACGAGTCAGGGTTGTGCCGTTGTGTCATTTGGTAGAAAACGAACAGTCGTAACAAAAAAGAAACAATGCAGGCCGTGTTAGAACAACCGAAACAGCCAGCCGAGCAGAAGGCGAGATCATCGCCGGGTCGACTGGTGCCGTTGGAGCGCACCCGAAATATCGGGATTTGCGCGCACATCGACGCCGGCAAGACGACGACGACCGAGCGTATTCTGTTCTACACCGGCAAGGTGTACAAGGTCGGCGAAGTGCATGAAGGCACGGCGACCATGGACTGGATGGAGCAGGAACGCGAGCGCGGGATCACGATCACCAGCGCGGCGACGACCTGTTTCTGGCGCGAGCATCGCGTCAATATTATTGATACGCCGGGTCACGTGGATTTCACGGTGGAAGTCGAGCGCAGTTTGCGCGTGCTGGACGGCGCCTGTGCGGTGTTCTGTGCCGTCGGCGGGGTCGAACCCCAGTCCGAGACGGTCTGGCGTCAGGCGAACAAGTACAAGGTGCCGCGCATCGCGTTCGTCAACAAGATGGACCGGACCGGTGCGGACTTCGAAGCGGCTGTCAGTCAGATGCGCGAGCGCTTGGCGGCCAATGCGGTGCCAATTCAGATCCCAATCGGCAAGGAAGCGGATTTCAAAGGCGTCGTTGACCTGGTCAAGATGAAGGCCGTGACCTGGTCGGGCGAGGAACTTGGCGCACAGTTCGACGTCGGGGACATCCCAGCCGACCTAAAGGCTGCCGCCGAAGCGGCGCACGCCAGGCTCGTCGAGGCCGTTTCCGAAAAGGACGAGCAGTTGATGCACCTCTTCTTGGAAGGCAAGCAGATCGACCAGCAGCAACTTCAAGCGGGAATCCGCCGGCTAACGATCAAGAACGAATTGGTGCCGGTGACTTGTGGCGCCGCTTTCAAGAACAAGGGTGTGCAACCCCTGCTCGATGCCGTCATCGATTATCTGCCTTCGCCCCTTGATATTCCTGACATTGTTGGTACCAATCCAGATTCCAAGCAGCCGGAGACCCGCTCTTCCGATGACAACGGCCCGTTCTGTGCGTTGGCATTCAAGATTTGGACCGATCCGTATGCCGGCAGATTGATTTTTTTCCGTGTCTATTCCGGCAAGGTGACCAAGGGCATGGCGGTTTATAATCCGCGCAACAACAAGCGGGAGCGCATCGGCCGCCTGCTGGAGATGCACGCCAACCATCGGCAGGAAATCGACGTGTGTTACTCGGGTGACATTGGAGCGCTCGTAGGTCTGAAGAACGTCACGACGGGCGACACAGTTTCAGATGATGATCATCCGATCCTGCTGGAGTCGATCACGTTCCCCGAACCTGTCATTTCCATGGCCATCGAGCCAAATACCACGGCGGACCGGGACAAGATGTCCACCGCGCTGCAACGACTCGCCGAAGAAGATCCCACGTTTCGACTGACAACCGATCAGGAGACCGGCCAGACCATCATTTCCGGTATGGGCGAGTTGCACCTCGACATTATCAAGGATCGCATGTTCCGCGAATTCAATGTCGGCGCTACGGCGGGCAAACCGCAGGTTGCCTATCGCGAAACGATCACCAAGCCCGCCGAAGCCGAGGGTAAATTTATCCGCCAATCGGGTGGTCGTGGGCAATATGGACACGCCGTCGTCACCGTCGAGCCCGGTGTAAAGGGCAGCGGCATCGTGGTTGAGGATGAGGTTGTCGGCGGCGCGATTCCGAGGGAATACATTGGTGCTGTTGAAGACGGCATTATCGAAGCCGCGCAGACAGGCGTGTTGGGCGGTTATCCGATGGTGGATATTAAGATTCAGATTATTGACGGCACATACCATGAAGTCGACAGTTCCGAAATTGCGTTCAAGATGGCCGGCAGTTTTGCCTTCAAGGAAGCCGCACGCAAGGCGGGCGCGATCATGCTCGAGCCCATTATGGACGTCGAAGCCATCACGCCCGAGGAGCACATGGGCGACGTGGTGGGAGATCTCAACAGCCGCCGCGGTAAAATCAGCCATATCGAACCACGGGCGTCCTCAGCAATTGTTCACGCTACGGTTCCGTTGGCGGAAATGTTTGGGTACGCCACGGCATTGCGGTCGTTGACCAGAGGCCGCGCCAGCTACTCGATGGAACCGGCCGCCTTTGAGAGAGTGCCCGAGAACATACTCAAGCAGATACTCGAGAAGGACGGCACTCCGAAGGGCGGACACAAGAAATGAATAATCAGCGTATCAGAATTCGCCTCAAGGGTTACGACCACCGGTTGCTCGACCAGTCGGCGCGCGACATTGTGGAAACGGCCAAGCGCACCGGGGCCAAGGTGGCGGGACCGATCCCGTTGCCCACGGACATTTGGCGGCATTCGGTCAACCGCTCGCCGCATGCGGACAAGAAATCGATGGAACAATTTGAGATGCGGACGCATAAGCGGTTGCTCGACATCATCGATCCGACGGCCAAGACGGTGGACGAGCTGAAGAAGCTGAACCTTCCGGCGGGCGTGGATATCACGATCAAGATTTAGTCATGGAACTGTTAGGCAAAAAGATTGGAATGGCGCAGCTGTTCGACGCGAATGGCAGTCTTGTTGGCGTCACGGTCATTGAGGTGGGGCCATGCACAGTGCTGCAGAAGAAGACGCCCGAGACGGACGGATATCATGCGGTGCAACTCGGATTGGGCACGCGCAAAGACAAGAACGCCTCCAAGGCGCTGATCGGGCACTGCAAGAAGGCCAATGCGTCGCCGGCCCGGTTTATCCGCGAGTATCGTACGCAGGAGCCGCTGCCGGTCAATGTCGGTCAGGCCATCACGGTGAAGGAATTTCAGCCCGGCCAGTATGTGGACGTGATTGGGACGGGCAAAGGCAAGGGCTTTCAAGGGGTGGTCCGTCGGCACAAGTTTGCGGGCGGCGACTTAACGCACGGGGCGAAAGGCTGGCACCGCCGGTCGGGCGCGATTGGTCAACGCCTGTTTCCGGGCCGCGTGTTCAAGAATATGCGGATGCCCGGCCACATGGGCGACGCCAAGGTCACCACGCAGAACTTGCGGGTGATCCAGGTCCGTGAAGCTGAGAACCTGTTGCTCACCGAAGGCGCCGTACCCGGAGCGCGCGGTGCGTTTGTGGTGATCCGCCATGCGTTGAAGAAGACGAAACCGGCAGTAAAGGCGGCGAAGTCATGAAGCTTCCCGTCATTAACATTTCCGGTCAGGCCAAGGGTGAAGTCGAGTTTGCCGACGAGTTGTTGGTCAAAGACGGCAAGGGAACCCAGGCCGTTCATGACACGGTAACGGCGTATATGGCGAACCAACGCCTCGGCACGGCCAGCACGAAGCAAATCAGCGAAGTGCACGGCAGCGGCAAGAAGCCATGGAAGCAGAAGGGTACGGGGCGGGCGCGGGCCGGATCGTTCGCTTCCCCGTTGTGGCGTGGTGGCGGTGTGGCGTTCGGGCCGAAACCGCGCGATTACACGATCAACGTCCCGAAGAAGGTCAAGGCGCTGGCGTTCCGCAAGGCGTTGAGCGAGCGCTTGTTGGCGGGTGATGTTGTGGTGGTTGACGAGTTGAAACTGGCCAGCCACAAGACGAAGGATTTTGCCGGAATCGTGGCGGCGATTGGCGCGAAGGACAATGCGCCGACGCTTCTCGTCACGGATCAGGTGGACCAAAACCTGAAGTTGGCGTCGAGGAATGTGCCGAATGTACAGGTCGAACCGGCCGATTCCGTGAACGTGTATGAGCTGTTGCGCTTCGAAAAAATTGTCACCACCAAGGCGGCTCTCGACAAATTGAGCGCGCGTTTGGGGCAGGGTCGATGAAAGATCCCTACACAGTGGTCAAGACCGTGCGCGTCACGGAAAAGGGCAGCGCCCAAACGGAAGCGTTGAACCAATATCAGATCGTGGTCGAGAAGCACGCGAACAAGATCGATGTCAAACGCGCGGTGGAGCAATTGTTCAAGGTCAAAGTGCTGCGCGTGAACACGCTGAATGTTCGGGGCAAGGCGCGACGCGAGCGCACCGTGCAGTTTGGGCGGACGCCCGCCTGGAAAAAGGCAATTGTCACACTCAAAGAGGGCGACAAGATTGAATTGACATAGGAATTTATGGGACTCAAAACTTTCAGACCGTTGACGCCGTCGCTGCGCGGCACCGTGCTGTCTGACTTCTCGGACATCACGAAGCACACGCCGGAAGCGAAGCTGACCGTGGCCAAGCGCAAGACCGGTGGCCGCAACAATGTCGGACGCATGACGGCGCGCGGCATCGGCGGCGGCCACAAGCAACGCTACCGGATCATCGATTTCAAGCGCGACAAGATGGGAGTGGAGGCCACGGTTGAGGCGATCGAGTACGATCCGAACCGTTCGGCTCGCCTTGCGTTGTTGAAGTACAAGGACGGCGAGAAGCGGTATATTTTGGCGCCGATCGGTCTCGCCGTTGGCGCGAAAGTGATGAGCGGCCCGGAGGCCGAATTGTCGCTCGGCAACGCTCTCCCCCTGAAGAAGATCATTCCGGGCATGCCGATCCATAACATTGAACTGCACCGCGGACGCGGCGGACAGATTTGCCGCAGCGCGGGAATGGCGGCGCAGATTACCGCCAGCGAAGGCGACTTTGTGACCGTCAAATTGCCTTCGAGTGAGATTCGCCTCATCAGCCGTGAGTGCTACGCGACGATCGGACAGATTGGCAACACCGATCATATCAATATCATGCTGGGGAAGGCCGGACGGAACCGTTGGTTGGGCCGGCGCGGAATTTCCCGCGGTATGGCCCGCAACCCGGTGGATCACCCGATGGGGGGCGGTCAGGGCAAGAGCAAGGGCGGTGGCGGATGGCATCACCCGTGTTCGCCGTGGGGCCTGCTGGCCAAGGGGGGTAAGACGCGCCGCCGGAAGAAGTATTCGAACTC
>JBEKUF010000064.1:0-17739 GCA_049515295.1 Verrucomicrobiia bacterium | reverse complement strand
CCCCGTCTGCGGTCGGGCTTCGCCCTCCCTCCGTCGGGGATGGACAAACTCAAAACCCTAGTTCAAAATAAATGCCCTTGGACTAACACAGCACTGGCTCGAAACCGGTGGTCCGATCACAACGCCGAGGTTCAAATCTACCGCTATGTCACCGAAGGCAGCTTCGACGCCTACATGTGGCAGACGCTCGAAACGAAAGCCAAATTCATTCACCAGGTCATGACCGGCCGCACTGACCTGCGCCATATCGAGGACATCGACGGCGCGGCACTCACGTACGCCGAGGTCAAAGCTATCGCGTCGGGAAATCCACTGGTCATCGAGAAAGCCCACATTGACGCCGAATTGGGACGCCTTAGCCGATTGCGAGCCCAGCACCACGAGACGCAGTACCGGATTCGGAACACGATCCGACGAACACACGAGGAGGTCGAGATTCTTACCGGCCGGACTCAGAATCTCCACAAGGACATCGCCTCCCGACAGCCGACACAGGCCGACGCGTTCAAAATTCGCATCGAGGGAACGGACTACACAGATCGAGGAATCGCTGGGGAGTTGATCAATCGCCGCGCTCAGCAACTCCGGGGTTCAGGCAAAGAGTACATGGTCGGTGAACTGGCCGGGTTCGCGGTGGTTCTTCGTGCCAGCGCGTTTGAGCATACCGAACTCGTCCTCAAGGGCGCGAATCTGTACTCGGCGAGCATTTCCGACAGCGCCCACGGCACGACGCGCTCGTTGGAACATGCCGTGCAGTCGCTGGACCAGAAGTTGGCACAAACCGAGAAAGACGTTACAGAGTCCAGGAAGCGAATGGCGGAATTGGAAGGGAAGGTGGGCGAACCGTTTGAGCACGAAGCCAAGTTGCAAAGTCTGACGCAACGGCAGGAGGAGATCGTGAAGGCACTGGACCTGACCCGGAATCAGGCGTCCAACAGACTCGACGCAAACTCGCCCTGCGACACCGAGGAGACCGTATCTGAGAAGGGGGGCAGATCGATGCGACACCAGGTACAACACAGTCACAGGGCAACGGTGCATTAGCGTGATGCACGCCATTTCTAACAGTCGGCCGAAAAACGGTTTCACTTAGCTTGACTTGCCCAGTCCCCATAGAATCGAGTAAAGTAGATCGTGAGCGATCAGACCATTATATACTGCGATGAGTCCGGTAATTCGGGTGCCAATTACTTAGACTGCGAACAACCGTTGTATGTGCTCGCTGGTTGGGCGGTGGCAAAAGACGCCGTCGTTAATGCCTCGGTGCTTGTCGAGAGAATCCGTCAGGTGTTTTGTCCCCAGCGAAAGGAACTGAAGGCCGCCGCCTTCCTGAATAATGAGCAGGGGAAGACACGAGCGGCTGAGTTTATCAGGGAGCTCGGAAGTGCTGGTTGCGTTCCGTTGATAGTTGTTGCCGAGAAGCGGTACGTCGTTACAGGGAAGATCGTGGAAACGTTTCTAGATCCGGCCTTCAACAAGAAGCTGCATAATGGTTTTACCACTGACATTTTAACCAAAAGGGAATTGGCGAACACATTCCTGACCAGACTACCGCCGGAAGTGATCGATCATTTTGCCCAGGCCTATCGCAACCCATCCTCTGAAGCCTTTCTCTCGTCTGTAAATGACATAGCGACTGCAGCGAAGTCGCTTGTGAATCCGGAGCTCGCTGCTTGTATTGAAGGGTGTCTTCCTGAAATACGAACAATTGCTGAATCTGAGGATCCAAGGATGTCTGCCATTGGGAAGATTTCGCAATCAGTCAACGCTCCCGCCTTGATGGCGTTCTTCCTCTTGGTTCAAAATCTTGCCCGGCTCGGTGCCATTGAACCGCTCAAAGTGGTCCATGACGAGCAGTCAGTCTTCGAAAAAGATATGCAGGAGATCTTCCGCCTCCACCGGGAGGCCAAAGATTTCGTTGTTGAAATTCCAAATAGTTACGTTCCCTATTCTAGTTTCAGCCACATCCCTAAGTTTGAACTGGCACGCTCTGTTGACTGCCAAATGATACAAGCAGCCGACGTTCTTGCTGGAACCGTCAATCATCTCATGAAGCTTCCCCTAGCAGGGCACAAGCCGTCCCCTGGAGACATGGAATTGGCCGGATTGACCTTGCCGAGCTTCTTCCTGACAGAACCTCCCATTGGCTGGCTTATCGCATCCGAAAACCTCCAGAATGAGCTTCTGAAAACATTCATTCTGCCGTCAGTCGGTCAGGAACAGGTCGTCGTCGGGAAGACCAGTCAATCGCACCCCGTATCCAATGACACAGCCATGTTTCCTGTGGTTGGCGAGAAGCGGGATCAGACCAAATCAACACGCCAGACCTACAGGTGGGATCTGCCGGTCTACGGCATCTTAGGTGAGAAGTCTGGTGCACTCATGCTGGTCAACGCTGGCAACTTCGAACTCGAAGGAACGACATATGGCGGCGTGCTTCCGCTTTTCACTTCACGGGAGAAGGCAATCGCCTTGCTCAGTATGTGGCCCACTGATGAACTAACGGAACCACAAGGAGTTATGGAGTTTGGACCCAAAGAACTACCCCACTTGGTCAATCTGCTCAAACAGGCATCTGAAGCAGTCAAAATTTTGGTCATTGACCCTGGTCCGAATGAGGAGGACAAGAAGTTCCTCGCCCTTGAGGGAGTCATAGCGGGAATGGGAGGAATGCTTTCTAGAATAGAACGCCTTTTCTCTTCTGGGTTTGATAAGGTTATGATTCAACGGCACGATATTTGTGGGATTCAAGCGATGACGATGCTGACATCAAAGGGAGACTACGGCGCATTGTTGCCTCCCAACGGAAGAATCTACTGGGGTGAGACTCGTCATCTTGCATTGGAGGCACTGATTGCGGGTGAGGGACTGCGCTCGCCTTGATTCAGGTGCAAAATGATGCATTTACAGCCGTTATACTGGACCAAAGTTAGTTCCGTTCGTTCGAACAGTGATCGCCCTGCCGACGACCTATGGGACACTTGCCGTCTTTGTGCTAGTTCGGATTTGTTGCGACGGACTTCACACAGTTTCTTGCCGAAGGCAACTGCGCTTTCATCGACATTTCCAGAGGTGTCCATTTGATACTGCCATTTGATACTCCATTGATTTTTTGGGGCATATTTTGGCTAAACGGGGCTAAAGCGAAAATCAGAAAAGGCCCGTAAACATTGGCTAAGATAGCGATAGCTAATGGCAGAAAAGTGCTTTCTTGACGCCCAAGGCAGGCGCTCTAATCCAAGCTGAGCTACGTCCCGGCCAGACGCGGAAGTGTAGAACAAAGAGGAAAGTTAGGCAACTGCCAGCTTGACGACAATCAGCTTGCCAACCTTCAACAGCATCCCGTCACGAACAGGTACCCTGGTCTTTTCGTCGGTGATCTTTTGGCCGTCAATTGAAACGCCGCCTCCTTGGATCAGCCGTCGAATCTCGCTTCGGCTGCCGAACTTGTGCGCCTTCTCGATCAACTCGATGATCCAGATTTCGCCTGACGGGACCGGCAAGACCCGGGCAACCTCCTTCAAGTCTCTTTTGGAAAACTGCTTTTCAAAATCCTCGCACGCATGATCGGCGGCCGCGGCGCCGTGATATTGGGCAACGATGGCATGAGCGAGGGCCTTCTTGGCCTCCATCGGGTGACCCTTCTTCAACTCCGCAATCTCAACAGGCGTCTTGAAGAAGAGGAGGGCGTACCATTTCCACATCAGGTCATCGCCGATGCTCATGGTTTTGCCGAACATGTCCCTAGGCGTCTCTCCGATGCCAATGTAATTGCCCTTGCTCTTGGACATCTTCTCGACGCCGTCGAGTCCTTCCAGTATCGGGAGGATCATCACGACCTGCGGCTCCTGGCCGGCATCCCGCTGCAGGTCGCGGCCCACCAGATTATTGAACGTCTGGTCGGTCCCACCCAATTCCACGTCGGAGCGAATCATGACCGAATCGTGTCCCTGCATGAGCGGGTAGAGAAACTCGTGCACACTGATCGGCTCACCCGCCTTGTGCCGTTTCTCGAACGTGTCACGTTCGAGCATGCGGGCGACCGTCATCTTGCTGGTGAGACGGATCACGTCCGCGAAACTCATTCCCGCCAGCCACTCGCTGTTGCGATGGATTTCTAGTTTGTCGGGAGCCGCATCAAGAATCTTCCCCGCTTGGTCGAAATACGTCTTCGCGTTGCGGTCGATGTCGGCTTCGCTGAGCATGGGGCGGGTCTTGTTTTGCCCTGTCGGATCACCGACGAGCGCCGTGTAATCGCCGATGATTAGCACGGCCTTGTGCCCGAGGTCCTGAAACCGCCGGAGTTTGCGCAGCACAACGCTGTGGCCGAGGTGCAAATCCGGCGCTGTGGGGTCACAACCGAGCTTCACGCGAAGCGGGCGGCTCTGCTCCAGCTTCTTCTTCAGTTCCTCGCGGGTGACGACCGTCTCGCACCCTTGCACGAGCAGATTCAATTGTTCGTCGGCAGTTTTCATGGCGCACGCAAACAGAAGCCCGGTCCCGAATACGTTCGGGGCCGGGCTTCTTGTACTAGATTCGGAAGGAAACGGCTACTGGTTTTTCTCTTCCTCGGCCTGTTCGAACGCGTGTTCGAGGTCCACGATGGCCTCGCCCGGCTTGAGCGCGGCTTCGTACTGCTCTTTCTCCGCTTCGAGCTGTTCGCTGCTGTAGTTCGCAGCCTTGATGCTCAACCCGATGCGGCGCTCGGGCGCATCCACCTTGATCACGCGCGCGGTGACTTCATCGCCCACCTTGAGCACGTTCTTGATCTTGTCAATGTGCTCCTCGCTGATCTGCGAGATGTGCACCAGACCCTCGAGCTTGTCGGGCAACTCGATGAACGCGCCAAATGACGCGAGCTTGACAACCTTGCCCTTCACAAGGTCGCCCATCTTGTACCGCTGCTCGATGGTCTTCCACGGGTCGTCCTCGACCTGCTTCATGCCGAGCGAAATCCGCTGGTTGGCGCTGTCCACTTCCAGCACCACCGCCTCGACGGTCTGGCCCTTCTTCAAAATCTCGGCCGGATTGGTGACCTTGCGCGACCACGACATGTCGGACACGTGGACCATTCCATCGATGCCTTCCTCGATTTCCACAAACGCGCCAAAGTTGGTCAGGTTCCGCACCTTGCCGCTGATTCTCGTGCCCGGCGGATACTTCTTCGGCACCTGCGACCATGGGTTGGCCTCCAGCTGGCGAATGCCGAGGGAAATCTTCTGTTCCTCGCGCTTGATCTCCAGCACCAGCGTGTCAATCTCATCGCCCACCTTCAACACATCCGATGCGCGCGCCACGCGCTTCGTCCACGACAACTCGGACACGTGCACCATGCCCTCGACACCGTCCTCGAGTTGCACGAACGCGCCATAGGGAACCACGCTCACGACCTTGCCGCGGACCTTGCTGCCGACAGGGTATTTCACCTCGACGTTGTCCCACGGGTTGCGATTGCGTTGCTTGAGCCCGAGCGACACGCGCTCTTTTTCGCGGTCCACTTCCAAAATCATCACTTCGATCGTGTCGCCCACCTTGAGCAACTCGGACGGATGATTGATCCGGCCCCAACTCATGTCCGTGATGTGAAGCAATCCATCGAGACCATCGAGGTCGATGAACGCACCGAAGTCCGTCAGGTTCTTCACCAGCCCGCTGCGAATCTGCCCGACCTGCATGCTGGTCATCAGGTTGCGGCGCTTGTCTTCGCGTTCCTGCTCGATCAACTCGCGCCGCGACAGCACGATGTTGTGGCGTTCCTGGTTGATCTTGACGACCTTGAACTTGAAAGTCTTGCCGAGATACTCGTCGAGGTTGCGGGGAGGGATGACATCAATCTGCGAGGCGGGCAGGAAAGCGTCCACACCGATATTGACCATCAGCCCGCCCTTGACCTTGCCGCGCACCTTGCCATCGATCGTGCCGCCCTCGGTACAAATGCTCACGATGCGGTCCCAGTTCTTCTTCTGCTCGGCCCGGGCAAAAGATAGCACCACCATGCCGTCGTCGTCTTCGAGGCTCTCCAATAGCACCTCGATCTCGTCCCCCACCTTGACCGCGTCGGGGTCATCGAATTCCGAGAGCGAAATCGCCCCCTCCGACTTGTAGCCGATGTCCACCAAAACTTCATTCGGGCGCACTTCCAAGATGCGTCCTTTGACCAGCATTCCCTCGGTGAAGGCCTTCACCTCAGAAAAGAGTTTCTCCATTGAATTCTGCATTCGAGTGATTTTTCTCCTGCCTTTGGCAAGCACGACACTGGTGCGGTAGCTGAAAGGCGGACAAATATAGCCGCTGGAGCGGGGCGGTGGCAAGCCATTTCTGGCAAGTATCCTCGCCACCCGCCCAACCCCCGATTCGTGGCTTTCGCCCCATTTTTCCTCCGTTTTGCTTCTCCGTTATCAGAATATTGACCCGCCACCTCCTGCGCCAGCGTTTCCGTCGCCGGCGAATTTATCGCCTGGTCCACAACGGAAAATTTCTTGCATTTCAAATCGCTCCCGTGCTAAATGCATGCATCACCCCGTTTGGGGCCTTTTTCTTGGGCCCGAAGCGCCCGTTGCGAGAGTGCCGACGCGTCAACGCTAGGGCGCGCTGTTTCTGTTCGAGTATGGAGAAACCATGAGCATCACCGGCCTCATTGAAGTGTTGGTTCTTCTGCAACTCTTTGTGTTTGTCCCACTGCTCTTGATGGGATGCTGTTCCAACCGCGCCCAACGCTCCAAGCCGGGTCTCCATGAATGCCCACACTGCGGCGCTCAAAACTATGCCGCTCAACCCCACTGCTACTGCTGCGGACACAAATTCATCCTGCCGCTTTCGCCCGCGCCCGCCGCCACCGTGATTCAGCGGGTCAGGCAGGCCGACAACCGCCGAACCAGACAACAACCGGAAGCCTCCACTCCCCAAGCCTCCAGCGCCGCCTGACGCAATTCATCGGTTCGCCCGGCCCACGGAATTTGATGCGGTCAACAGCAACGCGGCGCCGTTTCACTTCTGTCCGGGCATACAACGGGAGGGCTGCCTTCACGATAGCGTTCATTCCGGGAGTCGTTGACCGTGAGAACGCGCGTTCTGGAGAAGGTGCCTAACCATTCGCTTCGGCCTTCCCCATCTTCCATTGGCCATCACCCCGTCTCCGGCTTGAGCGCGGCAATCCGCTTCATAATCTCCCGCCCAATTTCCAGATAAACCGCCTTCACCGCTTCACCGCGCATCTTCTCGAAATCCGCGGGCAGCGGATACGTAAACGGTTCGCCAAACTTGATCTCCACCCGCGCCGGCCGCGGCAAACTCGCTCCTTTCGGCAACGCCCGTTCCGTCCCGAAAATGCGCATCGGAACAATCGGCACGTTGGCCCGCGCTACGATCATCCCGATCCCCGCCCGCGGCTCCTGCAATTCCCCATCCTCGCTCCGCGTGCCCTCGGGAAACATCAGCACCGCTTTGCCTTCACCGAGCATCCGCAACACCGTCCGCATCGCGCCGATATCGCCACGCTCGCGGCTGATCGGCACGCAGTGCCAACTCCGCAGAATCCAATTCGCCAGCGGGTTCCGAAAAAGCGTATCCCGCGCCATGTAAAACGCCTCCCGGCGGCACGCCATTCCGAAAAACGGCGGATCGAGAAAACTCACGTGATTGCCGGCCAGAATAAACGCGCCCGTGTCCGGCAGCCGCTCCGCGTTATACACCCGGCCCCGATGATACAAATAAAAGTAAAGGCGAAACCAAGCCCGGCAGAACCGATACCACCACCGTCGCATGGCGCGCTCAGGCCCCGCCCACGCCGAAACTGCCGCGCCGCACCGACTGCTGATGGATATGATCGAAGATCACCTTGGCATTTTCCTCGATCGACAAGTGCGAATTCTCAATGACCGTCGCCCCGAGTGCGATCTGCAGCGGCGATGCGCTGCGCCCGGAGTCCTTCAGGTCGCGGCTCTGAAGCGATTCCCTAACGCCCTCCTGACTGGCAGGAATCCTCATCGCTTCCAGGTCGCGCCTCCGACGCTCTGCGCGGACTTCGGGGCTGGCTTCGAGGTAGAATTTGTGGGGCGTGTCGGGAAATACCACCGACCCGATGTCGCGCCCCTCCATCACCAGGTTGCCGAACTTTGTCAGCGACCGCTGATGGTGCACGAGCACCTGTCGCACCTCGGGTATTGCCGCGATCGTTGACACTTTGTCCGTCACCCGTGGCTCGCGGATCGCGTTGCCGGGATACACCCCGTCAATCAGCATCCGCACTTGCCCATCGACCACCTCGAAACTGATCTTGACCCGATGCATCATCGCGATCACAGAAATCGTATCGTCGACATCGACGCCATCCTCCAGCGCCTTCCATGTGATCGCGCGGTACATCGCGCCCGTGTCCACATAATGATAGCTCAGCATCTTCGCTAATGTCCGCGACACCGTGCTCTTGCCGCTGGCCGCCGGACCGTCCACCGCCACCACCGTTGCATTGTCGCTCATAATTTGGAGGATCGCGCTCCCAAGTGGCCGCGCCGTTGTTTGGCTCGCTCGCGCCAGTCTCGTTGAGTTCAAGTTCTTAATTGCTCCAGCTTATCAAAAAAATTCGGGAATGTCTTGCTCACACAACCGGGATTTTTAATGCGAATCCCCGGGACTTTCAATCCTAACACCGCAAAACACATCGCCATGCGGTGATCATTGTACGTCTCGATGTCCGCGCCATGGAGTTGTCGCCCCGGCATTTGGCGATAGACTGAAAAGCCGTCCGCGTTCTCCTCCACCAGCGCCCCCACTTTTTTCAGTTCTGCTACCATGGCGGCAATGCGGTCGCTTTCTTGCTCGCGTAGCCTTTCGGCGTCGACAATGCTTACGACAGGAACCTTCGCGAAAAGCGCGCAAATGGCCAGCGTCATCACGCTGTCACCCAGGTCCCGCGTTCGTGATACGTCACTTTTCGGAGTCAGAGCCTTTACATCAATCTGCAACGAGTTGCGAGGCCAGTGCAGATACCTTTGGAATCTTCCATCCATCTGCAGCGAGTTCGGAGGCCAACCCGCCACTTTCACGCGACCGCCTGTGATTGCGCCTGCTGCGACGAAATATGAGCCGCTCGACAGGTCGGGTTCGATCACATAGTCGTGGCGGAAGTTGCGGATCATTTTGCGAGTCATCTCGACATAGCTGTACGGCTCGTCGGGCTCTAACAACCATAGTTTGAATTGCGCCTTGCTCTGAAGTAGAAGCAAGGCACTGGCGAACTGACTGCTCTGTTTGGTGCCTATCGTTACTTCGCCACCCTTCAATCCCGACGCCTGAATCAATGCCGGCAAACAATCCTTCTCCCCTTGAACATCCACGCCCAACTTACGCAAGGCCGTGAACAATTCTTTCATCGGCCGCTCGCGCATACGGGCGTCCCCATCAATCCGATACTCGCCATGACCGAGACAAACCAGCGCCGTCAAGAACCTTGCTGCCGTGCCGGCATTGCCAACGTACAATTCCGCCTTCTTCGCCGGAATCTCGCCGCCATGTCCAACCACCGTGAGGGTTCGATTGCATTCTTCAAGTGGATCAGGCTCGACCGCGACTTCGAATCCGAGTTTCTGGAGTGAATCCACCATCACCTGCGTGTCATCGGCCCACAGCGCGCCGCGCAGCACGCATTTGCCGTCCGCCAACGCCGCCAGTGTCAGCGCGCGGTTGGTGATGCTCTTCGAACCCGGTACCGTGATCGTGCAATTCGGCGGTTTCGTCAGCGGCTCGATCGGGTACGGGTCGGGCAGAGGCTTCATGTCTTGAACCTCAGTTCATCCCGGAAATGCTTCGCGCGTTTGAGCATCGTCCGCAGTTCGACGGCATCGCTGTTCTTCACTGCCGCGCGCACTTTGCCGAGTTCCTCAATCAACGCATCGAGCGCGCGGCCGATTTCGTCCCGGTTTTCCAGGCAGATCTCCGTCCACATCTCAAACGGTCCGCCCGCGACACGTGTGAAATCCTTGAAACCAGGCCCAACGAAGTTCAACGGGTGCGACCCGTCGCTGCACACCACATTGACCACCGCCGCGGCGACAACATGCGGCAGATGGCTGATGCGTGCGACCACTTCGTCGTGCTTCAGTGGATCGAGCGTCTTGACGGAGCACCCCAGCACCTTCCAAAAGTCGTACACCATCTGCAGCGCCGCCGGGTCCGTGTCCTCGCCCGGCGTGACGATGCACACCGCGTTGTCGAACAAATCCCGCCGCGCGGCCTCCATGCCCGATTGTTCCGAACCGGCCATCGGATGGGACCCGACAAACCGCGCCTTCCCAGCGAGCGTGTGAGACAGCGCCGTGACGATCGGATATTTCACGCTGCCGACATCCGTCACCACGCAGCCTGCGGGCAGGGCCGGCAGCATCTGCTCGACCAGTCCTTGCATCGCGCCAATCGGCGTCGCCAACACGACCAGTTCGGCATCGGCGACGACCTTCGCGAGGTCCTGCGTCGCTTCATCCGCCGCGCCGAGCTGGTAAGCCTGGTCCGCTGCGTCAGGCCGGCGCGCCCAGATGGAAACGCGCTTGGCAACCTTCCGTTGTCGGGCCGCCAGCCCGATTGAGCCGCCCAGCAGACCGGGGCCGAGGATGGAGAGTTTGCGAAGCGTCATCGATTTCCCTTGTAACAGCAAACATTTCGTTTGGCAACATCACGGGATTTTGCTTATAGTGTCCGTGGCTTTTGGAGTGCGCCGATTCGTCGGCGCTTTTGGGGAAAAGCGGAGATTCGCGACCGCGCTCCGAAGGCACACAAGGAGAAACATGAGGAGGTTGGGGAATGTTGTGGCGGCAACGCTGGCCGTTGTTGCCGTCGTCAGTCTGTTGAATTCGTGCACCCGGCTCGGCCCGACGTACGACCAGACCATGTCGAAGCCGGCACCCGCGCCAGGCCATATCCCGTCGCCGTCACCGGCTCCCCGCCTCGGCGAACTGCGCGGCGTCTGGGTCAGCGACACCACGAAACTCGTCTGGGACACCGCGACGGAAAACCTGCACCGCGCGGGTTTCAACACGATCTTTGTCAACCTGGCCTCTGGCGGCGCCGCGTTTTACCCCAACAGCCACGCGTTGCCGAGTATCGTGTACGATGCGACGGACCCCATCGCTCGCGGAATCGACCTCGCTCACGAACGAGGGCTCGCCGTGAATGCGAAACAAATCGTCACGTTCATGTACAAAGCCCCGCCCGCCTTCCAGCGCCAACTCATCGCGCAAAACCGCGTGATGCGCGGCCCGGATGGCCGTCCGGTGATGCAATCCGGGTTCACGTGGTTGTGTCCGTCGGTGCCGGCCAACCGCGCCCTGATCGAGTCGTCCGTCGCCGAGATGGTCAAAAAGTATCCCGTGGACGGCATTCAATTCGATTACATCCGCTTCTGCGAACAACCCTGCTGCTTCTGTGATAATTGCCGTCGCGAATTCGAGCAGAGCATCGGCACGCGCGTCCGCCATTGGCCCGCCGACGTATTGGAAGGGCCGTATGTCGCCAGGTTCAACCAATGGCGCCAACACGAAATCAACGCGTTCGTCCAGCAACTGTCCACCCGCGCCCGCCTCACCCGCCCGGGCCTTTCCGTCTCCGCGGCTGTGTTTCCCGATCTCGACCGCGCCAGGGAAGAAAAGGCGCAGGACTGGAAATTGTGGCTCGACCGTGGCTACGTCGATTATGTGTGCACGATGACCTACACGCCCGACCTGCGCGATTTTGAGTCGAAAGTCCGCAAGGAACAGCTCTGGGCATCGCAACGCAACAAGGTCGTGGTCGGAATCGGCAGCTGGAAATTCGATCGCCTGAGCCAGTTGGCCGCGCAGATTGGCGCGACCCGCCAACTTGGCGCCCCTGGCTTCGTGCTCTTCTCCTACGACGACTCCGCCACGCGTAACTTCCTGCCCGAATTGGGCGCCTCCACCGCCAGGTTCTAAGTCACCCAACCCTACCAGACGGCCAAAAAACGGCCCGTTTTTCCACTTGCAAAGCCCCGGTATGGGACTATGATGATAAATCCTGCCACGAGCGGTCGAGGCAGTACGAAACCGTTCCGAAGAAATTCGGGACAAAATAACACTAAACCAGAATCCAGTCGTTATCAGACGGGATGTCTCGCGCCGACGCATCGTCGCCGCACCGCGAGATCAAACTGTGGAGGATGCATTGCCAAACGTAACAGTCGCAGAGTTGTTGGAAGCCGGGGTTCATTTCGGTCATCAGACCAAGCGGTGGAACCCCAAGATGAAAAAGTTCATTTTCGCCGCCCGCAACGGCATTCACATCATCGACCTCAACAAGACCCTCACCCAGATCGAAGTCGCCTGCGGGTTTCTCCATGATACGATCTCCAGCGGCGGTTCCGTGTTGTTCGTCGGCACCAAGAAACAGGCGCAACAGGAGATCAAGGAATGCGCCATCCGCACCAACATGCCCTATGTCGTGGATCGATGGCTCGGTGGGACCCTGACGAACCTCCGCACCATCCGCAATAGCGTGAAGCGGATGCAGGAAATCGACCGCCTCCTCGCTTCGCCCGAGGGCGAGCGTCTGCCCAAGAAAGAGGTCGCATCCCTTCGCCGCGAGCAAAACAAACTTCATCGGAATCTCGATGGCATTGTGAACATGGAACGGCTGCCCGCCGCGGTGTTCGTCATCGATATCCAGCGGGAAGCCATCGCCATTCACGAGGCGCGACGTCTCGGGATCCCCATCATCGCCGTCGTGGACACCAATTGCGACCCCGATTATGCCACCTACCCGATTGCCGGCAATGATGACGCGATCCGCGCCGTGAAACTGCTCACCAATGTAATCGCCAACACCGTTGCCGAAGCGCAGGCGGAACTGGGACGAAAGCAACCCGCCCCGCCGCCGCCCCCGGCACCGACAGCGACCGAGGCCACGCCTCCGCCACCGGCGGAACCGGCTCCGGCCCCGGAACAAACCGCGGTGTCGGCCTAGGCAATTCGGCAGCCAACCATTCCCCATGACTACGACCGCCATGCAAATCGACCCCAAACTCGTCAAAACTCTCCGCGAAAAAACCGGCGCCGGCATGATGGACTGCAAACAGGCGTTGCAGGAGGCCCGCGGCGATCTCGCCGAAGCCGAGAAGATCCTTCGCAAGAAAGGCATCGCCGTCGCCGGGAAGAAAGCCCTGCGCGCCGCCAAGGAAGGCTGCATCGCCAGCTACATTCACCACGGCAGCAAGCTTGGCGTGCTGCTGGAAGTGAACTGCGAGACGGACTTTGTCGCCCGCAACGAGGGCTTTCGCGAATTGGTCAAGGACATCACCCAACATATCGCCGCCGCCAATCCGAGCTATGTCCGTCGCGAAGACGTCCCGGCGGCTGTCGTCGAGGGCGAAAAGGAAATCTACCGCGCCCAGGTGAAGGACAAACCCGCGCCCGCCGTCGAGAAGATCATCGCCGGCAAGCTGGAGAAATTTTATTCGCAGGTGTGTCTGCTCGAACAGCCGTTCGTGAAAGATCCCGAGATCACCATCAAGGACCACGTCACGGCCAAGATCGCGCAGTTGGGCGAGAACATCATCGTCCGCCGCTTCATCCGCTGGCAGCTCGGCGAAGAAATCGCGGGTTCCACGCCGTCCACATAAGGTGGGGCGCAGCCTGTAGCATCCCCGCGCTTGCCAAGAACGGCAACTGCGTGTAAAACCGTGGCCATGGTTCAGACCTCCGCCCTGACTCCCAAATACCACCGTGTCATGTTGAAGTTGAGCGGCGAAGCGCTCCTCGGCTCCCGCGGGTACGGCATTTCCCCCGAAACCTGCGCCGCCATCGCCAAGGAAATCCACGAGATCAAGGAACTGGATGTCGCGCTGGCGATTGTCATTGGCGGCGGCAACATCTTTCGCGGTCTGGCCGGCAGCAAACACGGGCTCGACCGCACCGCGGGCGATTACATGGGGATGCTCGCCACGGTGATCAATGCCCTCGCCTTGCAGGATGCGCTGGAAAAACACGGCGTGTCCACCCGCGTGCAGTCCGCCATCGAAATGCGCGCCGTCGCCGAGCCGTTCATCCGCCGTCGCGCCATCCGCCACCTCGAAAAAGGCCGCGTGGTCATCTTCGCCGCCGGCACCGGCAATCCCTATTTCTCGACCGACACGACCGCCGCCCTGCGCGCCAGCGAGATCGACGCCGATGTGCTGCTGAAAGCGACGAAGGTGGACGGAGTCTATTCCGCCGACCCGAAAACCGACCCGTCAGCCAAGCGGTACGACAAGCTCACCTACATGGACGCGTTGAAGGGCCGGCTCAATGTCATGGATTCCACCGCGTTCTCGATGTGCATGGACAACCACATCCCGATTGTCGTCTTCAACCTCTTTGAATACGGCAACATTCGGCGCGCGATCCTCGGCGAACCCATCGGCACATTGGTCAGCGAGTAGTTCGTTCTCTACGAAAAGTGGTCAGCGAGCTGCCCAAAATTCTCCAGCATGATCGTGGCGCCGTCCGTCGTGATCTCTTCCAATTCGTGCTGCCATGTGGTGTGGTAGGGGATGAACACCGTGCCGAGCCCGGCGGCCCTCGCCGGATTGATATCGGAACGCGGCGAGTTGCCGATCATCCACGCTCGTCCCGGCGAGAGTCCGTGTTTCGCCATCACGTCCCGGTAGGTCTCGACCGATTTCTCGAAGACGACCTCCGTGACGTGGAAGAATGGCGCGAGGCCCGAGCGTTCCAGCTTGGCCAGTTGTTCGTCTGCGCGTCCCTTGGTCAGCAGAATGAGCTGGTTGGCCGCATGGAGCCGGGGAAGGGTCTCACGCACACCGGGCATCAACTCGATCGGATGACGGAGAATCCAGGTCTCTTTCTCGCCAATCCACGATTCCAGGTCGGCCGCACCGAGTTGCCGGGCAACCTCGCGCAGTGACTCGCAGAACGCCTGGCTCCCATAGCCGGTGATCTTGACGTTGCGTTGTTCCGTTTCCCAGAGTAACTGCTCCACCTGCTCGGTCCTCTGGCCCATCCGTCCCAGCGTCGCGACGTATTCCTCCGCGACCTGCTCGAAGTAGATATTGTTCTCCCAAAGCGTGTCGTCGGCATCGATCAGAAGTGTGCGCGTGGTTGACATCTCCAACCAGAATTTCTAATCTCTCCGGCATGACTCTGCAAGAAGTCCTCGATTCGATGGAAGAAAAAATGATGAAGACGCTCGAATTCGTCCACAACGAATTCGCCACGGTTCGCACCGGCAAAGCGTCGCCGTCCCTCGTGGAGAACATCCAGGTGGAAGCCTACGGCGCGCACATGCGGTTGCGCGAACTCGCCGGCATCTCCACGCCCGAGCCGCGCCTGATTGTCATCCAGCCGTGGGACGCCACTCTCGTCCAGCATGTCGAGCGGGCGATCCTGAAATCGGAACTGGGTGTCACCCCGCGCGTCGACGGCAAGATACTCCGGATCCCCATCCCCGAACTCGATCAGGAGCGTCGCCGCGAGCTCGACAAGATCTGCAAGAAAATGGCCGAGGACGGCCGCGTCGCCGTTCGCAACGAGCGTCGTCACGCGCACGACCTGGCCAAGAAACTGCAAAAAGACGGTGTGATCACCGAGGACGACCTCAAGCACGCCGAAAAAGAAATCCAGAACAAGACCGACGAGTATATCAAAGAGATCGACACCGTCCTCTCCCACAAGGAGAAGGAAATCCTCGCGGTGTAGTCCAGAACGGGCCTCTCGCCCGTTGATGATTGGCGGCATGACCGAAAGGATGCCCGTACCACTTTCGCGGTTGCCAACTCGAATCCATCCGTTATAGTCAACCCGCGCGCGGCAATTTCGGCGACCCCATCGTCTAGCCCGGTCCAGGACATCGCCCTTTCACGGCGGTAACACGGGTTCGAATCCCGTTGGGGTCGCCATTTCATTTTTGCTAAGGAAATCGCATGTTTTCGGCCTTCGGGTAGGCCAGTGCTAACGTCCAGTGCTAACGGATGCAAGGATGTTTGAGGACGTTTCGACCGTCTAGGACATGGAGCATGGCGTTGACCCGCGCAGCACCCTCGGTGCACTGCGACACCCACCACCCCCTCTTTTTCGCGCGAGGGGTGTACGGGGGTGGCGAGTCCAAAACCAAGGCAAAGGGCTTGGCGGGTAGTGGAACGATTCCTTTTTTACTTAATCATTCACACGGACAGGCCGTACAGGCCTACAAGCTCTTCTCATTTCTGAGGCATCATCGGTGCAATCCCGCTCTCACAGGGCCACGGGAATGGCCCGCCCGCGCAGCCACAGCCCCGTGGACGGGCCGTGTCGTGCTCTTGGGGAGATGGGGTGACTCTTCAGGCTGCCTAATCGCGGGGTGGTTTGCCCCTGTGGGCACGCGCGATGTTGTCTGCCGCTCGGGCTCTGGTTTTAGCGTCCACGGGGGTACGCTTGCCTTCGCCGTCCAACAGACAATCGTTAACACAGTCAGTCCAGAACTTCAGAACCCCCCGTGCCCGGAGGTCGTCCACGGAAATCACGGCCAGAGCATCGCCTTCCCGCGTCAAGCGTCGGGTCTGTTCGACCGGCTTGGCTATTAGGCGCAGTGTTTTTTCTAGTTGTTCCACCGTCACGCCTGCATCCTTGACGGCGGGAACTTCGGAGAGCGCCTTGGCTAGGGCTTGAACTGTGGCCGTCTCACCGACAGACAGAATGTCAAAGACCATCCCGATTACCCACGTACTCAATTTGTCTTGGTTCATGGTGGGATTATTGTAGCACGGAATTTGGCGGAGATGGGTGCCACGGAAAGCCCAAATGCCTTTTTGCGCCGCGTAGGAGACAGCCCCGCAGTCGTCGCGGTGTCCTAGTAGTGCAACAATGCCCGAACCCATTCCCGAATTACAGGCCAAGCGGCAATCGCGGCAAACACCATCGCTGCGAACGCAACCCAAAATCCCGGAGTGACCGTCCAATGTGGTTTCTTCAATTCCCGCAAGTGGCTGGTAATCTCGACGTGCCTTTGCGATTCCATCTCTTGTGCACTGGCACGTGCATCGGCTTCCGCTCGTTCCTGTCGCAAAGACTGATACGGCCCTCGCACAGCGTCCCACGAATTACGGTGGAAAAACGGGCCACGATCAATGGCGTAGTCGAAATCGGCAACGCTCCAAGCTGCTGTCCCTCTCCGTAGGTCGGTGTCTTGTGAGGGGAGACTGATACAACTAATTACTCTGTCCACTTCGGAGTCACTGACGTTTCTTTTGCTCATGTTGAACGCTCAACACACTGCGGCAGGAAGCCTCACTTTCTTCCCTTGGCCGCTTTGAGTTTCGCCCACCGTGCGCGTTGCGCCCTACCGATTGCGGCTCGTGCCTTGGCGGACATTTTAGATTTGCCCTTGACCCGTATCCATGGGGTTTTTCCCGTTATCGTTACGTCACCAAGCGCAGCAATGGCGGCTTCGACGCGCCACAGTTCCACGCGGAGATTAGCGGCGTTACGCCTCAGCGCCGATACGATTTGCTTCCGGGACAAGGTTTTCATGGCTGAAGTGTCGCGCAAAGACGACGCGCCCGCAAGACTGTTTGACACGCGCCCCCACCCCGCGCGAAAGCATTCCGTGGCCATCGGAGCCGGGCATCGACGCGCCTGTTGACAGCGCACAAGATTTGATCGACGATTCACCGATGAAATTCCCGGAACAATGTTCGACATAGCGTGCGTGTCACATGAATAGAGAAGATTTCAAAACAGCCATACGTCGCGACGGCGAGATATT
>JBEKUF010000063.1:0-17753 GCA_049515295.1 Verrucomicrobiia bacterium | reverse complement strand
GATCCTGGAGAGAAGGAAGAAATAAATGGGACGTTCCCTGAAAAAAGGCCCGTTTGTCGACGATCACCTGATGGAGAAGGTCGAGACCATGCGCGCGAGCGAGAAGAAGCCGATCAAGACGTGGTCACGTCGGTCGATGATTGTTCCGGAGTTTGTGGGGCACACATTTTTGGTTCATAACGGCAAGGTGCACACGCCGGTGTTCGTGACCGAAAACATGGTGGGACATCGTTTGGGCGAGTTTGCGCCGACACGCACGTTCCGCGCCCACGGAGCCCACACCGAGAAGGCGGTCGCGAAGTAGCGCGACCGGGATTTGGTTGTGCCCGCCCATGGCATGCGGAAGGGAGTTTGGGCAGTTTGCTTGTTCTTTGTAGCGGTATGGCCATCGCCAGCTGAGGAAGCGCAGCTACCATCGGCGACCACGAATTCGGCTGTCGATGAGTTGCGCGCGCTGGTGAACAACCTCGGGGCCGACAATCAGCGGCTGAAAACGGACTTGGGGCAGCGCGAGATGACTATCCGGTTGTTGACGGAGAATCTGGCCGTCGCGCGGACCGAGAGCGAGTTATTCCGCAAGAAGTGGAGTGAGGCGCAACTGCGCGCGCAAACGCTCGGCGTCAATGTTGCCGATGATGCCACGGCGCAGGCGCAACGCCAGTTGGCCGAGACGGCGCGAGCATTATATCTCGCGGACGCGGAGCGGCAACGATTGGTGGCGCAGGTGCAGCGGCTCATTGAAGCCCTGCAGAAGCCAGGAGATGTCACGGGTGAGTTGGCCCGCACCAAAGCGCTATTTGAGGCTGCGGATCGACCACGTTCAGGCCATGCGGCGAATAGTCAGACCCAGGGGGCGCTGGTTGCTGCGACGGTGCTCGAGGTGAACCCGGACCTGCGGCTGGTGGTGTTGAACATCGGCCAGCTTCAAGGGGCGCGAATCGGAATGCCGATGGTGCTGATGCGCGGGGAACGCGTCGTGGCGGAGTTGAAAATTGTGGAAGTGCGACAACGGATTTGCGGCGCACTGATCGAACGGGTGGAAGAGGGCGTCACGCTTAAGACGGGAGACGTCGCCCGCGCGGCCAGCAACTCGTAAGTGTACATGTGATTTTATGGATGTGAGAGCGACAACTAGATATGCGCGGATGAGCCCATCGAAGGTGGGCGAAGTGACGCGACTAATTCAGGGTTTGAGCGCATCGAACGCGCTGGAAGTGTTGCGGGTCATCCCGCGCAAGTCAGCGCGGATGATTGAGAAGACACTGAAATCGGCGATTGCCAACGCAACCAACAACGCCAGCTTGGCGGCGGACGCGCTAACGATAAAGGAAGCCGTGGCCAACGAAGGGCCGCGCTTGAAACGCTGGCAGCCGAAGGCACGCGGCAGTGCGGGGCCGATTATCAAGCGGACCACGCATATCCAGATTGTATTGACGGACGGACAATAATTTATGGGACAAAAGACGAATCCGGTTGGTTTTCGCGTGTCAGTCACCAAAGACTGGCTGTCGAAGTGGTACGCCGACAAGAAGGACTACGCCGCGCTGTTGCTGGAAGATATCAAGGTGCGGGAGCTCGTGAAAAGGAAGTTGGCATCCGCGGCCGTACCCAAGATCGTGATCGAACGATATGCGAACCGTGCGCGGATTACCATTTCCACCGCGCGTCCGGGGATTGTCATCGGACGCAAGGGGGCAGAAATCGACAAGTTGAAGGAAGAACTGGCGGCGATGACCGGCAAGGAAGTCTACGTGGACATCGTCGAAGTGAAGACGCCGGAGACCGATGCCCAACTCGTCGCGGAAAACATCGCGCTGCAATTGGAACGCCGGATCAGCTTTCGTCGCGCCATGAAGAAGGCCATGCAGACCGCCATGGATTTTGGTGCGCAGGGCTTCAAGGTGGCGTGCGGTGGACGCCTGGGGGGGGCCGAATTGGCCCGTCGCGAACAATATCGTATTGGGAAGATCCCGTTGCACACATTGCGCGCGGACATCGATTACGGTTTTGCCGAAGCGCGCACGGTTTACGGGAAGATCGGCGTGAAAGTATGGGTCTGCAAGGGCGAGCGAGCGCTGCGGCCCGTGGAACAGCTCCCGGCAGCGGTACCCGTCGGTCCGGCACCGGCAGCGTAGCGTGGACGAAATGACGGAAGGATTCTGAGACCATGCCATTGATGCCCAGCAGAGTGAAGTATCGGAAAGCCCAGCGCGGGAGCCGAACCGGCACTGCGTGGCGCGGGGCCTCGGTTGCATTCGGTGAATATGGTTTGCAGGCGCTGGAGCGCGCCTGGGTGACGACGACGCAGATCGAGGCATGCCGCGTCGCTTTGTCGCGCAACATGAAACGCCGCGGCAAACTGTGGATCCGGGTGTTTCCGGACAAGCCGATCACCAAGCGCCCGCCCGAGACGCGGATGGGCAAGGGCAAGGGTCCGCCCGAAACGTGGGTGGTCGTGGTGCGACCGGGGAATGTACTGTTTGAACTGGGTGGGGTGACGGAAATACTGGCGCGCGAGTCATTTCGGCTGGCGGCGTCCAAGTTGCCGATCGCCACGCGATTTATAGCCAGGCGGTAGGAAATGTCATGAAGGCCAAAGAAATCCGTGAGTTGACAGATGCGGAAGCGCAAGCCAAACTGCGTGATCTTCGGCAGGAGATGTTTAACCTGCGGCTTCAGCAACAGACGGCGCGCCTGGAGCGCCCCAGCCGGATTCGTGAAGTGCGGCGGGACATGGCGCGTCTGGAGACTGTGCTGAGAGAGCGGCAGCTTCGACCAGCGGCGGCGGCGCTGGCCAAATAATGGCGGGGTAGCCGAAACAAATTTGGTTTTATATGGCGGAAACAACGACAATCGAAAGCAGGGCACGGGAGTTGGTGGGCGAAGTTGTTGGCGACAAGATGGAAAAGACCATCGTGGTCGAAGTCGCCCGGCGCGTCCGTCATCCCCGGTATCAAAAGGTGATGACGACCTACAAGAAGTTTTACGCTCACGACGAAAAGAGTGAAGCGGGTGTGGGCGATAAAGTGCGGATTGTCGAATCGCGCCCGTTGAGCAAGCTCAAGCGCTGGCGCCTGGTTGGTGTGGTGCAGAAGGCGGCGAAGATCGAGAAGGTCGACGTATGATTCAGATTCGGACCCATTTGGACGTGGCCGACAACACCGGGGCGCGCGTGGCCTGGGCGATTGGCGTTCTGGGGCACCAGAAGCGTTATGCGCGGATCGGGGACGTCATCAAAGCACACGTCAAGGAAGCCGCGCCCGACGGGACCGTGAAGAAGGGCGAGGTTGTGACCTGCGTGGTGGTGCGGACGAAGTCGCCCCTGCGACGGAACGACGGGTCCTACGTGCGGTTCGACAATAACGCGGTGGTGATCATCGACGAGCAGTTGAATCCGAAAGGGACCCGCATTTTCGGGCCCGTGGCGCGTGAGTTGCGCGACAAGAACTTTACCAAAATCATCTCCCTGGCTCCCGAGGTACTCTAGGCCATGAAGAATTTGGCAGTCAAAAAGAACGACATGGTGGTGGTGCTTTCCGGCGAGAACAGGGGCAAGATCGGCCGGGTGCTGGCGGTGTTCCCCGAAAAGCAACGCGTGTTGGTCGAGGGTGTGAACATCATCAGCAAGGCGCTACGCAAGAGCCAGAACAACCCCAAAGGCGGGATCATTACCAAAGAGGGGCCGGTTCATATTTCCAAAGTGATGAAGCAGGAGCGCTACGAGGCGCGGAAGAAGAAGCATGGGCCCGCGCCGGCTGTTGCGGAAGCGTAAACGAAAGTTATGGCGCAGCTATACGAACATTATAAGAAGAGCGTCGTGGAGCAGCTCATGAAGGGCGGCCATTACACCAATCGGATGCAGGTGCCGAAGGTGGAGAAGGTGGTCGTCAACATGGGCGTGAACGCCAATCACGACAAGGACGTGATCAACGAGGCCCAGCAGGAACTGGCCACCATCACCGGTCAAAAAGCGCTCGTGACCAAGGCAAAGAAGAGCATTTCAAATTTCAAGGTCCGCAAGGACATGCCCGTGGGCGCGAAGGTGACGTTGCGGGGCCAGCGCATGTACGAGTTCTTGGAGCGGTTCTTCAACGCCGCGTTGCCGCGGATTCGCGACTTTCGCGGGGTCAATCCCCGCGGATTTGATGGACGCGGCAGCTATACCATGGGGGTGAAAGACCAGACGATTTTTCCCGAGGTGGAACTCGACAAGATCAAGCATAACCTCGGGATGGACGTGACGATTGTGACGACGGCCAATACCGATGCCGAGGCCAAGGAGCTCCTCAAGTTGCTCGGGATGCCGTTCAGCAGTTAAAGGATTGAGTTATGGCGAAAGTTACCTGGGAAGTAAAGCAGCGGCGGCCAGCCAAGTTCAAAGCGCAGCAGTACAATCGCTGCCAGAACTGTGGGCGGCGCCATGCGTATATCCGGCGGTTCAAGATTTGTCGCATCTGTTTTCGTGAACTGGCCAGTCAGGGCAAAATCCCGGGCGTGGTGAAGGCGAGTTGGTGAATTGATGAACGTGACCGATTCCATTGGCGACATGCTGACGCGGATTCGCAACGCGAACTCCGCGCTCAAGCCGGACGTACTTGTACCGTATTCGCGGCTGAAGGCGGAGATTGCAAAGGTGCTGAAACGCGAAGGGTATCTGGCGGATTTCTATGCGGAGAAGCTGGAGAATGGCCGGCAGGTACTGAAGATTCAGCTGAAGATTGTCGGCAAAGAGCGGGCGATTGTTGGGATCAAGCGTGTGAGCCGGCCCGGCTTGCGGCGATATGTCGGCTCGACGGATATCCCGCGCGTACTGGGAGGCATGGGGATTTCGATTCTCACCACGTCGCGTGGTGTGATGACGGGCCACGAGGCGAAAAAGGCGAAATTGGGCGGCGAACTATTAGCGTACGTGTGGTGACGCATTATGTCACGGATTGGAAAGAAACCCGTTGAGATTCCGGCCAAGACCAAGGTCGAAGTGAAAGGCCAGGCGATCTCTGTTGAAGGGCCGAAGGGCAAACTGGAATGGATCGTGCCTTCCCCGATCAAGGTCGAGGTGAAGGATGGCCGGGTGCTCGCGAGCACGGCACAGGTGGACCGGGTCGGCAAGTCACGTTGGGGTCTGTCGCGAAGCCTCATCGCGAACATGGTCAAAGGGGTCAATGAGGGCTACGTCAAGAAGCTGCTGGTCGAGGGCGTTGGCTTTCGCGCCGCCGTGCAGGGAACAAATTTGCAGATGTCGCTCGGGTATTCGCACCTGATCGTGTTCGCCATTCCGAAAGGTGTGAAGGTTTCGGTGGCTGACACACAGGACAAGAAGCCCGAGATTACAATTGAGGGGCCGGACAAACAAATGGTCGGAGAAGTAGCGGCCCGGATTCGCCGGTTCTATCCGCCCGAACCATATAAGGGCAAGGGGATCCGCTACGTCGGAGAGCAGGTTCGCCGGAAGGCGGGCAAGACCGTTACAACGGCCGGCGGTTAATTTGGTGGTGCGTTATGATTCCACGAACAAGAGTTGAAGCGCGATATCGCCGGCACCTGCGGCTACGGCAAAAAGTGCGCGGCACGGCGCAGCGGCCGCGGATGAGTGTTTGCATGACCGGTCGCCACATCTACGTTCAGTTGATCGACGACGTCAACGGAGTGACCTTGGCGTGCGCGAGCACGCAAGCGGCGGAGTTGAAAGGCACGAAGGCGACCGTTGAAGGCGCGAAGAAGGTCGGCCAACTTGCCGCGCAAACGGCAAAGGCCAACAAGATCACCGAGGTTGTGTTCGATCGTGGCGGATTGCGGTATCACGGACGAATCAAGGCCCTGGCCGAAGCGGCTCGTGAAGCGGGATTGAGATTTTAATATGGCACCTGAGAAGAAACCAAAGATTGCGAAGCCGGTCGCTTCCAAGGACAAGGAAGCATCGCCGGTGGCGGTGGTCGAGGAACTGGGAGTTGAGCTGGATCGTCAGGGCGGTGAAATTATTGAGAAGGTCGTCTACGTTAACCGCAGCGCCAAGGTTGTCAAAGGCGGACGTCGGTTCCATTTCAGCGCGCTGGTGGTCGCCGGTGACCGTCGCGGGCACGTGGGGTGGGGTTTTGGCAAGGCCAACGAGGTGGCGGATGCCATCCGCAAAGGAACCGACCAGGCGAAGAAGGCCATGGTGTTTGTGAATTTGAAGGACTCGACGATTCCCCACGAAATCGTCGGGGTGTTTGGCGGTGGGCGCGTACTGTTGCGTCCCGCTTCACCGGGCACCGGCATCATCGCGGGTGGGGGGGTGCGCGCGGTCATCGAGGCCGCCGGGGTGCGTGATGTCCTGACAAAATCGCTGGGTTCGAGCAACGCGGTCAACGTGGTGAAGGCGACGATCGATGCTCTGCGGAACCTGCGGCCGCGTGAGGAAATCATGCGGGTACGCGGCCTGTCGCGACAGACCTCCGGCGGAGTGAGTTAACATGACAATGCGACTGCACAATTTGAAGCCCCGTCCCGGCGCCAAGCACCGTACCAAGCGGTTGGGAATTGGCGAGAGTTCGGGGCACGGCAAAACCAGCGGACGCGGGGGCAAAGGCCAGACGGCGCGTTCCGGCGGCACGATTCGCTTGGGGTTTGAAGGCGGGCAGATGCCGCTGCTGCGCCGCATCCCGAAGCGCGGATTCAACAATGCGAGCTTTCGCACCGTCTACGTGATTGTCAACGTCGAGCAGTTGAACGCGTTCGACAACGGAGCAACGGTCACGCCGGAGTCGCTGGTGGAAGCGGGAGTGATGGACAGGCTTTTCGAAGGCGTAAAGGTACTCGGCAACGGCGAGTTGAAAAAGAAGCTGACCGTCAGGGCCCAGCGTTTTAGCGCCTCGGCACGAGAGAAGATTACCAAAGCGGGCGGCCAGTGCGAAGAACTGCCGTTGCGAAGCATCCATCACAAGCCAGAGGCGCCAGCGACCGCGGCGAAGACGGCGGCAGGAGAGAAGTAGCCGGCGATCGTTGACCACCCATGTTCTCCGCATTTCTCAACTGTTGGAAGATTCCCGAACTGCGGCGGCGGATTCTGTTTACGCTGGGCATGGTCGCCATCGCGCGATTGGGGGCGAACATTCCGTGCCCCGGGGTGGATCCCTCGGAGTTGAACCAGTATATGGCCCAGATCCAGCAGCGCGTGGGCGGCAGCTTCATGGGCTTGGCGGACATGATGACGGGTGGCGGCCTGCAGCAATGCGCGGTGTTCGCGCTCGGCGTGATGCCCTACATTAGCGCGTCCATCATTATGATGTTGTTGACGGCGGTTATGCCGTCGCTGGAGAAACTCAAGCAGGAAGGCGAGTCGGGACGGGCGAAGTTAATCCAGTACTCGCGTTACATGACGGTCGGCCTGTGCGTCGTCCAGGCGTTGTTGTTGGCAAAGGCATTCGAACATCCCGAGCAAATGTTTACCGGCTTTACGGGCGTGTTGGTGGCCAATCCCGGCATCGGTTTCGAGTTGCTGACGGTGCTGACCATTACCAGCGGCACAATTCTGTTGATGTGGATCGGCGAACAGATCACCGAGCGGGGAATCGGCAATGGGATGTCGATCATCATCACCGTTGGCATCGTGGACCGCCTGCCGCGGGCAATCAACCAGGCGTTTCGACTGTTTGTGGGACCAGAAAGCCAGTTCAATGCCCTTCACGCGATTCTGTTGCTGGTGATGGCGGTCGCGGTAACGGCGGTGGTGGTGGCGGTCACACAAGCGGAGCGAAAGATCCCGGTTCAGTACGCAAAACGCATGGTGGGACGCAAAATGCTGGGAGGCGGGCAGACATTTATGCCGCTAAAAGTCAATTACTCGGGAGTCATGCCGATTATTTTCGCGCAAGCCATTTTGTTATTCCCGGCGAAACTCTTTTCCATGTTGCAGATGCCGTTTTTTCAGAACCTGGCCCGCCAGTTGACGGAGGGCGAATCACTGTATCTTACGTTGTACGGCTCGATGATCCTGTTCTTTTCGTATTTTTGGGTGGCGACACAATTCAATCCGTTGCAAATCGCCGATGATTTGAAGAAGTACGGTGGATACGTCCCGGGAATTCGGCCGGGTCGGCCGACGGCGGAGTATCTGGATCACACCATGACACGCATTACATTGGCCGGCTCCGTATTCCTGACGGGGATCGCGGTTATACCGTACATTTTGTCGCACAACTTTCGGCTGCCGTATTTGACCGCGAGCTTCTTTGGTGGAACGAGCCTGCTCATTAACGTTGGCGTCATGCTGGACACGATGCGCCAGGTCGAGTCGCATTTGGTGATGCGCCATTACGACGGGTTCTTGCGGAAAGGCCGATTGAGAGGCCGGTTCTGACGGCCGGGGAAGGTGACGATGAGTCACCACCGTATCGTATTTTTGGGACCGCCGGCGTCAGGCAAAGGTACGGCGGCGATGGCGTTGGGCGCGGCGCTTGGCGTGCCGCATGTGTCGACCGGGCAGATGTTTCGGGCGGCGATCCGCAAAGGCGGGCCGATTGGCGGCGCGGCGAAGCAGTTCATTGACAAAGGGCAACTGGTGCCCGACGAGATTGCGATAGCGGTTGTGCGGTTGGTGCTCGACGAGCAGGGATCGACCGGCGGATTCATCTTCGACGGGTTTCCGCGTACGCGAACCCAGGCGGAAGCATTCGACGGGGTGCTCCAAGACAGGGGGATGCGCCTGACGGTGGCCATTCTCCTGGATGCAAGCGAGGCCGATATCTTGGAACGTGTGCTGGGACGACAGAGTTGCGAAAAATGCGGCGCGCTGTATCATAAAAGGTTTGTGCCTTCGCGGCGGAGTGGCGTTTGTGACCGTTGTGGTGGCAAGCTGACGCAGCGTGCGGATGATACGGCGGAGACCGTGCGGAAACGCCTGGAGATTTATCGGCAAGTGACACTGGACGTGGTGGGACACTATGAGAGAGCGGGCATCTTGAAGCGTGTGGACAGCGGTCAGTCGAAAGACAAGGTATTTGCGGAAATTGTGAGATTATTACAGTCGTGATCGTCATCAAGACGCCAGAGGAGATTGAGCGAATGCGCATCGCGTGCAACGCGGCAGCGGAGATACTCGCCGCGGTCGCGCGCGAGGTTCAGCCGGGAAGAACGACCGCGGATTTGAATGACGTGGCGGCGGCGTTGATGGAGAAGTTCGGCGGAAAGAGTCCGTTCCTCGGGTATAAGGGTTATCCGGGACATATTTGCGTTTCGGTAAACGAGGAAGTGGTTCATGGCATTCCGAGCCAGCGGCGGGTGCAGTATGGCGACATTGTGAGTTTGGATGTGGGCATCATTGTGAATGGGTTTGTGGGAGATAACGCGACGACGGTCGCGGTGGGAGTGGTGGAAGGAAGGACCCAACGGTTGCTGCGAGTGACCGAACAGGCGTTGTCCGCCGGGATCGTGGCGGCGCGGGCGGGGAATCGGGTGTCCGATATCTCGCGGGCGATCCAGACGATGGTCGAAGCCAACGGGTTCTCCGTCGTGAGAGAATTTGTCGGACACGGAGTAGGTCGGAAGATGCACGAAGAGCCGCAGATCCCGAACTACGTGGGTTCGGGGACGGATCCGAAGTTGAAGCGAGGGATGACACTGGCGATTGAGCCGATGGTCAATGCCGGCTCGCATGAAGTGGTGATGTTGAGTGATGGATGGACAGTGGTATCGGCGGATGGAGCGCCGAGCGCGCACTTCGAGCATACGGTTTTGGTAACGGATGGAGACGCGGAAGTTCTAACGTGGCTAAGGAAGAGCCCATACGAGTCGAAGGCACGGTAGTCGAGTTGCTGCCGAACACGATGTTTCGGGTGGAGTTGCCGAATAAGCATCGGATTCTGGCACACATTTCGGGTAAGATGCGGTTGCATTTTATTCGGTTACTGCCCGGCGACAAGGTGATGATCGAGATGTCACCGTATGATTTGAGCAAGGGCCGGATTACATTTCGGCAAAAAGAGCAGTAGACAGGCAGGACAAACATGAAAGTGAAACCTTCGGTGAAACGGTTGTGTGAACGCTGCAAGGTGGTGCGGCGCAGGGGAGTGGTGCGCGTGGTCTGCACCAACCCGCGGCACAAACAGCGTCAAGGCTAGAGGTATTGGCATGGCACGTCTGATTGGTGTAGAAGTACCGGACCAGAAAAAAATTGGGATCGCGCTCCGCTATATTTATGGCATCGGGCCGACGGCCGCCCTCCAAGTGTGCGCCAAGGCGAGCGTGGATCCGAATGTACGGGCGAAGGACCTGAACGACGAGCAGCTCTCGCACCTGACAACGGTATTGCAGGGCTATCGCATCGAAGGTGATCTGCGGCGAGAGGTACAGACGAACATCAAACGCCTGATGAGCATCAATTGCTATCGCGGGATCCGCCACAAGAAGGGCCTGCCCGTGCGCGGCCAGCGTACGTCCACGAACGCGCGTACCCGCAAGGGCCCGCGAAAGACGGTCGGTGTCGTCCGCAGCAAGGAAGCGAAGACCGGCAAGGTCTGATCACGACGGATATTTGAAGGAGCACAATGGCTAAAGAAGCACCCAAGAAATCCGAAGAACCGAAGGCGAAACCCACCGCCGAGGCGGGCGCGCCCGCGACGAAACCCGAAGCCGCCGCCGAGGCAGCGGCGCCGGCGGCAACCGCCGCGCCCGCGGTTCCGACCACGGCTGCGGAAGCATTGGCTGAGGGCGAGGTTGCGAAGAAAGTCGTCAAGGCCAAGCACAGCAAGAACGTGTTTCAGGGCATTGCCCATATCCTGGCTACGTTTAACAACACCGTTGTATCGATTAGCGATCTGAAAGGCAAAGTGATCGGTTGGTCGAGTGCGGGGCGCGTCGGCTTCAAAGGTTCGCGCAAGAGCACGGCCTACGCGGCGCAACTGGTCGCGCAGGACGCGGCGCGGCAGGGGATGGCGCACGGATTGAAAGAAATCGAGGTGTGGGTGAAAGGGCCGGGGAGCGGGCGCGAGGCAGCGATTCGCGCGTTGCAGGCGATCGGCTTGGATATCACGGTGATCAAGGATGTGACGCCCATCCCGCATAATGGATGCCGGCCGCCGAAGCGCCGCCGCGTGTAGCAGGAGATTTCGTTACCATGGCACGATACAAAGGACCACGAGTTCGCATCAGCCGACGATTTGGGCAGCCGATTTTCGGCCCGTCGAAATATCTGGAGCGCCGCGCGTATCCGCCCGGCGTGCACGGCCCGAAGAAAGCCCGTCGCAAGCAAAGTGATTACGGCGTTGGCTTGGCGGAAAAGCAGAAACTGCGTTACCAGTACGGGCTGTTGGAACGCCAGTTTCGGCGCATGTTTAACAAGGCGCTGAAGAAGCGCGGCGTGACCGGCGAGACATTGTTGCAACTGCTCGAGACGCGACTCGACAACATCGTATTTCGAGTTGGCTTTGCCACCACGCGACCGTTTGCCCGTCAGATGGTTACCCACGGGCACATCCGCGTGAATGGCCGCAAGGTCTCGTCGCCGTCGTACAACGTAAAGGCCGGTGATGTTGTGGAAATTCGCGACACCGCGGCAACGCGGCAGTTGGCGGCAAAGAGTTTGGAGTCCGCACAGATTCGGCCCGTGCCGGACTGGATTACGTTCAGTCGAGAGGCGTTGCGGGCGCAGATCGCACGAATACCGTTGCGGGACGATATCCAGCCAATCGTTAATGAACAATTGATCGTCGAGTTTTATTCTAGATAAAGAGAATCCGCGTCCGCAGTCCGGACGCGACAACGAGCCGTCGGTCCGCATTTCTAGAGCGCGGGAAACCCGGCTCACAGGAGGAAGTTCGCCATGCCAGTTCGTCTGGGTCGATTCGAAATGCCGAAGCGGTTGACGCGCGATGACGCCATCGCCACGCCGACGTATGCCAAGTTCATTGCCGAACCGCTCGAAGCGGGATACGGCCACACCATCGGCAACTCGTTGCGGCGAGTGTTACTCAGTTCGTTGGAAGGAGCCGCGATCAGTTCGGTCAAGATCGAGGGCGCTCCGCATGAGTTCACCAGTATTCCCGGTGTCGTGGAGGATGTGACGGACATCGTGCTCAATCTGAAGAAGGTGTTGCTCAAGTCGCACAGCCGAGAGCCGCATGTCGTTTATCTCTCGGCCAACAAGGACGGCGCGGTGACGGCGGCCGATATCAAGAGCGACCAGGTCGTCGAAGTGCTCAACCCCGACCAACACATTTGTACGCTCGACAAGAAGATGCACTTTGAAATCGAATTGGAGGTCAAGGTGGGACGGGGATTCTGTCCGGCGGAGGAAAACAAGAAGCCGGAGCAGCCGATCGGCGTGATCGCGATTGATTCGCTGTTTTCGCCGGTGCGGCGCGTCCGCTACAGCGTAGAGGATACCCGTGTCGGCCAGCGTACGGATTATGAGAAGCTCATCGTCGAAGTGTGGACGGACGGACGGATCACCCCGGAAGATGCCATGGTGCAGTCCGCGAACATTCTGCGACACCACTTGGACGTATTCTGCGAATATGACAAGAATATCGTGATCGAATTCGAGGAGGCCGGCGAGAAGGTCAGCGCCGAGCAGGCCAGGTTGAAGAAGGTCCTTAACATGAGCGTCAACGAGATCGAACTCAGCGTGCGTGCGGCCAACTGCCTGAACAACGCCAACATAACGACGGTCGGCCAACTGGCCATGAAGACCGAACAGGAAATGCTCAAGTACCGGAATTTCGGGAAGAAGTCGCTCAACGAGATCAAAGAGAAACTATCGGCGTTGGGGCTTACGCTGGGCATGAAAGTCGACGCGGCGCTGCTGGAGGCGCCCGACGCGAACAAGAGTGTTGAGGCGGTGCTTTCCGGTGCCGTGCCGGTGCCCGAATAAGACAGGACGGAGCCAAAGGACACACAGCCATGCGACACCGAAAGCGAACAGCCAAGATTGGGATGAAGTCCCAGCATCGGCGCGCCACACTGGCCAACCTGGTGTGCAGCTTGATTGAACACAGCCGGATCACGACGACAGTCGCGAAGGCCAAAGTGGCCCGCCGTTATGCGGACAAGATGGTCACGCTGGCCAAGAAGGGCACGCTGCACCACCGGCGCGAGGCCCTGGCGTTTCTGCGCCATAAACCGGCGGTCGCCAAACTTTTTGCGGAGATTGGAAAGCAGCACGGCGACCGCAATGGCGGGTATACCAGGATCGTTCGTGTGGGACAACGCCTTGGAGACGCTGCTCATATAGCCATTCTCGAATGGACAGGCACCGTGACAACCGCGCCCGAGCCTGAGAAAGGCAAAAAGGCCGAAGAGCCCAAGACGAAGGAGACGCAGGCCCCCAAGACGAAGGCGAAGGCGGACGAGAAGAAGGCGGAGGTCGCCGCCTCCTTGTAGCGTCTTTGCCGAATAGCCGCACTGCCGTCGGGTTTTGTGTCCCGATTGCCGCGCTCTGGTAGTCCTACGACCCGGTTGGATCGAGTCGAAGGTTTCCCCCATAAGCCCGAGGTTCTTGCCGCGCGGCCATCCGCCTGCGCTCGGAGCTGCGGTGGGTCAGGTCGTAGCGAGGGGATTTTCCGACACGACCGGCGGGGGTTCCTGTCAGATGTGCTTGCTGTCGGTCTCGTCCTTGGTGTGGTAGCCGCTGTCCTGCCGGGCGAGATTCACTTTATGTTTCTTGGCGTAAGCATCGTAGAAGTCGGCGGGGGTCATCTCCAGGACCTGCGCGATCGAGATCAGAAAATGCAGCAGATCGATGACTTCCACTCGCGCATTTTGTTTGTCAAACTTCTGGTACTTGGCCCACCATTTCCACGGGACACTGTCCGTCAACTCGGCGACTTCCTGGGTCAAGGCCCGGCAATAGTTTAGTACCCACTGCTGCCGTTGCTCGTCGGTCATACGGGCCGTATCGACGCCAATGCGTTTGTTAAGTTGTTCCTGGAGGCGAAAAATCTCTTCGAGTTTATCAGGTGCAGTCATAATGGCTGATCACATTATCGGGATAAAGTGGTGAAAAATCACTGCTTTTCTGATACAGCATGGGGGTGACAGGCTGACGATGAAAGTCCCTGATAGTACGGTGTCCGGATCGAAACCGTTGCGTGACCCGCGACTGACGGCGATCAATTTCGTCTCCGACGCGGTCAACCGCAGCCTCGATCTAAAGGAGATTGCGGACAACGCGCTGGATGCCGTGCTGGCGGTGATGAAGGTGGACGCGGGGGCCGTGTACATCTGGCAGGATGCCGATCACTCTCTGCATCTGTACGCGTGGCGCGGCCTGAACGAAGCCTTTGTGCGCAATGTCGCGGTGCTGCAGCGGGGCACGGAGGTCATTGACGCCGTGCTCAACGGGGAGGCCCGTGTGATTGAGGATTTCACATTAAGCCCGAGCGGCTCGGTTTCCGAAGCTGCACGTGCGGGATTCCAGTCGGCGGTGCTGGTGCCCATTCGGGCGCACGGGTACGTCGTTGGCGTACTGGGGCTGGGCACGTATCAGAAGCGCAAGTTCGACGAACTCGACGTCGATCTGATTGAGACGGTCAGCAACCAGCTTGGCAATGCCATGGTGCACGCCCAGTTGCAGACTGACCTGCGGGCAAGTGAGGAACAGTACCGCGCGTTGGTGGAGAACTCGGACGACGCGATTTATATTGTTGATTCCTCGGCGCGGTTGCGGTTCGCCAACCATGCGTTTTCCCGGGTGTTCGGCTTCAGTCTGTCGGAAGTGGCGCGGACGGATCTATTGACACATGTGCACACGGAAGACATTGATATGGTCCGGCGGGCGGTCGACGGCTTGCTGCGGGGAGAGCCCATTCGCAATCTGGAGTACCGTTTTCGCCGGAAGGACGGGGTGTGGATCGATGTGCAATGCAGCGGTAGCGTGTTCTCGCGGGAAGGAGACCGGGTCACCGCTGTCCAGTTTGTCGTTCGAGATATTACACAAGCGCGGCAGCGCCAACAACAACTGCTTCGACGAAATCAACAACTGGCCGCGCTCACCACATTGGCCGAGGTGGCCAACTCCTCTCTCAATATTGAAGAGATAGCCCGTAACACTCTGGACGTCGCCTTGGAAAGCACGGGAATGACGGGCGGCGCGATCCACTTGGCGGACATGAAGCAACAGGTGCTGCACCTGTACCTGCAGTCCGGATTGCCGGATGAATTGGTCGCTGGCCTTCGCATGCTCAAGTGGGGTGAGCTTTTGCCGGGCTTCGTTGCCGCGTTGGGGCAAACCGTGGTGGTGGACGATCTAAGCATCTGGACGCCAGCGGCGCCATCCCTCGCTGCACGGCACGGGTTCCGGTCAACGATTGTGGTGCCGGTAAAAACGAAGGGGGAATTGCTGGGCACGCTTGGCCTGTTGACTCGGCAGGAGGTTGAATTCACGAGCGAGGTGTTGGAAATGGTCACGGCCATGGGGAACCAACTGGGGATTGCGGTTGCGAACGCGCGGCTGTATGAGAAACAACTTCGGGAAAACGAGAAACTGGCAGCTCTGGTGGACATCAGCAGTGGCAGCGCCCAGCAGCTTGAGCTGGAACTGCTGCTGCAACGCATCCTGCAGCGGGCGGCGACGTTGCTTCGAGCGGATGCGGCGTACATTTCCCACTACAGCGAGGCGTTGGAACAGGCGGAAATTGTGGCGGCCAGCGCCAATTTCACCGAGCTCATTGGCGTGCTGTATCCGGCAAACCAAGGGCTTTTGGGGCAGGTTCGCCCGACCCGCCAGGGGAGGATTTTCACTCGTGAGGAAGTCAAGGCGTATGGGTACAGCCCGGCGCTTCGTGAGTCGGACGTTCGGTCCGCGCTGGTTGTTCCGCTGATTTCACGCAACGAGCTGATCGGCGCGCTCACCCTGACGCGACACGGGGAGAACGCGGCAGAGTTTACGGCGGCCAACCTGGAACTGATGGAAGCGTTTGCCAGCCGCGCGGCGGTGGCGATCGACAACGCGCAGTTGTTCAAGGACCTCGGGCGCAAGAACAAGCTTCTCCAGTTGCTGATTGAGGAGACCCATCACCGGATCAAGAACAATCTGCAGATGGTGTCAGGCCTCCTGCAACTGGAGGCCGAGTCCGCCCCCATGGATTCGTCGAAGAGATTTCTACAGACGGCGATCACGCGCATCCAGGCGATCGCTCAGGTCCACAACTTGTTGAGCGAAGAGATGCCGGAAAAAGTGGACGTCAGCACGTTGATCACGATCATCGTGCAAATGCTCATTAGTTCAGCGCCGGGAGCATCCGGGCCGCCGGAGGTTACGGTCGACCTTCAGCACGTGTGGTTGGGAGCGGAGCAAGCCGTTCCCCTGGCGCTGATTGTGAACGAGTTGGTCTCCAATACGTTCGTACACGGTCGCCCTCCCCCGGGGCAGGCATTGCGGGTCCGAATTCAGTGCCGACAGCAGGAAGGCCGTATGGAATTGGTTGTTGCCGACAACGGGGGCGGGTTTACGGGCGGCAAGGACTGGCGCGAGTGTGGGGGGCAGGGGATGAGCATTGTGGCGCAGTTGGCGCAAGTCAATCTTCGTGGCCACTGGCAGATCGATTCTTGCGACGGAGGCGTTCGCGCAGAATTGCGCTTTGAGATTGTTCCGCGTGGGCCGGGGCCCGGCGCGCGGGTCTCGTCGGCCCTGGCCGCTAGGTGAGCTTGACTTTGGCCGCGGCCGCTCTAACATATAGCAACGAAGCGCGACAAGGTGTTTGGAAACAGATGAAATCTCTCCGAGTCCTCATTGCTGACGACGATGGACTGACGTTGATGGTGTTGCGGAAGATACTCATCACGATGGGGCATACCGTCGTTGGCGAGGCCGGGGACGGCCAACAAGCCGTGGCACTGGCGCGCGAGACCAATCCGGATTTGATCATTCTAGACATCCGGATGCCCAAGATGGACGGCTTGGAAGCTGCACGCCAGATCCGGAACCAGTGTCCCGCGCCGATTATCATACTCAGCGCCCACTCGGAGGCGGGTTTGGGAATTGAGGCGGTCGGCGCCGGAGTCAATGCGTATCTGGTTAAACCATTCACCGCCGAGCAGCTAAAGCCGGCCATCGAGCTGGCGTTGGCCAGTTCGGAGAAGTCCAGGGAGATGGCGGTCGAAATTCAACAGATGCGGGAGGCGCTGGAGTCGCGGAAGATCGTCGAGCGCGCCAAGGGCATTCTCATGCGGCAGACGGGGATGGATGAGGAGTCGGCCTACCTCAAGCTTCAAAAGACCGCCCGCAACGAGAACCGTAAGCTGGTTGACGTGGCACGGGCGATCATCATGGCCGAGCAGCTCCGTCGCGACGCTGGCAAGACTCCGGTGCCGCGGGGACAGGGACGCGCCTGATCCATCGGTCTTGACCGTTGCCGCAACTTCCCGCTAGTCTCGCGCATCCTATCTCGGAGAACGGAACGTCGCACATGGAAAACGTTGTCATTATCGGTTCTGGCTGCGCTGGTTGGACCGCCGCGCTGTATACGGCACGCGCGAACCTGAAGCCGCTGTTGCTGACAGGAGAACAGCCCGGCGGCCTACTGACAACCACGAGCATTGTGGAAAACTATCCCGGCTTTCCCGACGGAATCGACGGGACTGATCTCATGATGCGGATGCAAAAGCAGGCGGAGCGCTTCGGTACGCAGACCCGATACGGGGTGACGGTCACGAAGGTGAATTTCAGCCGTCCACCGTTCCGGCTGTGGTTGGACGAGGAGATGATCGAGACCAAGAGCGTCATTATCACCACGGGCGCTTCGCATCGACACCTGGGAATCAAGAACGAGGCGCTGCTC
>JBEKUF010000062.1:0-17979 GCA_049515295.1 Verrucomicrobiia bacterium | reverse complement strand
GGCGTTTCGTGCGCGGGTTGCCAATGACTTCATAATCGAACCGCCGGTCGAGTCGGCCGGATTTCAATGCCTTGGCCACGACCTCGGGGCCGATGCCCGCGGGGTCGCCAAGCGTGATCCCGATACGGGGGCGATTTGGCATCTGTTAGAAGAGGCGAATGTACGCCTTGGCGCGAAGATCCTTGACCCAGGCTTCTTGCATCTGGGCACGCTGCTGTTGCAACAGGGTCCTTTCGATATCGTCGCGCACCTCGGTTAGCGGAGTCGTGTGCGACGGCTTCACGTCGTCGACCCCGAGGATGTAGTAGCCTTCGGACGTCTCGATCACGCGGCTGTGCTGGCCCGGCTTCAAAGAAAATGCGGTCTCGTTGAGTTCCTTGCGCAAAATGTCCCGCCCGATCCAACCCCAGTCGCCACCTTCCTTGGCTTCTTTGCCTTCGGAATATACGCGCGCCATATTCTCGAAACTGTCGCCTGCGTCCAGCTTCGCCAGAATCTCGTCAGCGAGCTTGCGTTGGAGATCGACGGATGGCGGCGCCGGCGCGACGGCGGCCGCAACCGTTGCCGAACCATTCGTCGCCACGACTTCGGCTGCGTTCGTCGTGATTGTCGCTGCCTCGACCATTGCAGTGGTCGAGACAGCGACCGGGGCCCCTGAATTCGTTAGGGGAACTTCTGCGGTATTTGTCGCAGTCGTCGCCGCCTCGGCAATTCCCGCGGTTGAACTACCGGTTGTCGCCTCGATATTGGTGACCGCCACAGTCGCCTCCGAATTCGTCGACGGGGCCTGATTGGTTGGGGACGCCGAATCCTGTCCGGCGGCCATAGCGCCCGCCGCGACCGCCGCGCCACGCTTGATGTAGATCATGCGGACTTTGACCTGGTCGCCCACCTTGAATTGGTCGATGTTATCCTGGTAATACTTCTCAATCTTGTACGGGGAGACCACCATGGTCTTTCGCGCCCGTTGATCCCGCATGACCTCGATGATAATGCGCTCGCGTTCCTGGTCGCGGAATTGTGACAGCGTCAAATTCTCCGCCTCGAGCGTCCTGATGAAGGCCGCGCGATTGCCGCCGAATTCCGTGGCGATGCGGTTGTTGATTTGACCCTCAACGTACGTCTCAGGAATCTTGTATCCCTTGGCATCAAATTCTTGAACGATGAGCGCGTGCTCGATGAGCGTGTTCAGCGCGTCCATCTGGGCTTTTCGTCTCTGCTCTTCCAGTTCCTGGCCCGAAAAATTCCGCCGGAGTTCCCGGTCGACGGGTTGGACCAGCATCATCATTTCGCTGTAGGTAATCACCTTGTCGTTCACGATGGCCACGACACCATCGATGACGTCCGCGGCCCTCGCCATCACGCCCAGGGCCAACAGCCCCCCCGCCAGAATTGCCACCCGTCGGTTCATCATCCGTTCTCGTTACGCCCGGCGCTGAGTTTCCGCAACACCCGCGGGTTCTCGCGGAGAAATCGCACCAATTCTTCGATCCGCTCCACGCTCGCCGCGCTCAGATGATGCTCGATCCCCTCCAAATCGCGCTGGGCCACTCCGCCGTTAACTCCCAATAATGTAAAGAATTCCTCGAGCACCTGATGTCGCCGACGCACCGCGCGTGCCACCCCCTTGCCTTTCGAAGTCAATACCAAGCCGCGGTACTTCTCGTACCGCACGAAACCGGTCTCGCCCAGTTTCTGGACCATCTGGGTCACCGAAGCCTGACGGATGCGCAAGGTGCGCGCGATGTCGATCATTCGCGCGTAGCCCTTGTCCTCAATCAGTTCGTAAATGCGCTCCAGATAATCCTCGGCGCTTTCGGAGGTTTTCGGCATGGAGCCACAGTAACCGAAATTCATGCGTTGGCGCAAGGCTGGAGACCGATCCTACGACCCGGCACACCCATTCTTCGCGACTTCGACAATCACACCTTCGGACCCGCCGCGACGATTTCCGGCGACACTCCGCGGAACTGCTCAAAGTTCTTCACAAACTTCGCCGCCAGGTCTTTCGCCCGCCGGTCGTAATCCGCCGGGTCCCCGGCACCGTAGCGCGGCGCCAGCAGTTCCGCGGGGAACTCCGGCAGCGCTTTGGGGACCTCGAAGCCGAACGTCGGGTCTTTGTGGAACTGCGCCTTGTCCAGCGTGCCATCGAGGATGTGCGTAACGTTGTGCCGATTGTGGACGAGCGGGATGCGCGGGCTCTGGCCAAACGCGTTGCCCACCCACCCGGTGTTCAGGAGGTAACAGTGCACCTTGTGTTTGCGCATCTTTTCCGCCAGCATCTGCGCATACGTCTGTGGTGGCAACGGCAGGAACGGCGCGCCAAAACACGTCGAAAACGTCGGCGTCGGGTCCTTCCCCATGTTCGCCTCCGTGCCCGCCAGCGCCGCCGTGTACCCCGCCATGAAATGATACATCGCCTGCGCGGGATTCAACCGCGCGATCGGCGGCATCACCCCAAACGCGTCGCACGCCAAAAACACGATCGCCTTCGGATGCCCCCCCATGCCGCTCGGCACAGTGTTGGCCACGTAATCCAGCGGATACGCGCATCGCGTGTTCTCCGTTACCGAATCGTCCATGTAATCCGGCTCGCCCGTCGCCGGGTCCACCACCACGTTTTCGATCACCGACCCGAACCGGATCGCATCCCAAATCAACGGTTCACGCTCTTTCGTCAGTTTGATGCACTTCGCGTAGCAGCCGCCCTCAAAATTAAACACGCCGTGATCGCTCCACCCGTGCTCGTCATCGCCGATCAGGTCGCGGTCCGGGTCCGCCGACAGCGTCGTCTTGCCCGTGCCGCTCAACCCGAAGAAAATCGCCACGCCGCCGTCCTTGCCCACGTTGGCCGAACAGTGCATCGGCAACACGCCCTTCGGCGGCAACACGTAATTCAGCACGGCGAAAATGCTCTTCTTCATCTCCCCGGCGTACTGCGTCCCGCCGATCAGCACCGTCTTGCGCGCGAAATCCGCCACGATGAATGTCTCGCTGTTGAGCTTGTGCTTCTTCGGATCAGCGGCAAATCGGCAGGCGTTGATCACCGTCCACTGCGGCACGTGCGACTTCAGTTGCTCCGGCGTCGCCCGGCGGAACAGCTGTTTCACAAACAGATTGTGCCACGCAAATTCCGTCACGATGCGGATCGGCATCGTGTACCGCGGATCGGCCCCGGCATAACCGTCCATCACGAACAATTCCCGCCCCTGCAGGTACGCCAGCACTTCCTGCCGCAGCCCCAGATAATTCTCCTCCGAAATCGGCTGGTTGACCTTCCCCCACCAAATCTTATCCTTCGTCGACGGCTCTTCCACCGTCCACTTGTCCCGTGGCGACCGACCCGTCCGCTTCCCCGTCATCGCGTTCAGCGCCCCACTGCTCGTCAGCATCCCTTCCCCGCGCTTGATCGCTTCCTCCACCAACCTCGCCACTGACAGGTTCCAATGAACCTTGCCCGCGCCTGTAATACCGTGGTTTTCTAGACCGTAATTGCTCATGTGATGACTTCCTCGCCAGAAGCGCCTACCCGCGCTTTGCACGGATTTACACGGAATTTTGACGAAGCGCAACAAGAAAAACCTCCCTCGACGGGCGCAAAATTGGGTTCGTTTTTGGCTTTGTCTTTTCAGAAACTCAAGCCGGCGTGCAAAAAAATGGGTTCGTTTCGCAATTTTCCCTTTTTCGCAGCCCCCTCTCCCCTTCACCCAAGCCGAAGGGTGTCCTGACTGCACCCCCATAAACCATCAACTATGAGCTATTTCCCATCCACCATCTCCCATTTTCAAAGAACTGCCCCCGACTCTACCACCAACCCCATACCCCATCCAGCAAAAAATATCGGTTACGGATAACCAGCCAGCCTAAGCTTGGTGGCGCGGGCTGCCTGCCCCGATTCTGAGTAGCAACATCCATCTGTGTTGTGCGCCGGTCTCCCGACCGCGCACTGATCCCCGCCCGCAACGCCTTGCGACCGTCGTTGCTCCAGACCGCGTGGCCGCAGAAGCGACCCGCGCGGCACTCTGTGGCACCCGCCACATCCATCGCGCACCCTAAGCTACTTGATGAGTCAGATCAGCGAATCGCAACGAAGCAGCAGTAAGGTATCTACTGCAAGTACTACGACTGCCCATAAAAACTCTCCGCCTTCACCCCCGCTTCCTTCCGCACGCGCTCGGTAATCGCATCCACTTCAGTATTCGTCAGGGCCGACACGAATTTCCAAGCCGGAACGCTGTCCACCACCGTCATCGCTTTCCGCGCGATCGTGTACACCTGCACCAGCTTTATCCCGCGCCGTGCAGGGTTGATATTTCCAATCTCGCGCAGTCGCTGGCAATACGCGCCGATCTCCTCGCTCGACGGACCTTCCCCGCGAATCTTCAGGAACAAACTCTGGATGACCATTGGACGAACCTTCGCCGTCTCGGCTATGTTCTTCAAAATCCGCGCAAACGGTATCTTCGTCCGATTGATCACCTTGAAATACTTCTCCGTCCCCGCATCGAGCTTGGCCCATACTTCACCATTGTTCGCATCCATGATCTCCAGCCCGCGCTTCACATCCGCTCGATCCAGCCCACCCGCGTCGGTGATCAACACAATCTTCGCGTCCGGCGGCTTGACCCGCGCCACCATCGCAATCGTCTCGGCAAAATTCGGCAGCGTCGTCGGTTCCGCGTCACCACTGAGGGCAATGTCGCTCAACCGCAGCAGTTCGCTCTGGACCGACTTGAATGGCTCGTGCTGCGCAATCTCGCCCGACCGCACCATCTCCACCATCTCCCGCAACTCGTCTTCGGCGATCCCCAGGTCGAACTTCTTCACCGCCGACTCGGTCGTGCGGTCCACCTGGCAGTAAATGCAGTCGAAATTGCACGCCTTGTCGGGATTGACGTTCAAGCCGATGGAAATCCCATGGCTCCGCCGCGACAAGACAGGATAGACGTACTTGAACTCCTCGAAGCGCCGCGAATGCTGACGATGTGCGTTGAGAATTTCCACGCCGACAGAATACCCGCGAATCACGCGGATTTCACGGAGGATTTATCGGCACTGTCTGCACTATCCGCGGCGCCCTGTTGTGGATCGGTCTCCCGACCGCGCACGCGCTTCGACCGCAGGTCTCCATATCCTCCCCTCTCCCCTTGGGGGAGAGGGTTTGGGTGAGGGGTGCCTTTACCCGCGACTAACCACAAACGCCAGCCGTTCACGCGGATCGGCTGCCGCCTGCGGGGCAAGCTTCGCCTTACCCAACGCCCTGGCAATTACAGGCTCAAGCTTCGCCCGAGACGCCGCATCGTTCGGGGCCAGCAGCCGGTCGTTCGCCACCACAAGTATTTCATCCGTCTTGAACTTGATCCCGTTCAGCTTCGGCTCCGACTCCAACAGTTTGCACGCCTGCAGCGCCGTGTCCGTCACCGTCTTCAAGTTCGCTTCCAGCCCGCCCTCCAGCGGCCGTTTGCGGTAATAAAATAATCCAAGCCGCTCGCCGTCCTGGTCCATGCTGAAATTCCCCTCGTGCGCCACTAGCAGGATTCCCGGGCCGTTCGCGACGTGCGAGTAATCGTGCACGTCAATCAGCAGATGTCCGTCGATCTTCTGTTGCTGGATCCAACCATGAAACACGGCGACGAATTCATGGATGTCCACCCCCTGCGGATTAGCCACGAAGATTTTGACTCCGATTTTGTAGAGATCCATGCGGTGTCGGCTTCTGTTACTTGAGGACCTGGCTCATCTGCGCCGCTTTCTGTTCGCGTAACTTGTCCGCGCACGCGTGCGCCGCCTCGATAAACAATTGCGACTCCTCAATCAGACGATGGACTTCGTCGTGGTCATACCGCGTCGGCGGATTCTCGTGCCGACGGAAAAAGTCCTGCGCGAACTTGCCGCCCACAAACCGGTCCCAAAACAGCTTCGGCTCGTACAACCGCGCGCGAAACTCTTTCGCGATCACATCGGGATCGTTGGGAACGTCGTACCACAGTTCCTTCACCAACCCCTGCGCCGCCTGCAGCATTGATCGGTACGCCAACTCGTCGGCCCTGGCCAAATCCTTCGCCTCCAGTTTGAGTTGCGCCTCGAAGCACAGCCGTTCCGCCGCCTGCAAATCGAAATCCAGCCGCGACACGACTTCGCCGGCGCATTCGCCCATGCCCATGTCGCCCATCGTAAACTCGCGCGGATCGCCCCAATCCGAGTACAGCGCCGGGCTCAATTCGTACGCCGGCACTTCCATCAAATCCTCCAGCATCTTGCGGCTCTCCGCCTTGCCGATGCGCGTGATGAAATCCTGAAAACTCTCGTTGCCCTTCCGCTCTTTCACGAACCGTTGCGTGATGCGCTCGACCACCGCCGGTACGTTCTTCGACGGCACGGACCCTATCGCCAACCCATACGACCCCGCATTGTCCCGCCATTTGCCGCCCAGCAACACCTGGAAATGCGGCACCTTGCGATTGCCCAGCGTCCGGCTGTTCCCATAAAAACCGATGTCCGCCAGGTGATGCTGACCGCAGGAGTTGAAGCACCCGCTCATCTTGATGTGCAACCCCTTCACCGCCGCATCCAGATTGAAATACTGGGCCGCCAACCGCTGCCGTAATTCCCGCGCCAAACCCCGCGACGACGCAATCCCCAGTTTGCACGTGTCCGTGCCGGGGCACGCGACGACATCGAGAATTGTTCCCGCGCCGAAATCGCCCAGCCCGATCGCTTTCAACCCACGATACAACTCGGGCAAATCCTTCTCCGCCACCCAGCGGAACACGAGGTTTTGTTCCACCGTCGTGCGGATGTTCTCCCCGCAATACTTCCGCGCCAGGTCGGCCAGGTGCCGCGCCTGGGACGATGTGAGATCGCCAATCGGCAATGAAATCGTCGCCACCGCATAGCCCGGCTGAAGCTGATGATAGACATTCGTCTCTGCCCACGCGGCGTAGCCGTCGGGCTTTGTCGCGCCGTTGAGCGACGCCGGCGGTTTGAGCGCTGCTTCCTTGAACCCGTGCGCTTCGGGAATGTACGCCGTCCAGCGCGGGTCATGCGGCAAAAGTTTGCGCTCTTCCATCACCAGCCGCTTGAATTCATCGATGCCAAGTTTCGCCACGAGGAATTTGATGCGCGCCCGCGCGCGGTTCTGTTTCTCCCCCAGCCGCGCAAACACGCGCGCGATCGCCTGCGCGATCGGCAGCAATTCTTCCTCGGGGATGAAATCCGCAAACACCTTCGCCTGATACGGCACCGGACCGAGCCCGCCGCCGACATAGAGCCGGAACCCGCGCTGGCCGTCCCGTACCAACGCCAGCGCGCCCAAGTCGTGCATGTTGACCAGCCCGCACGCTTCCTGTTCGCAACCTGAAAACGCGATCTTGAATTTGCGCCCGAAATCCTGCGTGTCGGGATGCCCCAGCAAAAAATACGCGGTCGCCTTCGCGTAGGGCGTCACGTCAAACGCCTCGGTCCGGCACACGCCCGCCAGCGGACAAGCCGTCACATTCCGTATCGAGTTGCCGCACGCCTCGCGCGTGGTAATCCCCACCGACGCCAGCCGTCGCATGATCGACGGCGTGTCTTCGATGTGCACGAAATGAAGTTGAAAATCCTGCCGCGTCGTCACGTGCAAAATGCTGTCGGAATACTCCTCCGCGCAAGCCGCCAGCGTCTCCAACTGCGCCGGGGTCAATCCGCCAAACGGAATCTTGATGCGCTGCATCCCGGGCGCGTCCCACATCGTCTCCGGGCCTTTGGTCAACGAAGCCGCGGGATATTTCAGATGCTGCGTCCGGGTCCCGTCATGCCGCTGGCCATTGTCATACCGCTGGCCATACGCACCGCGTCGCAACCGCGTCTCGGCGAATAATTTCTCGTCGATTTTGCCAAGCTTCCGCAATTCGAGTTGCGTCTCGTAGACGTCAATCTCGTCCGCCAGTTGACGCGGGATCTTGCCCGCCAGTTGTTCTTTCCAGGTCATCGCCGGGCGCAATTTGTATCAATTACGATGAACCGCAACAAGAAAAGATGCGCTGCCGCTGGCTTAACCTTACCCTGCCACCAAAGATTCGTGTCCATTCGCGTCGATTCGTGGTTAAATTAGACCGTGGAACAGAATCCTGGGTTCAAATCCGGTCTCGCCGTGCTCGTCGGTCGCACCAACGTCGGCAAATCCACGCTCCTCAACGCCCTGGTCGGCACCAAGATCGCCATCGTCACGCCGAAACCTCAGACCACGCGCGACACCTATCATGGCATCGTCCATCGCCCTGAAGGCCAGATCGTGTTCGTGGACACACCCGGCATCTTCAAGACGCAGCCGAGCAAGCTCGTGCAGAATCTCCATCACAAGGTGCGCGACGCGCTCGAAGGGATCGACGTCATCGTCCATGTCGTCGACCCCACGCGCGCCATCGGCCCCGAAGACCAGCGCGTCAACGGCCTCGTCGACCACAGCCTCCTCCCGAAAATCTTGGTTCTCAACAAACTCGACCTGTCCGACCGCTACTACCGCGACACCTGGCTCGAACGCGGCCTGAAATACGTCTCGGTCGTTGAAGTGTCCGCGTTAAAGGCCAAGAACGTCGATCTGCTCATCAACGCCATCTTCCGCCACCTGCCCGTCGGCCCGCCGCAATATCCGCTCGGCCAGGTCACCAACGTCACCAACGAATTCTGGATCGGCGAACTCATCCGCGAAAAGCTCTACCTTCAGACCAATCAGGAGGTTCCTTACACCGCCTCGGTCCAGGTGGAACAAATCGAGGACCGCAAAGATAAGCAGGGCAAACCGCTCGTCTACGTCAAAGCCGCCATCCTGACCACCGACGACCGACACCAGCGCATGCTCATCGGCCAGCACGCCAAGAAGATCAAAGAAATCGGCTCCGCCGCCCGCAAAGAACTCGAGGTCGCCATGAACAAGAAAGTCTTCCTCGACCTCTCCGTCCTCATCGACGACCACTGGATGGATCGACTGATCTGACTAGAAACTGGCTGTGGATTCTTGTCGTTCCCGATGGGTCGTCAGTGGAGTCCACCGCCCCGCCCCCGGATCTTGCAGTCCCCTTGCGTCTGTGGTACAAGGGCAGTCGGAACCAGTCTCAGTAGGAGCCGATGATGAAACGACGCAGCCTCATTGTCGTAGCGGTGATAGCCAATTCATTTCTGCCTGTATTCGCCTCAGATGCTCAACATACCAATTTCTTCAACGACGGATCGAGATTCGTCGGGGAGTTACACGATGGAAAGCCGAACGGCACCGGCACAATGATACTCTCCGATGGCCTCAAGTTGGTCGGTCAGTTCAAGGACGGGATCATCGACGGTCAGGGCAAAATGATCTACCCGAACGGAACGCTTGTAGAAGCTCTCTGGAAGGGTGGCAAGCTACTGGAGCCCTCAGACGCGACGATCTACCCAGACATTGGGCCTCTTGGCTACGTCGTTGGAACGCCGCTCACCATTGAAGGAACACATCCCGCTGAGTTTCTATCCGCGACCTGTTGGGCCGGGTTTCACCTCGACGTTTCCCAAGTCAACGGCGAGCAGCTTGCCAAGCCAATACGCATCGTCCTGTACAACGTTAATAACTTTAGCAAATTTGAGCTGAGCAGCAATGTTGTCTACCGCCTCCAAGGGGAGGATTTTTGCTTCAAGGGGTGTTCGTTTGTGATCTCGGAAGTGGTAAGTCCGCCCGGGTATGTATTGTCGTATGGCATCGTCAAGAAGTCCGAATAATCCACTCCGTTTGCTTCCCACCCGCCCGCCATCCCCGCCGCCCAAAACTGCTCTGAAATATATTCTAGTCTTGCCCCCCCTTGCCAACCTGCTACTTTGCGCTACAGTAGCGCCGCGAGTATGGGGGCAAATCCTGGCCAATTCATCGAAGTCGTCGGCGCGCGGCAGAACAACCTCAAAGGCATCGATCTCAAGCTGCCATTGGGCGAACTGATCGTCGTCACGGGCGTCAGCGGCTCGGGCAAATCATCCCTGGCGTTCGACACGATCTACGCCGAGGGCCAGCGCCGCTACGTCGAGACCTTCTCGCCTTACGCCCGCCAGTTCCTCGACCGCATGGATAAACCGAAAGTCGACCGCATCGACGGCATCCCGCCCGCTATCGCCATTGACCAGACCAATCCTGTCAAGACCTCGCGTTCCACCGTCGGCACGATGACGGAGCTGAACGACCATCTGAAGCTGCTCTTTGCGCGCGCGGCGCAACTCTATTGCCGAAACTGTGGCAAGCCCGTGCGGCGCGACACCGCGGATTCAATCTACGAGCAGCTCCGGTCCGATGCGCGAGTCCCCGATTCCGAAACGATCATTTCATTCCCCATCAGGATTCCGCAAAACTTTGCCGAAACCGAAATCCGCGAACTTCTCACCAGGCAGGGCTATTACAAAGTCGAAAAACGCGGCGATTCCCTCGAAGTCATCCAAGATACTGTCCGGTTTGCCGAAACGAATCGCGGCCGAATCATCGAGGCCCTCGAAGCGGCGCTGAAGGTCGGCAACGGCCGCGTCGCGGTAAACGGCCGGAAGTTTTCCAGCGATCTGCACTGCGCGGAATGCGACATTCACTACCGCGATCCGGTGCCCAGCCTGTTCTCGTTCAATTCCCCCATCGGCGCCTGCGAAACCTGCCGCGGATTCGGTCGGACCATCGGCATCGACTACGATCTGGTGATTCCCGACGAGACGAAATCGCTCGCCGACGGCGCGATCAAACCCTGGCAGACCGAGAGCTACGAAGAATGCCAGGACGACTTGATGAAGTTCGCCCGCAACACTGGCGTCCCCACCAACATCCCCTGGCGCGAACTCACCGATGCCCAGCGCAAATGGGTCATCGATGGCGAGGGCCCCTGGGAAGACAACATCTGGTACGGCGTGAAACGCTTCTTCGACTGGCTGGAGACGAAGAGCTACAAGATGCACATCCGCGTGTTGCTGTCGAAGTATCGCACGTACGTCCCCTGTAAAGCCTGCGGTGGCGCGCGGCTGAAACCGGATGCTCTGCTCTGGCGCGTCAATGACAAGACCATTCACGACGTCATGCTGTTGCCCATCGACCGCTGTTACGAGTTCTTCCAAGAACTCAAACTGCCCGCCCCGCTTGACGAAGCCGACGACTTGTTGCTTGCCGAAATCCGTACGCGCCTGCGGTACCTCGTCGATGTCGGCCTCGGTTATCTGACTCTCGACCGCCAATCGCGCACCCTCAGCGGCGGCGAAGTCCAGCGCGTCAATCTCACGACCGCCCTCGGCACCTCGCTCGTCAACACCCTCTACGTCCTCGACGAACCCAGCATCGGCCTCCACCCGCGCGACATCAATCGCCTCATCGGCATCCTGCACCGGCTCCGCGCCGCGGGAAACACGCTGCTCGTAGTGGAACATGATCCCGATGTCATCCGCGCCGCGGATCGCATTCTCGATCTCGGCCCGGGCCCCGGGGAGCGCGGCGGCGAAATTGTCTTCTTCGGCACGCAAACCGAATTGCGGAAATGCGAGCGGTCCCTGACCGCGCAGTATCTGACCGGCCAAAGACGCGTCGCCGCCGATTCGACACCGCGCCACGTCTCATCCAAAACTCCGCGCCTCAAGATTCTCGGAGCCCGCGAGCACAACCTGAAGAACGTCGATGTCGAGATTCCATTGAATCGCCTCGTCTGCGTCACCGGCGTCAGCGGTTCGGGAAAATCGACGCTCATTCAAGACGTTCTCTACAACGCCTTGAGCAAACTGAAACATAAACCCGACCAGCCCGCCGGCCGCCACCGTGCCATCGTCGGCCACGAACAACTTGAAGACGTGGTGATGGTCGATCAATCCCCCATCGGTCGCACCACCCGCTCGAACCCCGCCAGTTACGTCGGGGCATTCGACGCCATTCGAAAACTGTTCGCCGCGACACCGCTCGCCCGGGAACGCAGTTACACCACCGGCACTTTCAGCTTCAACTCCGGCGAAGGCCGATGTCCGGCCTGCGGCGGCAACGGCTTCGAGCACGTCGAGATGCAATTCCTCAGCGACGTGTATCTCCGCTGTCCCGATTGCGATGGGAAACGCTTCCGCAGCGTCGTCTTGGAAGTGAAGATCAACGGCAAATCCATTGCCGACGTGTTGGAAATGACCGTCAACGAAGCCGGCGGGTTCTTCGCCGACCATTCCGAAGTCCTCCGCGGGCTTGCCCCGTTGCGCGAGGTCGGACTCGGTTACCTGAAACTCGGCCAGCCGGTCCCGACGCTCAGCGGCGGTGAAGCCCAACGCCTGAAACTCGCCGCTCATCTCACCCAAACCACGACCCAACGCACCCTGTTTCTTTTCGACGAGCCGACCACGGGACTGCACTCCGACGACATCGCCCGACTGCTCGACGCGTTCAACCGACTCATCGACCGCGGTCATTCCGTCATCGTCATCGAACACAACCTCGACGTGATTCGCGCGGCCGATTGGATCGTCGATCTCGGGCCGGAAGGCGGCGACGCGGGCGGCGCGATTGTGGGCGTCGGCACACCCGCCGATTTGGCGCAACACCAAGGGACTCATACGGGCGCCGCGTTGCGGGGAGCGTCCACACCTCGCGTGGTCACGGAGGCGCTACCGGGAAGTTACGGGATCGGCCCCAACCATGCCATCCGCATCCACAACGCACGCGAACATAACCTCAAGAACATCGATATCCGCATCCCGCGCGACAAGTTCACGGTCATCACCGGCATCAGCGGCAGCGGCAAGAGCACGCTGGCGTTCGACATCCTGTTCGCCGAAGGCCAGCGCCGCTACCTCGAATCCCTAAACGCCTACGCCCGCCAGTTCGTCCAGCCGGCGTCACGCCCCGATGTCGACGCGATCTTTGGCATTCCGCCGACCGTTGCCATCGAACAGCGCACCAGCCGCGGCGGACGCAAAAGCACGGTCGCGACCGTCACCGAGGTTTACCATTTCCTCCGCCTCCTGTTCGTGAAGCTCGGCACGCAATACTGTCCCGATTGCGATATCCCGATCCAACCGCAAACGCGCGAAGTCATCCTGGCAAAATTAATGAACGACTACCGCGGTCAGCGCGTGGAACTGCTCGCGCCGCTGATCGTGGCCCGCAAAGGCTACTACACCGACCTCGCCGAATGGGCGTTGCGTAAGGGTTTTTCTCATCTCCGCGCGGACGGTGAACTTCTTCCAACCGCTAAATGGCCCCGGCTCGACCGTTTCAAGGAGCACAATATCGAACTGCCCGTCGGCGCCTGCGAGGTCACTCCCAAACGCGAGACACAACTGGGTGAATTGTTGGACGTCGCGCTGGAGTTTGGGAAGGGTCTGGTCATTGTCTCGTCTCCCCGCAAGCAGGGAGAGACGTTGTTCTCCACCCGTCGCGCCTGCCCGAAATGCAGTCGCAGCTTCGAGGAACTCGATCCGCGCCTGTTCTCCTTCAACTCGAAACACGGCTGGTGTCCGCGTTGCTACGGCACCGGACTGTTGTTCTACGGCTTCAGTGAAGAGCACACCGGCGAAGAAGTCTGGTGGAACGAATGGTTCGAAGGCCAGGAGCGCCCCTGCCCCGTCTGTCACGGACAACGTCTGCGTCCTGAAGCGCTCGCCGTCCACTTCCAGGACGTGAACATCGCACAAATGACGGAATGGTCTGTCACCGAGGCGGAACGACATTTCCGCACGTCGAAATTGCGCGGACGCGACGCCGAGATCGCCCGCGATATCGTCGCGGAACTTCAATCGCGTCTCCGCTTTCTCGATCGAGTCGGCTTGTCCTACCTCTCGCTCGATCGCGCCGCGCCGACCCTGAGTGGTGGCGAAGCGCAACGTATCCGTCTCGCGTCGCAGCTCGGCTCCAATCTCCGCGGTGTCTGTTACATCCTCGACGAACCGACCATCGGCCTGCATCCGCGCGATAATCTGATGCTGCTCGACACGCTGCACGAACTCGAGGCGAAGGGGAACACCGTCGTCGTCGTCGAGCACGATGAAGACACCATCCGCCACGCCGAGCACATCATCGACCTCGGGCCCGGCGCCGGCGCCAACGGCGGCCGACTTGTCGCCGAGGGAACCATCAAGGACATCGTGCGCAGCGAGGAGTCGCTGACCGGCAAGTTGCTGCGCGAGCCATTGAAACATCCACTTCACAAAGCTCGGCGCCGGACCGCAGCCAAATCCGTGGAAATCATCGGCGCCACTCTTCACAACTTGAAGAAGGTCAGTGTGAAGATCCCGCTACAGCGACTCGTTTGCGTCTCCGGCGTCAGTGGCAGCGGGAAGAGCACGCTGGTCCGCAACGTATTGTATGAAAACCTGAAGTCGTTGGTGGGGCGCGGCCGCCGGGCCCGCCGCGTACCGTCAGGCGATCCGTCTGTCCCGCTGAAAGGTTGCGAGCAAATCCGCGGTGTGGAACACGTCGCCCGCATTCTCGAAGTCGACCAGGCGCCCATTGGCAAAACGCCGCGTTCGTGTCCCGCCACCTACGTCGGGTTCTGGGACGATATCCGCAAACTCTTTGCCAGCACGCCCGAGGCGAAAATGCGCGGCTACGAACCCCCGCGATTCTCGTTCAACGTCGCCAGCGGTCGCTGCCCGGAATGCGAAGGCCAAGGGCGGAAGAAGATCGAGATGAGCTTTCTACCCGATGTGTACGTTAGCTGCGACGCGTGCCGCGGGAAACGTTTCACGACGGAAACGCTTGCCGTGCTCTACAAGGGCAAATCCATCGGCGACGTGCTCGGCATGAGCGTTGAGGAAGCCGTCGACTTCTTCGCCGCGCACCGGCACATTCATCACAGCTTGAAACTGCTTCAGGAAGTCGGCCTCGGCTATCTCACTCTCGGACAGCAAAGCCCCACCCTCAGCGGCGGCGAAGCCCAGCGCATCAAGCTCGTCACTGAGCTGGCCAAGGCCAAGGGCGAGGAATCCGATGTCGCCAGATTGAAGCCGGGCGCGCTCTATGTCCTCGACGAACCCACCATCGGCCTGCACATGGCCGACGTGGACAAACTCATTCGCGTGCTCCACCGCCTGGTCGATGCCGGTAACACCGTCATCATCATCGAACACAATCTCGATGTCATCGCCGAAGCCGACTGGATCATCGACCTCGGCCCCGAAGGCGGCGACGCCGGCGGCCGCATCGTCGCCCAGGGCACGCCCCAACAGGTCACCAAGGCGGAATCGCATACCGCGAAGTTTCTGAGACAATTTCTAAGCGAACGGCTGCGGTAGGAACCCTATCCGGTGTCGATCGGCTGTAGCAGTTATAGCAACAGCTTCCGCACATCCTCATAATTCCGTGCGATGTGGTCGGCGCGGCTGAGTTGTTCGGGGGGGAGACTGGTGGTAAGCCCGATGCAGGTCATGCCGGCCATTTTGGCGGCCTGGATGCCGTGCGGGCTGTCTTCGATGACGCAACACGTCGATGGCCGAACACCCAGTTTTCGGGCGGTGGTGAAGTAGATTTCGGGATCGGGTTTCGGAAACCGGACGTCTTCGCGGGCGACGATGAGGTGGAAGTGCGGACCCAGCCCGGAAATCTCCATGACCACATCGGCCACGTGATGCGAGGAACTGGTAGCCACGGCGAGCTTGTAGCGCTGCGCGAGTTCCGGGACCAGGACGTGCAATTCCTGGAACACGGGCCGGCGTTCGCGCAGGTAGCCGAGGAAGTATTTCAGCTTGCGGGCTGAAAGATCCTCGAGTTCGTGAGGCAGCTTGTGCTTGTCGATAAAGTCCCGCAACAATGCGCCATCCGACCGCCCGTAGTATTCGCGAAACACGATGCCGTGATCGTGTTTCTTGCCGAGTTCTCCAAACAGCGCTTCGAACGCCTTCTGGTGGAGCGGCTCGCTGTCCACGATCACGCCGTCCATGTCGAAGATGATGGCGGAGAATCTCGTCACCCGCGGAACACCCGCACATGGACGTTGTCGGGCTGCAAAAACCAGCTTAACAGAAAGCTGATGATACTGATCACGAGCGCGCCGCCCATCGCCGTCCAAAACGTATCGACGTGAAAGGCGGGAATCATCCAGCTCACGAGTTCCAACATCCCGGCGTTGATGACCAGCGTGAACAAGCCCAGCGTGAGAATGTTGATGGGCAGCGTCAGGATTACCACCAGGGGCCGCAGGTACGTGTTCACCAGCGCGAGCACGACCGCCGCCGCGATCATCGCCCGGTTGTTATCGAAGCGAATCCCCTGGAAAATCGATGTGACCACCAGCAACGCCAGCGCGTTGATGGCAAGCTTGGTAATCAGAATGAGTAATCGATAAAGCATCGCCGTCGGCGCCCGGGCTTACAGTTTCCACTTGATCGTGCAGCCGATGGCATGCGTCACCGGATTGGCGACTTTCCTGCGGGCGAGCACGGCATCGATGGCGGCGCGCAAATCATGCGAGTGGGCCTTGTCCGGGTGTTGCCAGTTGTCATCGATCCGCCCGATGTAGCGCACTTCCAGCCGGGAATTCAGCACAAAGACTTCGGGCGTGTATTCCGCGCCGTAGGCTCGCGCCACGCGCTGGGACTCGTCGCGCAGGTAGGGGAAATTGAATCGTTTCTGCTTGGCGCGTTTGATCATGTTGTCGAAACCGTCCTCGGGATAGCCGGCTTCGTCGTTGGCGTTGATGGCGACCAGTTGCACGCCCTTCTTGGCGTAGTCACGCTGGATCGCAATCAACCGGTCCTCATAGGCCTGGACGTAGGGACAATGATTGCAGGTGAACATCACCACGACGACCTTCTTGTCCTCGAAAGCATCCAAGGAGTAGTCCTTGCCGTCCACCCCCGGCAGAGAGAAATCCGGCGCGCGATGCCCGATTTCGATTTTCTTCATCGTCTCACCCAATCCCCCATGCCCCACCCGTTGTCCCGTCGTTGAGCAACCATGACACGCCAAAGCCTATGCAGCGCGCCCGTAAAGGTCAAGGCCTTGTTGACAACGCCATGAAAGTGATTGAGCGACGCATCCCTTTCTGTTAGACACAACACGCACCCGTGGAAAACACGATCGCGTCCGGGCTGAGCTGCGTGTCGATTTCACAGAGAATCGGTTGAATATGGAACGACTTCCACAACGCGCCGCGCAACAGTTGCGTGCCCAAGCACACACCATTGCCACGCACCGCCTCACCATCGGCCTCGACGGGTTCGTGGACGAAATCATCTGCGTCGTGGACAAACGCGAGACCGAGGAAAAATTCACGCGCGTGCCCACACTTACGGCGTTCGCGGCGCGGATCAGCGCCGCGGCGGGCAAGAGCACAAACGCCGAGTTGGTGGTCGAACGCGTCAAGCTCGGCGGCAATGGCCCGATCATGGCCAACGCGCTGGCTGCGTTGAGCGCCCAGGTGACCTATATCGGCAGTCTCGGTTATCCCAACATCCACCCCGTCTTCGTGGAATTAGCCAAGCGCGCCACGGTTTACAGTATCGCCGAACCCGGACGCACCGATGCGCTGGAATTCGACGATGGCAAAATCATGATGGGCAAGCACGCGTCGTTGGGCGACGTGAACTGGCCCAATCTCGTCGAGCGTATCGGCCACAAGACGCTGGCCGACTGTTTCGCCAATGCGGACCTGGTGGGGTTGCAGAACTGGACCATGCTGCCGCACATGAGCGACATCTGGGAACACGTCCTCGCGGAAATCTGTCCCCAAATGCCCGCGCACCCGCGCCACACATTCTTTTTCGACCTCGCCGACCCCGAAAAGCGCAAACCCGCGGACATCCGGCACGCCCTTGACTTGATCGGCAGGTTCCAGAAGTACTCCGATGTGTACCTCGGCCTGAACGAAAAAGAGTCGTTCGAGATCGGCGAGGTGCTCGGCTTCCAGGGACCCCACGAGGGAGAAACCGCGGCCAGGGCCGTGGCGAAGTTCATCCATGACAAGATCAAGATTTCGGGGGTGGTGGTCCACCCGCGCTTCTACGCCGTCGCCGCGTCGGCGGATGGCGTGGTCAAGGCCGACG
>JBEKUF010000061.1:0-18124 GCA_049515295.1 Verrucomicrobiia bacterium | reverse complement strand
GTTCGCCCCGCGAATCCGGCTTGTCCAACGACATCATCACAACCTTCGGCCCGACCACGCCCACCTTCGGCGTCTGCCTCGGCCACCAATGCATGGGCCACGTCTTCGGCGGCGAAGTCGTCCGCGCCGATCGCCTCATGCACGGCAAGACTTCGCCCATTTACCACAATGGCCGCGACCTGTTCGAGGGCATGCCCAACCCGTTCACCGCCACCCGCTATCACTCGCTCCTCGTCAAACGCGACACGCTGCCCGATACCCTCGAGATCACCGCCGAAACCAAACCCGAAGGCGAAATCATGGGCCTCCGCCACAAACAATTCCCCATCTGGGGCGTCCAATTCCATCCCGAATCCATCCTCACGCAAGAAGGCAAACGTATACTTTCCAACTTCTTGAAGTTGAGTGCCTGATTTCGTCAATTCACAATCCATCCTCCAAACAGGCTCCCAAGCCTGCCTCATACCCTCAAGCCGAGTCCGACGGAGCCGAAGGCGGCACCAGCCGCCGAGACGCGAGCATGTCGTGCCCAGCTCGCAAACGCGGCCCCGTCGTATCCGCGGCCGCAACTTGGGTTCGTTTTTGGCTTTCGTCCGGACAAATTTCCACGCCGGCTTGAATAAACTTGGGTTCGTTTTACGATTTTTGCTTTTTTCACAGTACCAACCCTCGCGGACCGCCCCGCCTATCCTCCCGATACCTCCATCGTCAGCGGCGGCGGCACAACTTCCCCCCGACGCGCTCGCTGCAACCGCTCCAACTGGTTCATCGCGCGGTAAAACTGCCGCTCCAACATGGTCTCGTACCGCCAAATGTTGTCCAACGCATCCCGCGACGGCAAAAACGACGCGTCCCGACGCGCTTCCACTTCTCTCGCCTCCTGCTTCCGCGTCTCCGTCAGCTCCCATTCGTACCGCGTCACTTCTCGGTCGATGAATGTCAACATCCGTTCCCGCCGCCCGGCCCGCAACGCGTCCGCCCTTGCCTCCGCGGTAAATCCCGCCAACTCCTCAGCCGTGAGTAGACTCTCCGGGTTATGTAACGAATCCTCCCACACCCTCTGTAGCGCCGTCTGTACAGGATTCGGCCCCGCTCCAAACCCCTGGCTCACCGGCTCCAATGCAGCTTCGCTCAGTTCGCCGTCCTTCTCCACGCCCCCTCGTACCCGCCGCAGCACATCCATCGCCTTCGTCAAATCGGCCGTGCTCGCTCCCCCCAGTCTGCCGACTCGCCATTTCATCTCGCTCCGCCGGCTGACAATCTGACCCCGTTCCGCCACCAGCACCCGGTGCAACCGCCAGTAGGCCGTCACCATCCGTTCCACCAACACCTCTTCAATCGGCCCCACAGGCTCCAAATGCTCCCAAAACTCCCGATGCACCGCCTGAAACCCGCTCACCTGTTCGCCGTCCGTCTCCCCCTGGAGCACGACTTCCCGCGCCAGGACGCCCCGCCTCAGCGCGTTCCACCGTGAATTCGCCTTGCCCCACGCCGTTTTCGGACCGGTCGACTTGCGCGCGTTCGCCCGATTCGCCTCAATCTGTTCTACCGACATCGTCTTTTTCATGGTGCAGCCAGTATATCATAATGCGATATCAAGTCAATCAGGAAACGATAATACTTGCGCACGGGGGCGTCCCGCCCGATGACGGTCGGGGTAGAGCAGGGGACTCATAAGACGAAACGGCTATTTTCGCTGGTCTCGCCTCACTTCATCTGTTGTCATCTACAGCAGCAAACTCAATGCATTCATCGCCGTTGCACCTTTTCTCACGTCATCCTGAATCGACTCATTTTTCCATGAGGAGTGACAAGTAGAGTGACAACTATCCGCACCCTCGACCGGTACGGGTCGCAGCCGCGACGCCCCATAACGCCACCTCCTTGAACACTGTGGGCTTCGACAGCCCACACCCTTAGCAGGGATTCCCTATTTGCGCCCTCGAATCTCTGAGGTCGCTCCCCCGGTCGCACTACCCCCTTTCCACGTTGCGTTCCTAGTCCCCTGGTGATAGTCTCATTTCTCACCAACACATCAGGAGAAACACTCATGCGAATCTCCGAGTTAAAGCGCACCGCACAGTTTGTTCAGGACACAGTAATCGCACCAAAAATTCCCGCCCTATTCAACGACCTAATCAGCGTGATCGGAAGGAATGCCCAAGCTAACCCCCAACACCCCCAACCCCAATTACGGCAGCAACAACCAATTACCGAGCAGAAGTCCGCCCTGATCAATGCAATCAAGGCTATTAGACCAGAGCGTCTGACCCTAAACGAGCGCCACTTACTTAAGACCTTCATTGACACCGACTTGTTAGCAGACACCGGCGTTGAGAAAATCAATCAACTTTTTGCCGAGCACAACCTTGATCCCATGGGTGCCGTGAACGCCCTCAACGTCATCAAGTCGAACTACGACCGCCTTGCTTCCACCGTTACCGATATTCTTAAAGTGCTCGACCCCATTGACGTTCCACAAATAGAAAATGATATCGAAGAAGGTCATGCCATCTTGCAGATTACGTTTAAGGAAAGAGCGAGCATAAACTCCGTAGCCGAATGGAAAGCTTACACCAACGAGTGGTGGAATATTATTCGTAGCTTCGGTCTCCTCACAGACACCAACGCGGATCAAGCCAAGATTCTGTCAATTCAACAAGGCTCGATTGTTATCGAAATCTCCGCCCTTTACCTACTCATTAAGGCAATCGGCTCCGCATCCAACAAAATACTTGACCTGATCGAGCGCCTTTATGAACTTCGTAAAGCCAGTCGCGAAATTAAACAACTGGATTTGACAAACAAACAAATCGAGAAGGACTTGGACAAAGAAGCCGATACATTTATAGAGAACAACTTGTCCCAGATTGCTCAACAGGTCATCGCAGAGATCAACAAAGCGAAAACAACGGACGGCGAAACCAACAAAGCGCTTCAGATCTCCATTAAGGATCTATTCCAGTTTTTGGATAAGGGTGGTACCGTTGACTGCAGATTCCGCCTCACAGGGCAACAACCGCCAGAGGCCAAGGAATTACAGGCCGTTTACGCCAAGATTCGGCAATTGGAAGCTCACGTCCACGAATTAAAGCTTCTAACCGCCGGAAAAACATAACGCTCAGTAAGCTCTCCCTTCACATTTTTCCCCAAGACCCCTCTGCCTCAGCGGACAATCGACGCACGTATTCAGATACCTTCAGGAAACCGGGGTCAGGTCTCATGGGCGTGTTGCCCAAAGTCAGCAGAAACCGGGGTCAGGTCTCATCATAAAACATTTGAATTGATGCATCTAGGGTTCACAATGCACAGAAAATCTCCGGCGCCCCTCGTGCCGCCACTTTCCCCTCCGCTCACCGGATCGCCTGCCGCGCCTCATCCGTGCCATCCGTGTCGATCTGTGGCTCGCCCTTTACCCCGCTCCGAGCAAGGCCGCGTCCCCCAAACACCCGCAATACATGCCGCGGTAACTGCGTCACGGACTCAGGACAACTTCGTTGCCATCTTTGTCTTTGAGCGGGCAGGGCAACGTATGATACCAACCGACATGGCCGTCAATAAAACCAATGTTGCCGCCAGCCGATCGGTGATTTCCAGTGCTTTCCCACGGGCTGCCTTTCGTCGTGGTGTAGATCCGATCCAGAACCACAGGGGAGTCGGGCATATCCTGCCATCGCAGATTGGGCACGTACGAATAGCTGATATTCAACCGGGTCAATTTACGGAAATCTTCTTCCGGCCGCGCGCCCGGGCGAGAATCCTTGGGACAGAAGAATATCTTTGCGGTCGGTACAACATTGCTCAGCAGTTGCATGCTTCCCACGAGCGTCGGTTTCGCGGAATCCATGGGACACCGTCCACCGTTATTATCCGCATACATCGCAATCGCGAGGAGTATCTGCTTTTCATTGCTCATGCAATTGGCTCGATGGGCCCTTTCATGCGCCTGGTTCAACGCGGGCAACAGCATCGCCGCAAGTATCCCGATGATGGCGATGAAAGGCAGCACACAAGCGAACACAATCGCGGCAATTGCCACCCCCGGCATGGCGGGCGCAGCCCCCGCGCTGGGCAGGGTCCCCCGAGGCTGGGTCGTCGCGCTCGTCACCGCGAGCTGGTTGACGCTCGATTGCATCATCCCGAGGAAAATCGGAAACATGATGGTAAGGCCGAGCAGTAAGTTGATGTACGGAATAACCTGGAAGACGCACGCCGTCGTGGCGAGGCCTCTCAGATTGCTCGGTGGAAGACCATAGAGACTTCGCTGTTCGTCGACGCGTAAGCACAAACGGCGGAAGGTAAAGAACATCCAGTAGAGATTGAAGAACGGAATGAAACAGAAGCCGACGGCCCTGCCCGCCGTCGGGTCATCAGGCCGGACTCGTGGAAGCTTGCCGTGCATCAGGTTCAGCCAGACCATGCCGAAGATGCCGCACGTGACATAATGCAGAATGATAACCGCTGCCACCGGAAATCTTGTTAGCTGATGCACCGCAGCCGGCGGAGGTATGGGCGGCGGGAACGGTGCCGGTGGAACAGTGGGAATTGCCGCCGCAAGCTCCGGAAAGTCCCGGAGCGGTTTCCATTCGGTTGTTCCTTCAGCTTGCGTCCGCGTTTCGAGGTTCACGCTGCCGCTGGCCATCCACAGGCGGATTTGATCCGCAGTGGCCGGGCCGTATTCCTTGCCGTCTGCACCAATGATCTTGTACATGGCTGGAACCGATCCTTTCTACGTTCGTAAGGCAGGCCGTAGACAAGAGGCCCCTAACAGGATGACAGGCGGTTCTATACGCCCACCTTTTGTTGGAAAGCAAACCAATTCCTTGGAGGTGAACCCCTCAGAGCGGGTCGCCTGTTCGCGCCCCTGACAGGGCAGGGGACCTTCCACCTTCTGGCTCCTGAATTCTGTCTTCTGGCTCCTGTCCTACGCTCCGTCGCGGAGGACCGTCAGCGGCAGGGACAGTCGTAGATCTTCCCGATCCGGTATTCGAAGTAGGCTTTGCGTTTATCGGCGGACTTTTGAAACGTCGGATCGACGATCAGCAACCAGTAGAATTCGACCCATTCCCGCAGATTCGCCGGAGGAATTTTGACTCTTCTCAGTGGCTGTTCCATGGTCTCTCCTCGCCTCAGACCAGTATGACCGGAAACGTCGAAGGGCGCAACGCTTTACCAGCGACGGTAGCCGGTCAGCTTGAATCTGGCGCTATATTTGACTACTCATCTTCATTCTTGAACCAGAACTCCGCGAGGTTCCGGCTTTTGGCGACAAGAATTACACCGACCACCAATTGTATCACTGCCCCAATCGCCTCGGGCAAAACGTAAGCAATTGCGTCATTCCCTTGAGGCGCCCCAACAGCCCGTGCAAATACAACAGCAATTCCACAAACCAAGCCCGGGATTGCGCACAGACAAACGTAAAGCCCGATAATCTTGATTAAGACGTTCGCAAGTTGTTTTGATTTCATATTGCCAGCGTGTTCGGATGCTTCAAGCCCCAACCCTGAATCCGCCGAGCCTGAGAATCAAGTCAACAAACCGACAATTTCTCACGGCGGCCGATCCAACGTCAACACGACGCCAGGCTCGGTTTTCTTCCTATGCAAAAAACATCTCTCGCCCGGATTGCACAATGGCCGTTATGTGCTATTTTTTTGGCGTCCGAGGGTCGCAGTCAGTCAACCTTAACCGAAGGAGTGTGCATCATGTTCGTCGCGATTCATCACAACATCACCGATCCCAAAAAGTGGGAGGAAGCCACCAGCAAGATCGGCCCGATGGTCGAGCAGGGACGCCTGCCGAAAGGCCTCAGGGGGATCTCCTATCTGCCCGGCGCGGACGGTCGCCGCGCCCATTGTCTATGGGAAGCCGATTCCCTGGAGAACCTGAAGCGGTTCCTCGATCCGCTGACAACGCCGGCGGCCCGGAACGAATACTTCCAGATCGACGTCGAACACGCGTTTGGTCTGCCGACACAGGCTCAGGAGAGCGTCAGGGCCCACTAGGTCGGAGACGACGACTCAACAGATACAGGGCTTCGGTTCTCTTGAAGGCCTGGCGAAGGAGAGGCCAGCACGGCCTCTCCTTTGCGTAATATCCCCAGCCGTCCTCGCTGCTCGGCGAAGCCCGCGTTCGTCGTCCCGGCGTCACGCGGCCCCGCCTCATCCGTGCTATTCACGTCCATTCGTGTCCATTCGCGGTTAAAATCCCTGGACACGCTTCGTGACCTTCGCGCCTTCGTCGTGAACACTCATGTGCATCCGCCTTGCCCGCGCACCGGTCGCTTGCTAGATTGTTTTTTACTTATGCGAGCCCGCTGGATTTCCGAACGGCCCTGTGCTCATCCCGTGCTGTTCGCAACCGTGGTGGCCAGTTGGTGGCCGGGAAGGTATTTCCGCGTTTCCACCGTGGAAACCGACCTCCAATGGCGCGACAAAATGGTCAGGCTCGCGGAAGGAACGGGCACGCCACCGCCCCCGTGGTTCCTTACCCAGGTCTTCTCCTGCCGCGGTGTTCTGACCGGCTACACCGCCGGAGTGAAATCACTCCGTAACCCTCTATTCGAACGCGAGTACGTCGAACGATCCGAAGCAGAGCAAGGCCACCGGCAAACGGTCGAATTGCTCGCCGCAGGCAAGCTCAGACTGTGATAAAGCCGACTTTCAGGCTTCCCGCGTTTTCCTCGGAAAGCGCGATTTTTCCACGCCCGCTTGCGTGATCTTCACTTCGTAGATTTGGCGCCGACTTCCGAAGTCGGGGCTGGTCGCGCGTGGCAAGTTGGGATAAACTCGTCGACTGTTGAAACTGCGTCAGTTCATCCCCGTGTTGATCATCGCCGCCGGCATTGGGGCGTATTACAACAGCTTTCAGGGGCCATTCATTTTGGACGACCTGCCTTACGTCCTCGAGAATCCGCACATCCGTCACTTGTGGCCGATTGGGGATGCGCTGTTGCCCTCCGCCAAGTCGTTTGTGGAGGGGCGCCCCATCGTCAATTTCTCCCTGGCCGTTAACTACGCGTTGGGAGGCTTGGCCGTTTGGGGGTATCACGTGTTCAATCTGGCCGTGCATGTTCTGGCGGCACTGACGCTGTATGGCATCGTGCGACGGACGCTCTTGCGGCCAGGGTTGCGGGAACGATTCGGCGCGTCGGCGGAGTGGGCAGCCCTGGCGGTGGCGGTGCTCTGGACGGTTCATCCGCTGCAGACCGAAGCCGTGACGTACATCTGGCAGCGGTGCGAGTCGTTGATGGGGTTGTTCTATCTGCTGAGCCTGTATGGCTTCATTCGCGGTGCGGAATCACGGAGATCACTCGGATGGTTCAGCCTGTCCGTGGCTGCCTGTTATCTGGGCGTGGGGACCAAGGAAGTGATGGTGACGGCTCCGTTGATGGTGCTGCTGTACGACAGGGCATTTATCAGCGGGGGCTTTCGGGAAGCATGGACTCGACACTGGCGCCTGTATCTGGGGTTGGCCAGCAGTTGGCTGTGGCTCGGGTATTTGATGGCCGGTTTCCACAACCGCGATGTCGGCTATGGCTGGGGGGTTACGTGGCGCGGTTATGCGCTGACGGAATGTCCAGCGGTTGTGCAGTACCTCCGGCTGGCCGTTTGGCCGCATCCGCTGATTTTTGACTACGGGGAGTATGTGCCGATAGGGCTCTTGGCGGCGGCACCGTACGCCCTGATTCTGGCGGTCCTGGTAACCGGTGTTTTGTTCGCGCTGAAGCGGCACCCAGCCATCGGGTTTGTTGGGGCGTGGTTCTTCGTGATTCTGGCCCCCACCTCCAGCGTGGTGCCGATTGGAGGGTCACCGATGGCGGAATACCGGATGTACCTGCCATTGGCAGCCGTGGTCACGATAGCCGTGGTCGGCGCGGTTGCGCTCGGGAAACGGCTGTTCCACAAGCAGCAAGGAGTTGTGCTCGGATGCATTGCGGGCGGGTCCGTGGCGGTGCTGCTCGCCTTCCTGACGATCCAACGCAATCGGGACTACTACTCGGCGTTGACCATTTGGCAGGACACGGTGGACAAGCGTCCCGACAACCCTCGGGCGCTCAACAACCTTGGGAATGCCTTGGTCCAACTGGGCAGGCGGCAGGAGGCGATGGGCCACTACGAGCAAGCGTTACGGATCCAACCCGACTACGCCGAAACGCACAACAATTTGGGCAACACCCTCTTTCGACTGGGCCGCACGCAGGAGGCCATCGGCCACTACGAGCAGGCGCTGCGAATCAATCCAGACCTTGCCAAGGCACACAACAATCTGGGGAATGCTTTGCTTCAGTCGGGCAAGGTACAGGAGGCGATCAGCCACTACGAACAGGCGCTGCAGATCAGGCCCGATCTCGCCGAGGCGCACAACGGCCTGGGGTATGCGTTGCTCCAAGCCGGCAAGGTCCCGGAGGCGATCGAACAAGACCAGCTAGCGTTGCGCATCAAGCCCGATTACGCCGACGGGTATAACAACCTGGGGCTCGCCTTGGCTCAACAGGGCAGGCTGCGGGAGGCGATGGAGCAATGGGAGCAGGCGCTACGGGTCAACCCCGATCTTGCCGACGCGCACTACAATTTGGGGCTCGCCTTGCAGAAACGGGGCAGGTTTCCGGAGGCCATCGACCACTACGAGCAAGCGTTACGGATCCAACCCGATGACGCCGAGGCGCACTGCAACCTGGGACTCGCGTTGGAGAAACTGGGCCGCACGCAGGAGGCCATCAGCCACTACGAGCAGGCCCTGCGGATCAAACCCGATTTCACCCAAGCGCAAAACGCGCGCGCGCGACTGCAAGCCAGCCAGTAAGTGGCAGCCCTCTTGCGCCACGACCTCGACGCGGCTCGATGGTAGGACGTGGCAATCTCAGGCTCTAGCCTACTCTCACTGCCATCGATTTCCCGCCCGCCCGCCGCCGCACTGTAAGCCATTATCCCCGCGTGACTTACAAATAAAACACTGGCACGACTGGTGCTATTTTTACGGGCAAACCTTCTGTCATGCCTCGAAATCCCGATTTGAAACATGGGGAGCGACAGCGTAGCGCCCCCATGTCGCGTTCCCATCGACTCTTCATTGACAAGACTTTGATTTGTCGTGCTCGTGTTCGGGATCATTTCATCGCCGCCGGTGCCGCCGTCGTCTTCCTCGCCGGCGGTGTTCGAGCAGCCGAAACCCAGGTTCTGCACGGTCACGTACCGTGCGCCGTAGCCGCCTTCAAGCTCCCAGCCATCGGCCAACTTCCCCGCGGCAACCGCTTGAATCTGGCGATCGGGTTGCCGCTGCGCAATCAGCAAGCCCTCAGCCAGTTACTCGGCCAGATTTACGACCCGACCAGCCCCAAATACCGTCACTACCTGACCCCCGAGCAGTTTACCGAAATGTTTGGGCCTACGCCCCATGACTACCAGGCCCTCATCGAGTTCGCCAGGTCAAACGGGTTCCAAGTGATCGCCACTCATCCCAACCGGATCCTGTTGGACGTGAACGCATCGGTCGCCGACATCGAAAAGACCTTTCATGTGACCATGCGCATCTACCGACATCCGACGGAAGCCCGCACGTTCTATGCGCCGGACGTCGAACCGTCCCTCGAACTCGTTGTTCCCGTGCTGGACATCAGTGGATTGGACAACTACATCCTCCCCCATCCGATGAATCTCAAACCGCGGCCCATCCAACAACGGACGAACGCACTGCCTGCCGCTGGCTCGGGGCTTGGCGGTACCTTTATCGGGTCCGATTTTCGCGCGGCATACGTTCCCGGCGTATCCCTCACGGGTGCTGGCCAGGCCGTGGGCCTGTTGGAGTTTGACGGATACTACGCCAGTGACATCGCCTCCTACGAAGGACAGGCCAGCCTTCTCAGTGTTACGTTGACAAATGTGTTGCTGGACGGATTTCGTGGTCGTGCTGGCTCCAACAACGACGAGGTGTCGCTGGATATTGAAATGGCCATCGCCATGGCGCCGGGACTATCCAAAGTGATCGTGTATGAGGCCGGCCCTCGCGGGTTTCCCAACGACATCCTCAGCCGCATGGCCACGGACAATCTCGCCCACCAACTTAGTTCGTCATGGACCTGGAGCGGGGGCGTCAATGCCACCACCGATCAGCTTTTTCAAGAGATGGCCGTCCAGGGCCAGTCATTCTTCCAATCCTCCGGCGACACCGGCGCCTATTCCGGCTCCATCTTGTCGGCCAGTTATCCGGCGGACGACCCGTATATCACCGTTGTCGGGGGGACAACCCTGACCACAACCGGACCCGGCGGATCCTGGTCGTCGGAAGTTGTGTGGAACTGGATGCCCAGTCAGCCCGATGCCAGCAGCGGCGGAATCAGCACGTCCTACGCGATCCCCGCCTGGCAGCTGGGCACCAGCATGTCCGCCAACCAGGGCTCGACGACCATGCGCAACGTTCCCGATGTCGCGCTGACCGCTGATAACATCTATGTCATTTACAACAACGGCCAAACGGGCGACTTCGGCGGCACCAGTTGCGCCGCGCCGTTGTGGGCGGCGTTTACGGCGCTGGTCAACCAGCAGGCCACCGCCAATGGCCGCTCGATCGTTGGATTTATCAATCCTGCTGTCTACTCGATCGGCAATAGTTCCAGCTACACGAACAACTTTCACGACATCACCACCGGCAACAACACCAACAGCAGCAGCCCCATAGAATTCTTCGCCGCAACCGGCTACGACCTGTGCACCGGCTGGGGTTCTCCCAAGGGTCAGAACCTGATGAATGCCCTCATCAGTCTCGCCACCGATCTCGTACTCACGGAATCCGCCTCGCCCAATCCCGTCGCCGCCGGTCTCACTCTGACCTACACGCTCACGGTCACCAACAACGGTCCGGCCACCGCTACCGGGGTCGTTGTCACCGATGCCCTGCCAGCCACTGTCACGTTCAACTCCGTCTCCGCCAGTCAGGGGACTTGCACGAATGTGGCCGGCGTCGTCACGTGCAGCCTCGGCAGCCTCGCCAGCAACGCGGTCGCCACCGTCACCATCAGCGCCGTGCCCAATGTCCCGGGCTCGCTCACCAATCTCGCCGTCGTGACCGCGCTCACTGCCGATCCCGTCTCATCGAACAATACGGCTACGGTCATTACCACCATCCTTGATCCACCGCCGTTTGTCGTCCGCCCGGGCAGTCTCGACTTCGGAACGCTCGTGGTCGGCCAAACCAGCAATCAGGCGTTTTCCGTCATCAACAATACCGAGGCCATGCTAACCGGCACGGTTGCGCTCGCCTCCGGTGGAGTTCCGTTCGGTATCGCCAGTGGAAATCCGTTCGCCGTGGCCGCAGGACGAACCGGCACGGTCACCGTGAGTTTCAGCCCCACATCCGCGGGCAGCTACAGCAACGCGTTCGTATTCACCGGTAACACCGGCCTTTGGTCCAACACAGTCACCGGCGCAGCCGTCACACCGGCTCAACTCGGCGTCAGTCCGTTCACCCAGAGCCTCGGTTCGGCCACGGTCGGAACGACGGTGCAGGCGAGTTTCCTGGTGACCAACTCCGGCGGCATGGCGCTCAGCGGCACGGCGACGATCACCGCCGCGGGCTTTGCCATCGGTTCCGGCGCTTCGTACAACCTCCCGGCCTTCGGTTCCACCAATGTCGTGATCAATTTCACGCCGTCCTCGGCAAAGAGTTTCTCCGGCAACGTCATCTTCGTGTCCAACGGTGGCAACTCGACCAACCCCGTCACTGGCAGTGGCCTGACCGGTCCTGCCGCCCGCTTCAGTGCTGTGCCCACCAACGGTTCGTCACCATTGGTTGTGACCTTCACCGATACCTCCACCGGCACAATCACCAACCGCCTTTGGAACCTGGGGGATGAGACCGTGACGAATGTCGCCACAACAACCCTGGTGCACGCCTACACCTGTGGCGGACCGTATTCCGTGAGCCTGACTGTGCGCGGTTCCGGTGGCTCCAATACGTTGACCGAAACCGCGTTGATCGACGTTGTCGACACGACGCCGCCGACGTTGATCGCCTGCGCTCCGCCCGTCACGGCTCCGGCCAACGGTGCCGGGCAGGCAGCGGTGCCGGATTTCACCGCCAGCGTCCGGGCGACAGACAACTGCACGGCCAGCAACGCGCTGCTCAGGACGCAGTCGCCTCCCGCCGGATCAATGGTGGGCGTCGGCGCGACAAAAGTTGTGATCACCGTCACAGACGCTTCCGGCAACTCCTCGTCCTGCGCCACGACGTTCACCGTGCATGCGCCTCCGCCGTACGCGCAGTTCACCGCGTCGCCAACGGCGGGGATCGCGCCTCTCCCTGTCACGTTCGCCAACTATTCCACCGGCTTGATCACCGCTGTGGTCTGGGATTTCGGCGATGGAGCCACCAGCACCGAGACCAAGCCGACCCACACCTACACCAACGCGTCGACCTTCAGTGTCACCCTGACCGCTCAAGGGCCGGCCGCCACGAATTCACTGACCCGCCCCGGCTACATCACCGTTTCTCAGGCGTTGGCGCCGATCATCAAGTCCACTCCAGCGGTGACGAATGCGCTGCTGCAAATCGGCAATCACGCTGTGGTCGTGGTGGACGCGACTAACTTCTTCACGGTGACGGCTACAGACCCGCAAGGCCTGACGCTCGGTTATCAATGGCAGTTTGGCGACGACATCACCAACGCGACCTCGTCACTGCCCACGGCCTCGCACGTCTACAGCACCAATTGCGGGCCGTACGTCGCCAGCGTAACTGTCAGTAACGGCTACGCTTCTGTGACCAGCAATCTCGACGCCGCCGTGGCTTGCGAGATGCCGGTCGCGAAACTACAACTGAAATCGGACTTCGCCAGGACGAACTCCGACAGCGCCACTCTGACCGCTACGCTGGATATGGACGCGGGATTCCGCCCTCTCGGCCAGACGCTGGTCGTGGACATTGGCGACGCCGTGGTACAGTTCACTCTCAACAAGAACGGGCTGGGAATCAACGCGCCCGACACTGCTCGGTTGAGCTTCAATAAGCATACGGGTTGGACGCTAAAAGCGCACCTGCGTCATGGTGACTGGCAGACCCTCTGGGCCTCTTATGGCCTGACCGATGCCACGACCACGAACCCCGCCACAACCGTAACCATATCCGTGGTGGTTCTTGCGGGCGATTGGGGGTTCGCAACGGATCGCTCGCTCAACTATACCGCCACGGCGCACAAGACCGGCCTCGCCAGGTAGCGAACCGCTACTTCTTCATTCCTTTGCCGTGAAAACTTCCCGCCCGTCGTGTCTGCTTCGTGAAATTCGTGCTACCCGAGGTCCGTCCAAGTCACCAAGTCCGCCAGATTCGGCCGGCCATCATGATGCCACGTGAGCGGGGGACGTTGCATCTGGCCGATCGGGCAGACGCGGTGCACGCCCATCCGCGCCAAATCGTTGGCAAACGCCAGCGCCCGCTCGTTCATCGGCGCGATGCCGACCGTCGAGATGCTTGACGCGAATTTCTGGATCGCATCCAGCACGCGCTTGTACCCGTCCGTCGGCTTCACAAACACAATCCGGTTCAGGCACGACGCCACGAACGCCGGGCTGTCGTCGTAAATCACCGCGTAATCAGTGCCCGACGGACTCGCCCAGACCCCAATCCGACGGTCTGAGGCTGCCGCAAATTCATAACCAGTCCGGAATTTCACGACCTCCGCCGCTTCCTCCACGGATAGCTGACCGCGCGGCACACGCGCCTGATACGCGGCCATCGCGTCCGCCAATGCCGCGGCGAACTTGCGCGGTCCCAATTGTCCCCGTTCCTCCACGTAAAACACGTGCGGCGAGAGACAACCCTGCTGGTCGTACACGGACGCATCGAACGCTGCCGCCTGCGCCAATTGCGGAAGGTTCTCCTCGGTCATCGCCTCTTTCGCCACCACGGCAAAACTGATCTTGTGGCCGTAACCGAGAAACTTCGCCGCCGCCGGCGCCAGTTGCCGCAACGCCGACACCGTATGATCGTCGCCGTACGCAATCACCGCGTCGGCGTCGCCGACGGCCGTTTGCGTCAACGCCAGTTCGCCCCGTGGCCAATCCAGTGTCGCGACACAATCGGCCAGTTCCGCGTCCACTTCGCGCACCGATTCCAGAAACAGGGTGGGGAACACGGGATCGTGCGTCGACACCTTCACCAGGTTCGCCGAACGCAGCAACCACCCGCAGCACATGCTCACGATGCCGGGCGCAGGAACATTGCCTGCCAGAAAATGTGCGATCAGGCGCGGCCCCATGGCCCGCGTTTGCGCACGGCCACGCAGGCAGAATTCGTCGAGCACGCGGCGGTTGCCCAATTCGCGGTCGAGCAGTTCGCCCAGCGACTCGTAGGTGATCGCGCCAAACGTGAGATCGATGGCCTCATTCACCATCGCTTCGGAAAAACCCGTCGGGGCCGTCGCCTGTTCGACCGCGCGCTTCCGCCACGGACTCTTCGGGTCGAGCCAGTTCTTCGCCGCCTGCGCCAACGCCGTGATCACCGCGTCTGTGGTGCGGTGCTGCCACACGCGCTCCCGCGCCTCACGCGTCCGGCCTATCGCCTCGCGAATTTGTTCAATGGTCGCGCTCATTCCAATTGCAAATCTTCCGCAGTCAACGAACACCCGCGCACTTCCGCACCCGCCGCCCGTCCAACGACTTCAAAACCATCCGCCCGAGCCTTTTCCCCGGTGGGGCAAGCGTCCCTGCTTGCCGTCGTTGCCCCTTCCCTTCCGCTGGTACGGCGAGCGTCCCGCTTGTGGTCGTCAATTCGCTCTGGATCTCGCCTGACCCCCAGGTCTTCCGTCTGCACACACAGGATACTCCACATGTTCGCCAAATCATAGACACGCACCAGACCACGTCCCATCTCAGCAGACTCCCTGCCAGTATTCGGGTCGATGATGACCACTCGCGCCCACGGGGGAGCCGCTTTGCGATCCGTCTGATGGTTGACTCGCAGGCTGTCATCGTAGAATTGCGTGCTCAACTCGGTCATGCCGTACTCGTTGACGATACGCGCCTTCGGAACGCCGATGAGCCGCTCGATCAGCCCGTACAATTCCGCTTTCGGCATCTCGCGCGACCGCCCCTTGAACCCTCCCGTTTCCATCACCCGGCTCCCCTCTGCCACCTCAAATTTCAAACCCTGCCGGGTCAGATGGTCGAGCAGATGGACAAAAGCGAACGCCGTCCCGAGCAGAAAGACCGGCCGATGCGCCAGTTGCGCCTCGGACAGATCACGCACCACGCGCTCGACGTGCAGCAGTCCGTCTTCCACATAGAACTCGCTGTTCTCTGTGCCGAACTCGCGAGTGACCACCCCCATCATGTGCGACAGCGAGGAATGCGGCGCTTCCTGCGGCGAGGGCATTAACACCATCATCGGCAACCGCGCGTCGTCCGGAACCAAATACGCCGCGAAATTCGGTCGAATCGCCGCCTCGTACAAATCCAGCGTACGGAGATAATGTTTCCCGGCCTTCTCCCGCGTCGTCCCGCTCGTGTGAAATTCCGCCACCGCTTCCTCGGCCGGAAAACACGTCAGTGTGAAACTCTTGAACGCGCTCGTCGGCACGGCGGGAATCTGCTTCCAGTGCGTCACCGTCTGCGGGGTCAACTTCAAGCGGTCGCAATACGCTCGATACGGCGCACACCGCTCGTATTGAAAAACGAACACCTCGCGCGCGAGTCCGTCGAATTCCTCATCCGTCGTCGCCTGCGCCACCCCGCGCGCAATCACCGCAAGGATGCGCTGCTGTAGATCGAGAGCGGTCTGATCCATGTTTGCCACATCAACGCGTCGAAATCAGTTTGGTCAATTCCCCACCGCAATACTCCAGTTGCCGCTTCGTGATCACCAGGGGAGGGGTCAAGCCGAGGATTTCGTTGTGGTCGCCTTCGGGCAGGGCGAGAATGCCGCGCTGCAGAAGTTTCTCGGCAAGCGGGACCGCGTCACCCACTTCCAAGCCCAGCATCAGACCTTTGCCCCGAACCTTGCCGATCTTCGCCAGTCGCGATGCAAGCCACTTGCCAAGTTCTCGGCTGCGTTTATCCAGCTTCATCCGTTTCATCTCGTGGATCGATGCAAGCGCCGCGGCACAGCCGAGCGGGTTGCCGAGGAACGTGCTCGTGTGGATCGCTTCGCCTTGCGACTCCGGCCAACTGTCCATCACTTCCGCGCGTCCAATGCACGCCGAAATCGGCAGCCCACCTGCCAACGCTTTCCCAACACACACCACATCGGGGGTCACACCCCAATGTTCGCAAGCAAACCATCGCCCCGCGCGACAGAAGCCCGAGTAGATCTCGTCGAAGATCATCACGAGGCGATGCTCGTCGCAGAACTCGCGCAGTTTCGGAAGGAAATCGTCCGGCGGAACGACCATCCCGCCACGGCCCTGGATTGGCTCGACGATGACCGCGCCAAAGTCTTCAATGTTGGCCACGTCGGGTACGCGACCGAACGGCACATGCGCCGTGAAGTGCCCAAGCTGCTTGGTGAACGGCGAACGGAAGTGCGCCCGCCATGTCGTATCCAGCGCGCCGTAGGTGAGTCCGTGATAGGCGCCCTCAAACGCAATGACCCCGGCCCGTTTCGTGTGCATCACCGCCGTCTTCAGCGCCACTTCCACCGCCTCGGCGCCTGAATTGGCGAAGACAACTCGACCAGGAGATTTTGCCGAAACGCGGCGACACCACCGCCCGAACGTCAATCCCACCAACTCGCGCGCCAGTTTCAGCTTCAATTCGTTCGGATGGACATCGCCCATCGCATGCAACAGTTTGCCCGCTTGGGCCCTGAGCGCGGCCACCACACGCCCGTTGTTGTGCCCGACGCTGGCGACGCCGAACGCCGCCGTCAGATCAATATAGCGATTGCCATCGACATCCCATACGTTCGCCCCCGACGCGCGCTGCCAGAAGATCGGCCAATGCCCGGACACGTAGGTGATATTGCGGGATTCACATCGGCGAAGCTGACGCGCCAGCGCGCACGACTTCAGGCCGGGGATTCGGGTCTTCCGCGATGGTAGCAGATCGTTCACAACGACGGCATCACTCTAGCCGTGTTGGATAAACCGGTGAAACGTCTTTCCCGCCTCCTGATCGACGAGCAACACGACATGGTAAAACCTCATCGCCTCCAGCAATTCATCGACGCTGACGGGTTCGTAATCAGCCCTGCCCGACGTAGCCTTGGCGGAGTCGGGGCTGTCGCCTCCGAACAGCACGGTCAGGTCCGTGTCGGTGTTCCGCCGGCGCGCAGGCGTGCCGCGGCGCTCCTCGATCCAGTTTCGGATTTGATCGGCTTTGACGATGATGCGAAGCGACACGGTGTTAGACTCCTCGGGCCTCGGAGCCCCAAATGTGTTTGTGCCACTGGGTCTGCATGCGAACGGGGAGTTTATCGGCCAAAATCCATTCCGCAAGCGTTTTGAGCGGCAGCGTGCCCCACACGGGCGAGAACAACACCTTGCACACGCTCGCCAACTGATACTCGGTCATTACCCCGCGCGCCCAATCATAATCCGCGCGGTCGGCAATGACGAACTTCACTTCGTCTTTCTTGTCGAGATGACGAATGTTGTCGTACAGGTTCTTCCCGCTCTCGCCGCTGCCGGGGCATTTCAGGTCCATGATCTTGACCACGCGCGGATCGACCCGCGACACATCCACCGACCCGCTTGTCTCCAACAACACCATCTTCCCGAGATCGCACAGCCTCGTCATCAATGGAAATGTATTCGGCTGCAACAACGGTTCGCCGCCCGTGATCTCGACCAGTGGACAGTTGTACTCGAGCACCTTCACGATCACGTCGCTGAGCTTCATCGGCGCGCCTTCGTGAAACGAATAGGCCGTGTCGCACCACGTGCACCGCAGATGGCACGCCGTCAACCGCACAAACACACACGGCAACCCTGCATACGAGCTCTCGCCCTGAATGCTGTGAAAAATCTCGTTGATGACAAGGGTATCGGCCACATCCCAAGTCTAGCAAAGCCCAGTGGATGCGTCAATTTGCGGGGTGGGCGGCGTTCTTCTACTCCGCCTCGACCTTGACCGGCTTCCCAGTCTTCGCCGATTCATACAGCGCCTCGTACAACAACGCCTGACGCAAGCCC